>CAKRON010000005.1 GCA_934373455.1 uncultured Marvinbryantia sp.
TCTCAATGCTGAAATCAACAGGTTTGAAAGAATCAGAACCGCCATGGTAGACAATCCCATTCCCAGACCATTCTTTACCGATGTGGTAACTGCCAGTGTCGGACACATACCCAGCACGAGGATAAATGTTGGATTTTCTTTTATGATACCATTTAAAATTCGCTCTTTATATGGATTCATCACTCGCACCTCCTTTACTCTGCCGCACTGCTAATCAAGTACAGTGCCGCGTTCATTGCATTTGTTACAGCGGTGGAAGTAATGGTTGCACCACTGAGTGCCTGGATATCATTTTCTCCGGAAGCACCATCTTTCACAAGATTAAATGAACCGGACTTACCAATAAACTGATTCATGAAGTCTGGATTCTGTGCATTCATACCAAGTCCTGCTGTTTCATTGATGGTAAGGAATTCCATACCTGTTACCATCTTGTCTTCAGAAATACCGACTGTAATTGTGATATCTCCGCCAAAACCGTCTTTGGATGTTACATTTACAACATAACCTGCTGCTTTTCCTGAAGCATCAACACCTTGATATACACTTTCAAATACGATGTTACCATAAGTACCGTTGGAAATATCACTGTCAGATGTTGCCAGTTCTTCTGCCTTTGCTTCCAGATCTTCAGACTCTTCAAAGTCTGCTGCATCCGGGCATACGGATACATATGCAGCTACTGCTGCCGCTTCTTCTGCCTTCTGGATAGGGCCCTTGGTCATCTCATAAGCAGCACCCAGTGCCAGACCGGCAATTACCGTAATAACCAGAAGAGAAATAGCTGGTTTGTACGTCTTGAAAGAAACAGCTGCATCTTTGCTTCCCATTGCATTTGCTTCATAACCAAATGCAGTCGGCATTGTCACACGTTCAATCAATGGTACCAGAAGGTTACTAATGATAATTGCGTAAGATACACCTTCTGCCGATGCTCCATATGTACGGAAAACACCTGTCAGGATACCAAGCAGAACTGCATATACAACTTTACCCTTTTCTGTCATAGGGCTTGTTACATAATCTGTTGCCATAAAGATGGCACCCAGAAGCAGTCCTCCGGAACAGATTTCAGATGCTACAAAAACAGGTGAAAATCCATGTCCGCCAAAAATAAACTCAAACACTGCAAAAGTCACTACATAAATTACCGGAATTTCCCATGTGATGACTTTTCTGATCAGCAGGTATGCTCCACCAATCAATAACGCCAATGCGGATACTTCTCCGATTGTTCCGGAAATAAATCCAAGGAACGCATTAGTCAGATTTGTACTTCCCTCAGAAGAAAGCTGCACCAGAGGCGTTGCACCTGATACACCATCTACAGAGAAATCGCTCATTAACTTTGTAAAGGAAATCAGCAGGAAACATCTTGCTCCAAGAGCCGGGTTCATGAAGTTCTGTCCGATTCCTCCAAAAAACTGTTTTACAAAAATAATTGCAAAAACACTTCCTAATACCGGAATCCACAGCGGAATCTCCGGTGGCATATTCATGCCGATCAAAAGTCCTGTTACCAGTGCACTTCCATCTGTAACCGTCACTTTCTGACCTGTTATTTTCTGAAATGCATATTCTGATAAAATTGCAGACGCTACAGATATCAGCAATACCCAAAGCGCATAGATTCCAAAACGATATACTCCAAATGCAGATGCCGGAATCAGGGCTATTGCCACATCTAACATAATACTTCTTGTTGTCTCTCCACTGCGGACATGCGGTGAGGAAGACACATTAAAAAAACCGTTCACAATTCTTCCTCCTATTTCTTCTTTCTTCTTTCCGCTGCAACAGCCTGACGCATCTGTTTAAATGCCTGAGTCAGCGGTCGTTTTGCCGGACAGATGAATGTACAGCATCCACATTCGCAGCATTCCATACCATTCAATGCAGTAAATTTCTCCATATCGTAATGCTGGGCAGCTTCCATCAGCTTCTGTGGAATCACATGAGATGGACAGACCTGTGCACACTTTCCGCATCGTATACAAGCTGTCTCTTCGTATTTTTCAACTTCATCTTCCATAAAACAGGTCAGCGCAGATGAAGTCTTTACAACTGGCACATCTACGGTAGATAATGCCATTCCCATCATCGGACCGCCTGATATTACCTTTTTCACGCCATCCTTTAACCCACCAGATGCCTCTACCAGTTCTGCATAGGAAGTTCCGATCTTAACATTGTAGTTACCCGGCTGATTGATACCACTTCCTGTGACTGTAAAAATTCGGCGCATAAGTGGTGTTGTCTCACAAACTGCCATATGGATTGCAATCACAGTATCCACATTGTCAACGATACATCCTGCATCCGCAGGAAGCTTGGTAGAATTGATTTTCCTTCCTGTCACTGCATAAATCAGATTACGTTCTGCTCCCTGTGGATACTTGGTCTGCAGAGTCCGTACTTCAATGCGATCCTCATTCTTTACCAGTTCTTCAAGATTCTTAATACCGGTTGGTTTATTCGCTTCTATTGCAATCACACCTTTGGCATGATCAAACAACTGCAGCATTACTTTTAATCCACTGACTATTTTCTCCGGGCACTCCAGCATCATCCGATAATCGCTGGTCAGATATGGCTCACACTCTGCTCCATTTACAATTATGTAGTCGATCTCATCTGGATTCTTCGGCATCAATTTTACATGTGTCGGAAACCCTGCACCTCCAAGACCTACGATACCTGCAGATTTTACCGCATCGAGAATCTCAGTCTTAGACATCTTTGCATAATCTCTGTACTGTCCTAATCCTTCGATCGGAGTATAGTTGCCATCATTTTCTATAATGATAGATTCTACTTTTGCTCCTGAAACAGTAAGTCTAGGCTCAATCGCCTTCACCTTTCCAGAAACAGAACTTACAATATTGGCTGATACAAATCCACCTGCTTCAGCTATCATCTGTCCCATAAGAACCATATCGTTTTTCTTTACGACTGGTTTCGCCGGGGCACCGATATGCTGTGAAAGCGGATATACCAATTCTCCCTTTGGGAGGTAAGTCTGAACCGGGCAGTCTTTTGTGAGCTTTTTGCCATCATCCGGATGGACACCGCCCTTGAATGTTGGTAGTTTCATACTTTCTCTTCTCCTTATCTTTTCAGCTTTTTACGCAGCTTTATATTATATAAGCATAAACTCTTTTTCTATCATTTTCAACAATTTCTTTTTAAAAATAGTTATTTTTTTGTCAACATTCGATAGTTTATTATCAAACTTTTGGAATATGCTTCTGAATCTGACCTCCTAAAATTCCGATCAGACCGCCAGTTATGCACCCTGCCGCCAAAAGTACCGGAAAATAGGTAAATACCGCACCATTCTCCAAAATTACCGCTGCCATCAGCAATTGTCCTACATTATGTGCAATTCCACCAGCTATACTTACCCCTGTTGGCAGCAAAATTTTCCTTTTCTGGAAGATCCACATAACCAAAAAACTTAACAGTCCACCCGCCATACTATACAAAAACGCTGATCCGTTTCCAAATGTGATACTCACCAGTATAATTCTTACCATAGAAATCAAAAATGCTTCCTGCGCACTCAAAGAATATAATGCAAGAAAAACTACCAGGTTAGCCAGTCCCGGCTTCACCCCAGGTATCCCAATCGGCAGTGGAATCAGAACTTCTATATAACTAAGCACCATAGCCAATGCAATCAATACCCCGTATAATGCGACTCTGCCTGCTGCAGAACGTTCTCGTTTCTTTTTCATTATCGTTTACCTCACCATATGTGTTCCATTCATCTTTCACATGAAAAAATTTTCTGACTAAGCAAAAACAGCATGATCTATCTTGACCATGCTGCAATCGTAACATATTTTCCAAATTACCAGATACCTGTAACGGATGCTATTTCATTGCTGATTTCCTGCACTGCATCGGATGAAGTATAATTTTCACTTCCATATAAATAAGCATGTAGCTGGCTCACATTATCTTGCAGATTCACCGGTATAACACAATCACTGTTATTCACTTCCATTGTAGTTTTATCAAAAGGGAAGCCTACTGTCTCATCCATTGTGTACTTTCCTATTCCAGATGCCAGTTTTAACAGTTCTGCCGCTGACAAACTGGTAGATACCATCGGTAAAATCGTATCTATCACATCATTCAACATAAAAAGATCACAATCCTGTGCTTTCTTCAGCACCTGCTCCAACACTGTCCGCTGTCTTTCTGTTCTTTCATAGTCTAGTCCGATATATCGGATTCTGCTGTACGCCAAAGCCTGCATACCATTCAAATGCTGTAATCCAGGTCCCGGGACATCCTCACATTCCATTCCCAGTACCTCCCGCTCTTCCACCAGGTAGCCGTTAAGCCATACCACTTCTCCTTCTGAAAGTGTAATATCCACACCTCCGAAAAGATCCACCAGTTTCACAAGAGCCTGAAAATTCACCGTGACATAATCGGTGATATTCAAATCCAGATTTTTATTCAGCATGCTGAGTGACTGCTGTACTCCGCCAATCGAATATACTTCTGTACACTTTCGGTATTCTCCTCCTGTCGTATCCAGATAGGTATCCCGATAAACCGATGCCAGATGTACTTCTTTTGTAGCATTTTCGATACTGCACACCATGATCGTATCACTGTTTGTCCCAGAGTCCAATGCTCCGGATCTGGAATCTACACCGAAAAATGCCAACGTCGTATAGTTCTTCATACGATTTCTCTCATCTTCTGATATATCGGTATTCACTACCAGCTGATCTTCCTGTATATTAGTTCTCGTAATCTTTGTATATTTATATGCAATAAATAATGCAAAAGCCATTGCCGCCAGAATTACAATTTCAAAAAAGAACTTGATCCAGCGAAATCGTTTTTTCTTTTTTCTTTTCTTTTTGCTCATGACCTGTCCTTTCTGTATTCTGCCTGTGGTTTTTTGTTCTTTGATTTACTAAACATACGCATAATATTATAAGTATAGCATATCTGCGTTATTTCCTCAATAAACACTTGCATTTTTCAAATTATCAGTTACAATACAGTATGAGACTTATTAGATAGTTATTATATGTTAAGGAGATTTTTTATGATCAGTGCAAATAATGTGACACTGCGTATTGGTAAAAAAGCATTATTCGAAGATGTGAATATAAAATTTACCGAAGGCAACTGTTATGGTCTGATCGGCGCCAACGGTGCCGGAAAGTCCACATTTTTAAAAATTCTGTCCGGAGAACTGGACACCACAAATGGAGATATCGTCATTACACCGGGACAGCGTCTTTCCGTTCTGGAACAGAACCATTTCAAATATGATGAATATCCGGTTCTGGATACCGTTATTATGGGAAATCAGAGACTATACGATATCATGAAAGAAAAAGAAGCCATCTATGCGAAACCAGATTTTTCTGATGAAGACGGAATCCGTGCCAGCGAACTGGAAGGTGAATTTGCAGAGATGAATGGATGGGAAGCAGAATCTGACGCTGCACAGCTGTTAAATGGTCTGGGTATTGACACAGAACTTCATTATGCAATTATGAAAGACTTAAGCGGTAGTGAAAAAGTCAAAGTTCTGCTTGCAAGAGCCCTGTTCGGTAATCCTGATATTCTTCTCCTGGATGAGCCTACCAACCACCTGGATCTGGCTGCTATTGAATGGCTTGAAGAATTCCTGATTAACTTCGAAAATACCGTAATCGTCGTATCCCATGACCGTTATTTTCTGAATAAAGTATGTACCCACACTGCCGACATTGACTATGGTAAGATTCAGCTCTATGCCGGAAACTATGATTTCTGGTATGAATCCAGTCAGCTGATGATCAAGCAGATGAAAGAAGCGAACAAGAAAAAGGAAGAGAAGATCAAAGAACTTCAGGAATTTATTTCCCGATTCAGTGCCAATGCTTCCAAATCCAAACAGGCTACTTCCAGAAAACGTGCTCTGGAAAAAATTGAGCTGGATACAATCAAGCCGTCCAGCCGTAAATATCCATACATTGATTTCCGTCCAAACCGTGAAATCGGTAACGAAGTTCTGTCTGTAGAAGGACTGACCAAGACCATCGAAGGTGTAAAAATCCTTGATAATCTGACATTTACCGTTGGTCATGATGACAAAATCGCCCTGGTTGGTGGAAATGAACTTGCAAAGACTGTTCTGCTTCAAATCCTCTCCGGCGAAATGGAACCAGACTCTGGAAGCTATAAATGGGGTGTTACTACTACCCAGTCCTACTTCCCGAAAGATTACACCAAAGAATTTGACAATGATCTGATCATTGTTGATTGGCTGACACAGTATTCTGAAATCAAAGATGCCACATATGTACGAGGTTTCCTTGGACGTATGCTCTTTGCCGGTGATGACGGAGTAAAGAAAGTAAAAGTTCTCTCCGGTGGTGAAAAGGTACGCTGCCTGCTTTCAAAGATGATGATCAGCGGTGCCAATGTTCTGCTTTTTGATGAACCTACCAACCACCTGGATATGGAATCAATCACCGCATTGAATAATGGTATGATCAAGTTCCCTGGTGTAATTATTTTTACATCCCGTGACCACCAGATCGTTCAGACAACTGCTAACCGTATTATGGAAATTCTTCCAAACGGTTCCATGATTGACAAGATCACTACCTACGATGAATATCTTGCAAGTGACGAAATGGCAAGAAAACGTCA
Source organism: uncultured Marvinbryantia sp. (assembly GCA_934373455.1). Taxonomy (GTDB): domain Bacteria; phylum Bacillota; class Clostridia; order Lachnospirales; family Lachnospiraceae; genus Marvinbryantia. The sequence goes on from CAKRON010000005.1 coordinate 6,676, forward strand.
GGTATACACAGCAGATACTTCTGAAGAAGATAACTAAAAAATATCCTGATAATCATCAGGCTTGACCAGCCAATGATTTATCAGGATATTTTTTATGATCAAATGTTTTTCATCTGCAATTTCAGAAACATGTTTTTCGTTTACACAGGCACGATGAATTCCTATTCTATCATAATTTTAATAATCTCATCATTCGTCCCCGCCATGCCATCTTTTCCGAGACGTCCGATATTGCGAATGGTATTATCGGCTCCTTTTGCCACGAGTCCGTCTCCACCATAGAACTGCTGTCCCCGAATATACATCTCATATCCAAGAATACCGGCATTCACCGACGATGCTATTTTAGCCGCACAGGATGGTTTTGCTCCATCGCAAATAATACCAGAAACAATTGCCAAACCATTTACAATGGTATGTGTAACTTCTTTGTAATTACCGCCTCGCAGATATGCTATTCCAGTACCTGCCGCAATTCCCGCACAAACAGCCCCACAGAATGCGGAGAGTCTTCCTATTCCTGTTTTTTGATGTATCGCTACCAGATTGGAAAGTGTCAGCGCACGATACATTTTCTCTTCTCCGGACTGCAGCTCTTTCGCATATTCAACAACCGGTACAGAACATGTAATTCCCTGATTTCCTGATCCGGAATTAATCACAACCGGAAGTTCACAACCACTCATTCTGGCATCTGATCCTGCCGCTGCCTTCGCACAGGCACGATTACGGATCCCATCTCCCCACGCATCAAGCAACACCTGACCAATACAGGCACCATACGGATGTTTCATTCCTTCTTCTGCAATTGCCATATTGCAGTCCACCTGATGATCCAGAATATCTTTTACATCTGCAATATCACATGTCATTGCAAAATCCCATATATCTTCCATATCCAGAAGGCTGCGGTCTGTCAGACCTTCCTCATGATCACCTTCTACCATCGTCTCCAGCAATGTTTTCCCATTTTTTTCTTCCAGCACAATATTCGTGTGATAATTTGTAATACGCACTTTTGCCGTATCTTCTCCACAAAAAGCCGTAATAAGAATATCAAATACATGCTCACTGTTTAAGTGACAAATTTCTATCTCTGTTTGTTCCGCATATTGCTGAATTTCTCTGCATTCTTCCTCTGTTACTTCTGAAATAACCTCCAGCCTTTTCTCAGCTTTTCCTGCAACAATCCCAGCTGCAACAGCTGCCTGAATGCCTTTCATTCCTCCTGTATTCGGAACAACTACTGATTTTACATTTTTTATGATACTTCCGCTCACTTCTACGCTTATTTTTTCCGGAAGTTTTCCAAGTATCTCTCTGCATCTTGCCGCCGCATATGCAAGTGCAATCGGCTCTGTACATCCCATTGCTGTGATTAATTCTTCTTTTAGAATCTGAACATATGCACAGTATTTCTCACTCTGTCTATCCATATACAATCCTTTCTCAGCCATTTACAGCCCATTTGTAGAATTATCTCTGACAATATCACAGATATTATTTGGCATCAATCATAATTGTGCACTTCTCCATAGTACACAGTTTTCCAAGTCTGTTTTTGTGCTAAATACACAAAAAGGGAGGGTATGGCTCATTATGAGTCATACCTTCCCCTATCTTAGAACTGTCTGTTCTCAGATAATTCTTTTTTAATTTCTTAAATCGTTGCGATATCAATCAAGGAAAGTTTTGTTACATCTGCATTTTCCAGACTGGATGCGAGCGCTCCTGCTGTATCTATGGCTGTCAGTACATTTACACCTGTTTCGATAGCATTTCGACGAATAACAAAACCATCTTTACTCTTGTCTACACCCTGAGACGGGATATCAATAACCAAATCTATTTTATGTCCAAGAATCAGATCCAGAATGTTCGGTGATTCCTGTTCAATTTTACGTGTCAGGCGAACCTGCACATCAGCATCCATCAGAGCTTTGGCAGTTCCCTTTGTTGCAAAGATATTATAACCCAGTGCTTCAAAACGTTTTCCGATCTTGACTGCTTCTTCTTTATCCTCATCACGAACGGTAATGATCATGTTGTGATGCTTCGGCAGGCGGATTCCGGCACCCAGGAATGCTTTGTAAAGTGCTTCATTAAATGTCTTTGCAATACCAAGACACTCTCCTGTAGACTTCATTTCCGGTCCAAGGCTGATATCTGCACCACGGATCTTCTCAAAAGAGAATACCGGCATTTTGATAGCAAAATAATCTGCTTCTGGCTGAAGTCCCGGTTCATATCCCAGATCTTTGATCTTTGCGCCAAGAATTACTTTTGTAGCAAGCGGTACAATCGGAATACCTGTCACCTTACTGATATATGGAACTGTACGGCTGGAACGAGGATTTACCTCGATAACATATACTTCTTCTCCACACACAATAAACTGAATATTAATCAATCCAATAACATGCAGGGACTGTGCAAGTCTTCTGGTGTATTCTTCAATAGTTTTCTTTACACTTTCACTGATGCTCTGTGCCGGATATACAGAAATACTGTCTCCGGAATGGATACCTGCTCTCTCGATGTGTTCCATGATTCCAGGGATCAGAATATCTGTTCCATCACATACTGCATCTACTTCGATCTCTTTACCCATCAGGTATTTATCTACCAAAATCGGGTGATCCTGTGCGATACGGTTGATAATTCCAATAAATTCATCCACGTCTTTATCATTGATCGCAATCTGCATACCCTGACCACCCAGCACGTAAGATGGTCTTACAAGTACCGGATATCCCAGTTCATTAGCAGCTTTCTTTGCTTCTTCTGCTGTAAATACTGTATGTCCCTGTGGTCTCGGGATCTCGCATTTTTCCAGAATCTCATCAAACAGCTCACGGTCTTCTGCTGCATCTACATTTTCTGCGGAAGTTCCAAGAATTGGCACACCCATCTTCATCAGACTTTCTGTCAGTTTGATTGCTGTCTGTCCACCAAACTGTACAACGGCTCCGTCTGGCTTTTCGATATTTACAATATTTTCCACATCTTCCGGAGTCAATGGTTCAAAATATAGCTTATCTGCAATGTCAAAGTCTGTACTAACTGTTTCCGGATTGTTATTGATGATGATTGTCTCATAATTTTCTTTCGCAAATGCCCAGGTACAATGTACGGAACAGAAGTCAAACTCGATTCCCTGTCCGATACGGATCGGACCGGAACCAAGAACCAGAACCTTCTTACGGTCATTGGTTTCCATTACTTCATTTTCACTGCCAAATACAGAATAGTAATATGGTGTGGTTGCAGCAAATTCTGCTGCACAGGTATCTACCATCTTATATGCTGCTGTAATGCCGTTTGCGTAACGCATTTCTTTGATCTGTTCTTCTGTCTTACCTGTCAGTCTGGCAATTACATTGTCCGGGAACTCGATTCTCTTTGCTTCTTTTAACAGTTCCGGAGTCAGTTCCTGATTCTTTAATGCATCTTCCATTTCTACCAGAATTGCCAGTTTATCAATAAACCAGATATCAATCTTCGTGATCTCATGAATTACTTCATAGGAAATACCACGACGCAATGCTTCTGCTATAACCCAGATACGACGATCATCCACTTTTTTCAGCTGTTTCATCAGTCCATCTTCATCCAGATTGCTGAAATCATAAGATAACAGACAGTCTACATGCTGCTCCAGGGAACGAATTGCTTTCATCAAAGCACCTTCAAAGTTATCACAAATACTCATAACTTCACCGGTAGCCTTCATCTGTGTTGTTAATGTATGTTCTGCACTGATAAACTTATCAAATGGAAGTCTTGGGATCTTAACTACACAGTAGTCCAGCATTGGTTCAAAGCTGGCATATGTCTTTCCTGTAATAGCATTCTTGATCTCATCCAATGTATAACCGAGTGCAATTTTAGCTGCTACTTTTGCAATCGGATAACCGGTCGCCTTAGAAGCCAGCGCTGAGGAACGGCTTACACGTGGGTTTACTTCAATAACGCAATATTCAAAACTGTCTGGGTTTAATGCATACTGCACATTACATCCACCTGTAATATTCAATTCACTGATAATATTCAGCGCAGATGTACGAAGCATCTGATATTCTTTATCACCCAATGTCTGAGATGGCGCAACAACAATACTATCACCGGTGTGTACACCAACCGGGTCAATATTTTCCATATTACAAACTGTGATACAGTTTCCTGCACTGTCACGCATTACCTCGTATTCAATCTCTTTCCATCCTGCAATACAACGTTCTACCAGAACCTGTCCTACACGGGAAAGACGGAGACCATTTTCCAGAATTTCTGTCAGTTCTTCATAATTATGCGCAATTCCACCACCGCTTCCGCCTAATGTATAAGCCGGACGAAGAACTACAGGATAGCCAATCGTCTGAGTAAATTCCACACCTTCTTCTACAGATTCTACTACTTTAGAAGCTGCGATCGGTTCATGGATTTTCTCCATGGTAAGTTTAAATTCCAGACGGTCTTCTGCTTTTTTAATGGTTTCGGCTGTCGTACCAATCAGACGAACACCCTGCTCCTTTAAAAATCCTCTTTCTTCCAGTTCCATAGCCAGGTTCAGACCTGCCTGACCCCCCAGTGTCGGAAGAACGCTGTCCGGTTTTTCTTTTATAATCAACTGTTCCACAACTTCTACAGTAAGTGGCTCAATGTATACATGATCTGCAATATCCTTATCCGTCATAATAGTAGCCGGATTAGAGTTCAATAATACTACTTCGATTCCTTCTTCTTTCAGTGATCGGCACGCCTGAGTTCCGGCATAGTCAAATTCTGCAGCCTGGCCGATTACAATAGGACCAGAACCGATTACAAGTACTTTCTTAATATCTGGGTTCTTTGGCATTACTGATTCACCTCCATCATATTCATAAAACGATCAAACAGATATCCGGAATCCTGTGGTCCAGGGCATGCTTCCGGATGGAACTGTACTGTAAAGATATTCTTTCCTGTATATGCCAGACCTTCATTTGTTCCGTCATTTACATTTGTAAAAGCCGGCACTGCAACTGCTGGATCAAGCGTATCTGTATTTACTACATATCCATGGTTCTGAGAAGAAATATATACTCTTCCGGTCTTCAGATCTTTCACCGGATGATTGCCGCCACGATGACCATACTTCATCTTGTAGGTATCTGCACCATTTGCCAGTGCCATCAACTGATGTCCCAGACAAATTGCAAAAATCGGCACATTACTTTCGTATAATTTCTTTATTTCTTCAATGATAGAAGTACATTCTTTTGGATCCCCAGGGCCGTTAGAAAGCATAATACCGTCCGGATGATCTGCCAGAATTTCTTCTGCTGTAGTAAGTGCCGGGTATACTGTTACCTGACATCCTCGTTCATTCAGACTTCTTGCAATATTTTTCTTTGCGCCAAAATCCATCAGCGCAACTTTCGGTCCATTACCTTCCAGTACATATTTTTCACTGCAAGTTACCTTCTCTACTACTTTGCCTGTAGTGTACTCTTTAAGTTTTGGAAGAATCTCATCCAAATTATAATTTTCATTCGTGGTAATCATACCGTTCATGGTACCCTTCTCACGAAGAATTTTTGTCAATGCTCTTGTATCAATTCCGGCGATACCTGGAATATCATTTTTTGCAAGAAAGTCCTGAATCGTTCCATGAGACCGGAAATTGCTTGGAATTCTGGAAAGTTCACGCACGATGTAGGCATCCGGCCATGGCCTCTCTGACTCCATATCTTCATAACAGATACCATAATTACCAATCAGTGGATATGTCATCACAACAGCCTGTCCTGCATAGGACGGATCTGTTAAAACCTCCAAGTATCCTGTCATAGAAGTATTAAATACAATCTCACTGATCACTTCCCGTGTTGATCCGATGCTCTGTCCGCAAAATACTGTACCATCTTCCAATATAAGGAATGCTTTCATTTGTAAACCTGCCTTTCTTATTGTTTGTTTTATGCTAAAAAGGGAACAGAACGACTGCAAGAATACATGTGTTCTCTTCCCTCCTTCATCCCAAATTGCAAATATGATAGCATACTCGTTTCTGTTTTTCAACCCATTTTGCAGTAATTTTTTTGTTTCTTTTCAAATGCTTGTTAATATTGATTAAATATGCTATTCTGAAAAAAATCCTGACTTTAAACTTGCATACTGTGGGGGACTGACAAGTCCCCCTCTTATTTTCATGGATTTAATTCTGCTATTCTTGTCACTCCGACATAAATTTCCTGAATTTTATACCAGGTTCTTTTTCCTACTATCCCATCCTGCGTTAATCCAAAAATTCCCTGAAAAGTCAAAACGGCTTTTTCCGTTTCTGGTCCATAGATGCCATCTGCTACCAGTTTGGGAATCAGTGGGTAATTATTAGAAATGGCATTGAGCTGTTCCTGTATCTGCAATACCGCTTCTCCCACAGACCCTCTTTTCAGGGCATATCCAGGCCAGGATGCCGGAATCCCGGCGACCTGCTCAGCCTGATTGATATATAAAGAATCTCCGTAATAGTACCGCAAGATTTCAATTGCCGTATATCCCTTGTCTCCAAATGCCTTTGAACCCCACTGACTCATCCACTGAGGACAGGTCACGCGGCTGCCATCACAGTATTGCGTCAGAATCGGCTGCTTCACATTTGGTCTGGAAAGATAATTTTCAAATATTTCATCTACTGTCTCTGAAATGCTCTCAAACACGTTCCGGCCATAAATCCATTTATGATCAAATGCCGTAGACGATGTAATCGTAAAGTCATACCCCTTGTTCCGATACCACTCCGTATATACGCGGTTCAAGGTAAATGACATAATTGCCAACACATTGGCTATGATCGTCTCTTTCGGCCAGGTCGGATAGATCTCACTGGATGCCACATTTTTAATGTAATCCTTATATCGAACATAATAATCCCCCGCTGTGGTGTCTCGCGGACTTCCATCATGTACTACTACGTATTCCGGAATGACCACACGACGCAATACAATTTCTCCTGACTGATTCACTGGTTTAATCTCAGCTTCTGCTATTTTCGGCGGATAGTTTCCATACAGCGTATGTGGCGGTATGGCAGTGACTTCCGGCGGTCGTCCCTGCTCCAACGGACGCAGCCGAATGTTTTGCAGTGATAATTCTCCTGACATGACCTCTGCACCGCTGACTGTCACCGGTTCATATCCTTCTGCAGAGACTTTAATCGTGTATTCTGAATAAGGCTGAACTTCTCCCGGCTGCATACTATACTCCAACGGCGGTGTTTTCAATTCCAGCATATCTGTATTACCATTCTGATCCGTCTTTACCTCTTCCAAAATCCGATCCGGTTCCCCTGTATAGGAAATATCTACTGCTGCATTCTCTATTGGTACGGTACGAAGTGCCGATTCCACATTGACCTTCAATTCCCCCCTGTCTACATTATCTGTCTGCAACACACGCATACCTGATTTTCTCATAATGACCTCGCATATTTTCTCTTCATATGTTATGCAGATCATGCAAAAATAGTTTATAAAAACATAAAAAAGCCAAGACGAATGAATTCTTCTGCATCATCCAGAATTTCTCTGATCTGTGTTCTTTCTATTCTGAAATCTTATCCAGTACGGAAGTTCCAATGGTACCTTCCGGCATCTTCAATCCAAAATTGTCTGTAATCGTTGCACCAATCACAGCGAATGTATCTGCTTCATCCAACTGTGTTCCCTGCTTCATGGATGGGGAATATGCCAGAAACGGTACTTTTTCTCTTGTATGATCGGTTCCTGTGTGGGTTGGGTCATTTCCATGATCCGCGGTGATAATCAGAAGGTCATCATCCTTTAATTCTTTCAGAAATTCTCCTAGCTTGACATCAAAACGCTCCAGTTCTTCTGCATATCCCTTTACATCTCTGCGGTGTCCCCACAACGCATCAAAATCAACCAGGTTCACAAAACACAATCCACGGAACTCTCTCTTCGCAATCTCAATGGTCTGTTCCATACCATGCACAGAACTCTTGGATTTATTAGACTCTGTTAAACCCTCTCCATCAAAAATATCATAGATCTTTCCGACTGAAATCACATCCAGTCCTGCATCCTTTAATACATTCAACGCAGTTCTTCCAAATGGCTTCAATGCATAATCATGCCGGTTGCTGGTACGTTTGAATTCGCCTTTTTTCTTTCCAATATATGGTCTGGCGATGACACGTCCTACCTTCCATTCATCCTTCATGGTCAGTTCCCGCGCAATCTCACAGCAACGATACAGTTCATCCAGTCCAAAGGTCTCCTCATTTCCACAAATCTGAAGTACTGAATCTGCAGAAGTATACACAATCATATGACCGGTGGCAATCTCTTCTTCTGCCAGTTCATCCAGGATCGCTGTTCCGCTTGCACTCTTATTGCCGATCACTTTATGCCCTGTACGTTTCTCCAGCTCTGCTATTAGCTCCGGCGGAAATCCATGCTCGGTAAATGTCTGAAATGGTGTGGTAATCTGAAGTCCCATCATCTCCCAGTGTCCCGTCATAGTATCCTTTCCCTTACTGGCCTCACGCATCTTCATATACTTAGCCTGTGGTACCTCTGCCGGTGCCACGCCCTGTAGTGTATGCAGATTTGCCATACCAAGCTTCTGAAGATTTGGAATCTGAAAATTCTCTGTATGTTCTGCAATATGTCCCAGTGTATCACAGCCTGCATCTCCATACTGCGCTGCATCCGGCATAGCCCCTACCCCAAGGGAATCAATCACAATTGTAAAAATACGGTTATACTTTTTCATTTTCTCACCTATTTCTTTTCCCGGTCTGCCTTAATCAACTTACGGATTGCTTCCACTCCTACTGTAATCGCTGCTTCTGTATCATGCATAATTGGATTTTCCATTCCCAGTGCGTTTCTCTCCTGATTTCCCACTACTAAAAAATTCGATCCACAACGCACTCTTAAATGCTGTGCGACAATAAATAACGCTGCCGATTCCATCTCAGAAGCTTTGCAGCCCATACGTTTCCAGGCTTCCCATTTATTCATTAATTCATAGCTTACCGGCATTCTCTCTGGTTCATGCTGTCCATAAAAAGCATCTTTGCACTGTACCACACCGGTATGATAAGTATACCCCAGATCTTTGCATGCTGCAACCAATGCATTGGCTACTTCCAGATCTGCTACGGCAGGATATTCAATCGGTGCATATTCTCGGCTGGTGCCTTCCATCCTGACAGCACCGGTAGCAACTACAATATCTCCACCTTTCACATCCAGTTCTATTCCACCGCAGGTACCTACACGAATAAAAGTATCTGCTCCGCAAAGTACCAGTTCTTCCATCGCAATCGATGCAGACGGTCCACCGATACCGGTAGATGTCACGCTCACCTTTTCTCCATCCAGATAACCGGTATACGTCACAAATTCTCTGCTGTCCGCCACCAGCTTTGCATCATCAAAATGCTTTGCAATCTTCTCACATCTCTTCGGATCGCCAGGCAGAATCACATAACGTCCCACATCGCCCGGTCTGATCTGCAAATGATACTGTAATCCAACTTCTCCTGAATAATTCTGCATAATATTCTTCTCGCCCCCATTTTTATACATGTATAGTTATCTCAGTTGTTTTGACTATTTTATACCCATGCTTGTATAATTTCAATATTTACTCATACTGCTCCAGATATTCCCTCACGGATCTGGTCATCTCTTTTGAAAAATCAGAGTTATATTTTCTCTTACAAAATGCCTGACACCACTCTTCAAAAGAGTGATGCTGGCATTTGTGTGCGAACATCTGACGCAGTTCTTCCCCTTTCATGCTGTGATAACCATTCTCATGAACGATATATTTCATCTCACAGCGTTCCGGCTTTTTCCTCTCTTTCTGTTGCTGTGTCGGCCATCCGAATACCAGCATTGCAGCCGGGAACACATACTCCGGCAAATTCAAAATCTTTCTCTGTTCTTCACAGTTCTCCATAATATCTCCAATATAACAAGAACCGATTCCCAGGCTTTCTGCTGCCATTACTGCATTCTGCGCTGCAATCACAGTATCCGTAACTGCCAGCATCAGATCTCCCACTCCCGGAAGCCGTGGCTGACAATCTGCTTCCAGATATGCATCATACCATTTTTTACAATCAGCACAGAATACCAATACCATTGATGCTTTTGCGATAAATGGCTGATGGTCGCAAGTCTCTGCCAATGCATCTTTCAATTTCTGATCGGTGACATCAATAATTGTATACAACTGTTGGCATCCTGCGGAAGGTGCCTGTACAGCTGCATTTAAAATTTCCCATTTTAATTCATTCGAAATCGGTCTGTCTTCATACGCTCTCATAGATTTTCTGCGATATAAATTTTCTATCATCTGGTTCATATTTCCACTCCTGTAAATCAAATATTTACATATAGAATACCTCTTGTTATACTATTAAAGCAAGTAATAAAAGGGGATGATTTATATGAAACAAATTGATTTTGAACATGGTACGGTAACAGGAAATATTCTGGGCACTGCTATGCCGCTTCTGGTTGCACAAATCCTGAATCTGTTATACAACATCGTAGACCGTATCTATATTGCCCGGATTCCTCAGACAGGGACTGCTGCACTTGGCGCCGTCGGACTATGCTTTCCTCTGATTGTCATTATCACAGCCTTTGCCAATTTGTTCAGCAGTGGCGGCGCGCCTCTTTTTTCCATTTACAGAGGAAAAAAGAAAGAGCATGATGCCGTATGTATTATGAATACTTCTTTCTCCATGCTCTGTATCTGTGCTATTTTATTGATGGTCATTGGTCTTTTACTGGCCAAACCTATTCTGATCTTATTCGGTGCCTCAGATGATGCATTACTTTACGCCCTTCCATATTTGAGACTCTATCTGATCGGTACCCTGCCATCCATGATTGCAGTGGGCATGAATCCCTTTATCAATGCACAAGGCTATTCCGTCATTGGTATGTTTTCTGTTGCGATTGGTGCCTTAGCTAATCTGCTTTTGGATCCTCTGTTTATCTTTGTTTTTGGTTTTGGTGTGCAGGGTGCTGCCATTGCAACGGTGATTTCTCAGTGCTTTTCTGCTATATTTGTTCTGTTTTTTCTTACCAGAAAAACTGAGCTGAACGTGCGTTTTCTGCGTTTTGATGAATTCTCAAAGAGTCTGACTTTCGCTAAAAATATTGTCAGTCTTGGAACTGCCGGCTTTATCATGCAGCTGACCAACAGTTTGGTGACAATCTGCTGCAACAACGTACTTTCTGTCACCGGCGGTGATATCTATATCTCTGTTATGACAATTGTATCCAGTATCCGCCAGTTGGTTGAGACGCCAATCTCTGCTATCAACGAGGGGACTTCTCCTATTTTAAGCTACAACTACGGTGCCAGACGTCCTGCAAGAATTCGAAAATCTATCCAGGTTATGAGTATCATGATTCTTGGCTACACAGCCCTTATGTGGGGTCTGATCATTCTGACTCCCGGCATGCTGATTCGTGTATTTAGTTCGGATACTGCTCTGATTCAAGACTCTATTCCTGCCCTGCATCAGTACTTTGCCGCATTTATTTTTATGGATCTGCAATATATCGGACAGACTGTTTTTAAATCTTTAAATAAAAAGAAGCAGGCGATTTTCTTCTCCCTGCTTCGTAAAGTATTTATTGTCGTTCCACTGACTTATCTGATGCCTTATACACTGCATATGGGCACGAAAGGTGTCTTTCTGGCAGAACCTATATCGAATGTCATTGGCGGAAGTCTTTGCTTCCTTACCATGCTGTATATCGTACTGCCAGAACTGAAACGTATGGATGCTGCTTCTAATTAAAGTCCAAGTACATCATTTACCAAAATCACATGTATTCTGTCCTGATGTCTGGAATATCTGGTAATCAGGAACTGACAGCAGATTGTATCCGGAGATTTACAGTCAAAACATTTTCCGGTTTCTTTACAAGGTGTTTTGATATCAAATCTCTGGGCATTTGCAGGAGCTGCTACATTTCTGGCACGCTTCATTGCATTGTCAAGATCTGAACAGACTTTATTCATTCCAACGATAAAAACTACTTTTTTCGGTCCCTGGGCAATACAGGATACGCGATTGGCATTGCCATCAATATTGACAAGAATTCCGGCATCAGTGATCGCGTTTGCACTGGTTAAAAAGACATCTGCATCATATGCAGCCAGAAGTCCGGCGCGCGGATCAAGTTTGTCTCGGTCAATATAATGATAATTTCCCTCTTCCAATGCTGAAATCAGGCCTATTTCGTGCGCACTCATGCAGCCTCCCATAGCTATGGTACTGCCTTCCGGGATCAGTTCCAGCGCCAGTTTTAATGCTTCTTCTTTGTCTGCCGCATAGTATCCGGACATATTACGTGATTTCAGTCCTTTTATCACCGTATTCGCCAGTAATTCATTTCTTTTCTTCATATTTACAGAAAACATTGTCATTCTCATCCTCACTTTCTATAGACTTTTCTGTGCTTTTTTATTCTCATACATGTTTTCATCAGCTTGTTTCATGATCATTGATTCTGGTATCTCCATAGTCTCTCTTACCATACCTCCAACTGCAAGCCCTATTTCAGTCGTTATATCTGAGAGTTCTATCTGAGATTCCTTTATTTTTTTCATGATTTCTTCATGCTTATCCTGATCACAGCCAGGTGTAATGATAAGGAACTCGTCTCCACCCCAGCGTACAATAATAGAATTCTCTTTCGTTGCGCTCTTCAAAACCTGAAATGTTTCTTTGATATAATAGTCACCCATATCATGACCATACCGATCGTTGATTTCCTTTAGGTTATTACAGTCACAAAATATGTAGCTGCATGGCAGACTCTGTATATTGTCAAACACATATTCTACCGAATAGTTTCTGTTATATGCCCCCGTCATCGGATCATATAAACTCATCTTTTCAAACTGACGTCGAAGCTTTTCAACTTCTGTCACGTCATTACAGATACCACAGATTCCAATAATCTCTCCATCATCATTGTGAATCGCTTCTTTTAAAATCTCAAGATAGGTTTCATTTCCATGCTCATCTAAAAAGCAGTCTATACTATGCGTAGATTCCCCTGTTTGTAATATCCGCATGTCTTCCTCATAATATCTTTTTCCCAGTTCTTTATCAAACTGTATATCCACATCCCATTTTCCAATGATCGTTCCTTCCGGACCTGCATTTACCAGATCGCATACCTGCGTTGTAAATACATACTTTCCTTCTGTATCTTTAAAAAACAGTGTTGCCGGAAGGGCTCTGACAATATCTTTCATATGAGATAAAAATTCCTGTTTAATTTCCATCCCGTTCCGCCTTTCTCTGCATTTTATCCTGATACATTGCCTGATCTGCCAACTGTATTACTGCTTCTTCCGATTGTTCTATATCAGTGCGGATACTATATCCCATTGCCACTTGAATATATGGAGCTACTATTCTTTTTATACCCAGTTCATATTCTATTGCTTTTAAAATTTGCTGACAATCCTCTTCATTACAATTTGGAATGACAAGTAAGAATTCATCTCCACCCCAGCGGATACAACTTCCTTTCTTATCTGTCACGAACTTCAGTACATCTGACACCATCAAAATATACTGATCTCCAATTTCATGTCCATACCTGTCATTTACCATTTTCAAATCATTGCAGTCACACATGATATACGCACATGGCAGACAGGAAGACTTATTATAATCATGTTTTAAAAAATAATTACGATTATAACAGCCTGTGCTGTTATCCAGAACACTCAGTTTTTCGAAGCGTTCCTTTAAATCCATCAGTTCTGTCACATCACTGACAACACCACAGACTCCTATAATTTCGCCATCACTGTAAATCGGATTTTTGGAAATTTCTCTCACTTCCCGTTTCCCATTAACATAAAATTCTGAATAACAATGTATCGGCTTTCCACTTTTCAGGATTTCTTTATCCTGTTCATAATACAGTTTTCCCAATTCTGGATCATATTGAATATCCATATCTGTTTTTCCGATAATTGAATTCTCTTCTCCACCATTGATTGCTTCTTCGATTTCTGATGTATAAATATATCGGCATTCCTTGTCCTTTGCAAAAAGCACCACCGGAATTCTGTTATACTTATAAGCATACTCCAGCAATTCTTCTACTGAATATTGTTTCTTGTCCATATGATATTCCTTAAACCATTCCCCAATTTTTCTTAGTCTCTGACCGACTTTCCAGTTCCATATGGACTTTTGCTTCATATATTTGAATGTTTACAGTTTTGATTCCTCTTCTTTACTTAATTTTCCATATGTCCTGTCACTAATAATATATCTCGGTCTTGCCTTTGTTTCAAGATAGATTTTCCCAATATATTCTCCAATCACGCCAAGACACATAAGTTGTATTCCAGCCATAAAACAGACAATACATATTGTTGAAGCCCAGCCATCTATTGCTCCACCTGTAATATACACTATGAATGCCCAAATAACTCCAATAAAGCTGATTATCGAAAACACTGCCCCAAGTCCAGTTATCAGTCGAATCGGTTTAATAGACAAACTGGTAATTCCATCAAAAGCAAGCGCCAACATTTTTTTCAATGGATAGTGGCTCTCTCCTGCAAGACGTTCATGTCGCTCATAATAGACACTTGTACTTTTAAATCCGACTAACGGAATCATTCCTCTCAGGAAAATATTCACTTCCTTAAAGTTTGCCAATTCCTGTAGTACTCTGCTGCTTATCAAACGATAATCTGCATGATTAAAGACCACCTCAGCCCCCATACATCTCATAAATTTATAAAATCCTTCTGCGGTTACACGCTTAAAAAATGTATCTGTATCTCTTTTACTTCTGACACCATATACTACTTCACATCCGTCAAGATATGCATCCACCATTTCATCCATTGCATTTATGTCGTCCTGCCCATCACAATCTATTGAAATAGTAATGTCACAATGATCTTTTGCTTCCATTAATCCTGCAATTACAGCATTTTGATGTCCTCGATTACGGCTCTGCGAAATTCCAATACTATATTTTTCCTCTTCTGCCAAATGACAAATAATATTCCAAGTATTGTCTTTTGATCCATCGTTTACATACATAACTTTGCTTTTTTCAGAAATTTTTCCTTTTTCTTCCAATTCCTTTAGTTTTTCTTTAAACATCTTACCAGTAACAGGAAGTACTTTTTCCTCATTGTAACAAGGAACTATAATGTATAAAACAGGTTTTTTTCTATCCACGTTTTTCCCTCACATTCTTCCACGTCAGTTGTTCCCTATATTTCCACATAAATTTTAAGATTAAAACACCAGTTATTACAGTAAGGATATCATGGCACAACATAAATCCGAACATCTGCTTCTGGTTATCTGCAAATCCATTTCCTACTACAGACAGCGGATACTGTATCACACCGATCATCATCACTGCCACATACATTCCTGCTAACAATTTCTTTTGAATGTCCGTCTGTTTCTGTAACATAATATAGATACTAGCAATCAGTAAACTTCCATAGACCAGCACATAGCCCCAAAATGTTGAAAATGTGAACACTGGTCTCCAATATAACCATAGTCCCAGTCTGTCTACTGTATCGTGTTCTCCAGCATAATCCTGTCCCAGATAAGCTCTAAATCCATTATACAGTTCTTGAGATACATTAGCTGCATGATTCATCATTTTTATCAGCTGTTTTGGTCTTTTTAGATAATATTTTACCAATGTTCCTGTTGTAACGTGATCATAAAATGCCGCATCTGCCTCTTTTGAATTAGGACTGATTACATAATCATCATCCGGCTGGTAAGCATCTTTACCTATATCTGCCGCCATTCTGACATCAATCCCCAGTTCTTTCATATCATCAATCGGATCATCTGAAACCATAAGTGCACCATAAAACACTGCCTGCCAGAGCGTCTGACGCTCTGAAATATGACTGTTGTCCTGATATACTTTTACCCCTTCATATGAGATAATTCCCATACCCAAAATTATCACTATAGTATAGGTTATAAGCCTGCCCAGTCTCAACGGTCTGTGATACAAGGCAAAAATGCATATCATTACAAGTAGAATTGGAAGTGTCACCAGCATCTGTGCCTTCGCGCACACCAGAAAATGACAGGCAAATAACATTATAAACACACTTAGTACTCCTTTTCCCTTTGGCACAATAGACAGATGAATTCCGCAAGCCAGTACCATAAAAGTTCCAAGAAATATCATACTTTCCCCAAAAAGCGAATTAAACCATACCAGATAACTCTCACATAGAAAAATAATGCACAATCCTATTCCCAGAAGCAATGTATATCTGCCAAGATATACATATAGATCTCGCACAATTGAGATCAGGCAAATCAGTAGAAGAATCGTCATGATGATACTAAGCCAGTACGTACTAAATGGCTGATCTAGCACAGCTGATATTCCACGTACCACAGTTGCCGGATAAATCAAACTATATTTGGGACTTAAAAAGGTTAATGCTGCCGGTTGAAATGTTTCTCGATAAGCATAATTTTCTATTACTCTTCTTCCCAACTGTGCATCTACATCATAAAAAATATCTCCCTGCCAGATAATCCCAAGCTGATCCATCATTCTTCCGAAATCGCCATTATTGACGCACCCTGCTCTCGGTGTTGCAAATAAAACCATACCTGCCATAACTGCTGCTATAGCTGACACCAGCAATACTGTTTTTCTCCGATTAGATGCAATCACCATAATACCCTTTTTCATTCTCTGCAATATTATTACACATATACCACTTAATCCTGTCACATCAGTACGGCTTTCTGATGTTTCTACATCTTCCTCGTACAGATTTTCCTTTTCCTCTGTAATAATTTTCGCCTGAAGTTTTTGAAACCATACAGTACCATTTACACAGCATCTTCCCACTAATAAAGCAAGACCACCCACGGTAACAATCATGGCAAAAACCGCCGATACCCTGGATAATTCCAGAGTGTCTCTTCCCATAAAGAACAGATGCGCCGGTATATATCCCAACGTTCCCAGTTCCCATAAGAAAAACAAAATAACATTATTCAGTTTATGTATCTTCTTTTTGATCTGTAAAATCACAGCCAAAACAACAAATATTGCACCACTCACCAAAAGTATCCATGCACCACTGTAATTCGTTGGAAAACATACCGCCAGAAACATGTCCACTATTGACCAGTTTCTGAATGTTTTATTAGTCTGCTCTGTATTTTGTCCCGGTTTCAATAATAATTGTGATTCCAAACTTGCAAAATTCTCCTTCTGCCTCACAGCAGTCTGGATTATTCTCTTTGGATTTTTCAAATACCACTTCAGAATCGATTCTCTGTTCAATTTGGAAAATAATTTTTCTGCCTCTTTGGGATCTCGTGGATTATGTTGATATTCATCTTCTTCTAAATAATAGGATTTTCCGATGTCTTCTGCATAGTCTTCATCCAGACCGAACTCTGCAAGATCTTTTTTGGGATCGTCTGATGCTTCCAAAAATCCCTGAAATGCACAAAAATATACTGAAGCATCTGACTGTATATCCGGATTATTACTCATCAAATGCATGCCTGATACTATTCCAGTAATGAGTAAAAAGCCTGTCATACATGCCGTCATTTTTTTATGCCGGAAAAACATCCATTCTTTTTTCACAATCAGTATTCCTGCCAATACTGCAAATGGCAGAAAAACAATTGATAGTGTCGATGCATTCAACAGGAACATCAAAGACAGTATCACTGGAACTACCGTTACAGCACCAGCTTCTTTCCTGTACGAATATGCTCTGACAAGAGACGCCATTACAAGCAACAGACCAATGACCACTGTTCCGACGTCATAAAGTGATGCAAAATAAGCATTGAGATTTCCATCTGCTAACAGTAATGTCAATGCTGCTCCTGCGATACATCCCAAAGGTGTCCCACAGATTCCTGCTACTCCTCTTGTTATAACTGCTACACAAACAGCTGCCAGCAAAGCATATAGAAAATACAAATATTTTAAGGAAAAGAGGATTCCAAAAGGGTTCGTTACTGCACGGATGCACGCAATGGGATACACCACACTATGTATTCCACTTGGCGCTAACAGTTTTGCATAGGCGAAATGACCATAATCATATTCTTCTATTACATGATCATAGGTGAGCGGGCGACCGGATTGAAGCTCTTCCTGCGTGTATTTCAAACCGGCTTCTTTCATAATTACTTCATATTTTCCTGTATCAATCGTTCCAAGATGTCCCGGCGATAAAAATTCAAACAATAACATCAGAAAGCAAACTAAACCCAATAATGCGCCACAAGCTTTTCTTTCATTTTTTAAAAAATGATACCATTTTTTTCTAAGCTTATTCATGAATCTGTTTCCCTTTCTGAAATACTGAGCTGCATAATTTTAGTTTCTGAAAAGCGGAATGCTTCACCTTTTTCATTCAGCTCACAGCCAAGACATAACGTTCCATCATATTCAGGGCATCCTGATTCAACATCTTCCAAAACTTTCTCATTATTCAGATACACAGTATACGAGGTTCCCTGCTTTTCGATCCGTATTTCATTCTCTGGCTGAGGTGGTAACTCCAATTCTTTTGCAGTTTGTCCCAATGTCAGACTTAATGTACTTCTGTATTGCTGACTGATTAACAGTCCACGATACTGCTTTGGATCTTCTGCGAAACAAGATACTATTATTCCTCCTGTTTCCATTTTTCGAAACTTTATTTGCAACGACCAGTTTTTTTCCGGCACATCATAAAGCTGAATACCAGTATCTATATATTCACTCTTTCCATCCCCTTTGAAAGGTACTGCTAATTCATATTCTACTGATGACGGCTGCTTTTCTTCTGGCTCTTTTGCATAGGATGGATTCCATTTTAAAATATCATTTTCTGGCATAATGCCCTTGTATACTTCCATGTTATAAATATGTGCATCACTAAACCGCATCTGTTCTCCATCCGGAGTCTCCTGGCATCCCAAAAGAAGATTTCCCGCATATGTTTCTGCCTCTGATAACGCCTCCTGTACAACAAGTTTTCCATTTACATAAATATTATATTTAAATTTTTCTTTTGTAACTGCCAGCATAACCGGATTCTTTTCATCTACTTCAACATCTGTTCCAGTTGTTCCATACAGAATGCTTAAATGTCCTGGTTCACCATTTCGAATGAGAATTCCTCTGTACTCTCCTTCTTTTTCATGATAACAGGATAAATAGACACCCGATCCATTTTCTGCGCCTTTTTCAAATCTGGTTAAAAGAGTCCAAGATTCTTCTGGATCTTTATATAATGCTATTCCTGTATCCAGATATCTGTCATATCCATTTCCTTCAAACTGTGTGGAAAGTACAAAATCAGCTTCTGATCCTGCCGTCGGTGTCTGATAAGAATCTGGAACAGGTAACTTATCCGGATTCCAGGATTCAATATCTTCTGCACTCAATGCAACATCATATACCTCCATATTTTCTACTTGAACATCGCTGTAACGGAATCTTTCTCCCTCTTCATTTATCTGACAACCCAGCAATAAGTTTCCATTATAGGCATTCAATCCATTTACGGTCAGTTCGCCTGCCTGCTTTCCATCTGCATATACCTGATAGTTCAGTCCATTTTTCACTATAGCCAACTGTAGTTCTTTTCCAAAATCTGTTATTTCAATTCTACTAAGTGCATTAAATATAACATAGATCTTTTCTCCTTCTCGTCTTATCAGAAGCCCCCTGTAATTGCCTTCTTCCTCACTGAAACAAGATAAGAACACTTTATCATCACTCTGGCAATCTGTCTGTATCTTTGTCATCAACGTATAAGATGCAAAAGGATTCTCATATAATTTTAAGCCGGTATCCAGATAATTTAATCCTCCACCCAGAAACTGTTCTTCCATTTGATAGGCACATTTCTCCTGTATATTGCGTTTCTTATTCCAAATATGAGACGCATCCGTTCTTCGATCCTGTATCTTATAGTGATTCTTGATGTAATCTGCCAGATAAGTTGTATACTTCTTGATCCCACTGTCATTGAAATGTCCCGGATCCCTGAAATCGGTATCCGTATTTATTCCAATCTCCTGATAGAAATTATTGAAATTCAGGAATTCTATACCATATTGATCTGCAATTTCCTGTATTTTATTATATCTCTTTTGTTCTGTTTCCTTAACCTCATAAGGTGACGCAATTAAAAGTAACGGTATATCCTGTTCCTTACAACATTCAATAATTTTATATAAATAGTTTCCCAGTTTTTCTGAAAGTTCTTCTGTACCTTTCACCGTATCTGTATCCATAATCTGAATTTTCTGAACAGCATCTCCTGATGTAGGAATACTCTGTATCTCACAATTTTTATTCCAGAAAAAATCCTGAAAATCATCTGATGTTAATTCTGAATACCGATAGTGATATGTTGGCAGCCCCAACAGTATACTGCTCTGATATTCAGGTGTAACTCCGGTCTCCACTGCTTTCCACTTGTTCTCAGACATACGTATTCCCTGAATGTTTTTTACCATATTTTCATAAGAATCATACTCCAAGTCATTGGTTGCAAGATACGTATCCATTACTACCAAATCTGGTTTCTGATATTTCAGACACTCTTTTAAATAATAATAGGTATTCCATGTCGGCTGCATACCTCCCCAACAGGCATATGCTGCAATTCCCTGTTCATCCCACATCATAGACGGATCTACATTCATCCCCATATGACTGCTTCCCAAAAGTAATACATCTACCGTGTCTTCTGGCAAATCATAAAGATTTTCCATAGGTTTCACTCCGTCATTATACTTAAATTTTAACACACTGCATGCAAGATATAGCAATCCCAGAAAAATCGAAAAAAAACACAGCGATTTCCATATTTTTACAATCTTATTTTTCATCTCATCCCTCCTAGAACTGGAAGTAGATAAACTGCGCTGCATCATAATTCGGACCATAGAATCCAAAAATTAAAACAGAAAAAATCGCAGCATAGTAAAGTATCCATCGAAAACACAAATTCTGATTCAAAATCCACTGGCGGATCTCCACACCTCTTCTGTGAAGAATATCCACTGTCAGTAAAATGCAACTGGATAACACTGCTATCCAAAAATCAATCATTGATAATCCTAACGTATATAGCGTACCATCTGCCAATACCCACGGATTAAAGGATGCAAATAATCTGGAAATCATGGTAACTGCTGCTTCCACTGAATCTGCTCGAAAAAAAATCCAGGTAAAATCGATTAAAAAGAATGTCACTATTCCAGAAAACAGTTTCCAGCTTCCACTTTCAGTTTTCATTCCAAGTCTTTTTTTACATGTATTTCGTAATGTTTCTGTTTGTGCTCCAATTACCTGAAACAAACCATTTAAACCGCCCCATATAACATAAGTCCAATTTGCACCATGCCACAGACCACTCGTCAAAAAAACAATCATGATATTTCTGTATTTTTTCCATTTTCCTTTTCGATTTCCCCCTAATGGAATATAGAGATAATCACGGAACCATCCTGTCAGAGAAATGTGCCATCGTTTCCAAAACTCTGCCACATTACATGATAAATAAGGTTCTTTAAAGTTTTTCATCAACTGAAATCCCAATACTTCAGCAGCACCAATCGCTATATTGGAATATCCCGCAAAGTCACAATAAATTTGTACCGCAAAAAATACGACACCTGTAAGTATTTCAAATCCTGCATAATATCCAGAATAATCAAATACCTGATTTACCAGCACCGCTACACGGTCTGCAATTACCATTTTCTGAAAATATCCCCACGTCATCATCATTAATCCACGACACACTCTGTCATAATTAAATTTATGACCTTCATCAAACTGATGAAGTAAGTTCGCAGATCTTTCAATCGGACCTGCAACCAGCTGTGGAAAAAATGATACAAAGACCATATATTTTAAAATATTCTTCTCTACTCTCACATCCCCTCGATAGACATCCATGGTATAACTCAGTGCTTGAAAAATATAAAACGAAATACCTACCGGCAGCAATATATCTATTTTAGGAATCATTAATTGTACACCGGTAATTTCCAGAATCTGATTTAGATTATCAATTACAAATACCGCATATTTAAAAAACGCCAGCATTGACAGATTTACAATAAATGAAATTGCTACAATACCTTTGCTTCTCAGTCTCTGTGGATCTTCTTTTTCCTGTTCCTTTGCCCTTCCGATCGCAATACCACTGAGCCATGTCACAAATGTCGATGCAAACAGTAATATTGCATATGCTGCATTCCAGCACATGTAAAAATAATAACTACACACTAACAGCCAAATATACCTGATTTTGCGTGGTATAAGAAAATAAATCAGTGAAACAATTGGAAAAAATACTAAAAAGTCAAATGAATTAAACAGCATTTTTTATCCTCACTCTCTCTCAGTAAAATTCTACTTCATTCCCTCTTGCATAAGCCAGCATCGGCATAAGAAGGTCAAATACTCTCATATTATCTGTTTCTGCATTTTGTTGCATAAGTATTTCCATTCGCTGTATCGCTTTTGTATAAATATCCGAATCTTGAAGTTCTATGCCGGTCAACGCCGCTATTGCATATACTGCCACCGATTCATATTCATATCCATCTGCTACATCTCCATCTGTTCCATACCTGGCATATAATCCATTTTCTGCCAATTGCTCTCTAAGCCATTCTCTTGATGTATTCTTCATACGTTCCACTTGTGCAAGATGATATAACGTAAACAATGCTTCCGCCGTATGAAGATTTTCTTCGCTATATTTTTTCTTTTTATAATCATAAGAGGAATAATAAAGTGGGAAAGTGTCACTAATATATCCATTTTCTACAATGCTTTCCATATTTTGACTGATAACACCAAATTTCTCATCTTGTTTTGCCAGCAATTCAAGAGTCTTAAAATCCGCATAATTTAATGCAATCTCTTTTCCCGGTTTTTTCTGCGAAAAATCATAAAAGGAATATAATTCATTCCCATCTGTATTATGTTCCCAGATTCCTTCCAAAAGACTATTTATCTGTTTTTCCTGCTCTCCCCATAAATCATTCGCCAGAGAAAAAGCTTTATAAATTCGCAGATCATCTAATAACGCATTTGCTTCTGCCTGTTTTCCATCTTCTGTGAAATACCAAGAATAAATATGCTCTCTTTCAAGATTGTTTTGCAAAAAATTTTCTGACTTTTCAAATAATTCTTTGTTATCACTTATAACCGCATATTCCATCATGATGCCCTGTGATTCACTTAAGACATCATGCCCAGATGGACTGGATGACTGATTTTGTTTTTTCTCTGTATAAATCTGCCCCTCTTTCCCCATCCATTCTGATTCTATTTTTTCTAAAATTCGATAATCCTTTCCATATTCTGCTTCGTCAAATAACTGCCTCCATTCCTGTTCTGATTCTATCGTACTTACTTTGATATCTCTGACATATCCATGTTTATCCAAAACCAGTATGGTTGGTATTCTTTTTATTCCATACGCGTTGTATCCCATCAGATCCTTATCATAAAAACATGAGAAATCCAAATCTTGCTCATCAAGATAGTTCTTTGCTTTTTCTACTGTCTCTTCCTTATCCGTATCCGTTTTATTAATCAAAATTATTTCAATGTCTTCATAATCCTTAAGCATTTTTCTACATTCTCGAAGGCTTTGCAAAGTCTTATCACAATAACTGCACCAACTTCCCCAGAATATCAAAATCTTGATTTTATCATCATATTCTTTCTCTAAAGATATCTGATTTCCCTGCACATCCTGAAAATAATCCAGTTCAATTTTCTCCCCAAGATGCAAATTCGATGGCATAAAATCCAGTTCTCCTGTCAGTTCTTTTTTAGATGTTTCTGCTTCCGGTATTGTCTTATCGTCTTTTCCTGGATTCATCCACAGATAGCAAATTCCCCCTACGATGATAAGTATTGAAATCAGTATTCCTGCTATACAGATCTTTTCAATTATTTTCAGCTTGTTTTTCATATCTTCGCTTCTTTTCCATCCATTATTTCACTACAGTATCATCATTTTCTTCCTTTTGATATGCCTCTGAAACGCTCATTTTTATATACCCTTTTTCCAGAGCTGATTTCATATCAAACTGGCTCTTCATTGCTTCTTCTCTGAGACGCGTCAGCATTTCTTCATCCTCCAGAATTTTTCTTCTCCGCTCCCTATCACTGGCTTCTTGCTGCTTCAATCTTTCTTTTTCCTCTCTGACACAGAGCACTTTCGAACGATTCATACTGTAAATATCTTTTACCGTACAGCCTGCAATCAGTGCAAACATAAACAATACATGATAATGATATCGGTTCTGATTCTCTACCAAAAGATGCATTGCCACTGTTCCTACAAATATCAGACAAAACGGATATAAGAAGCTGTTTCCTTTTTTCCATAAGAATACACCTCCCACCGCTGCAAAAGCCACTATCATAAGATAATAAATGTTGTTAAAGTCTCTGATTTTATATAGCAGCTGCTCTCTTTCCTTTGTTAAATTTCCCTGCTGATCCATAAACAGAATACTCCAGGTACTTCCATAATCATCATTCGACCAAAGTACTCTGAATTTATGTAATAACAAATTAAAAATTCCTTTCGGATCACCTTTCACTCGTTGAATTGCCAGATCCCGGCACGCCAGATGTGCCTGAGTGGCATTTCCATATTCATCCATCGCAGCATAAAGATAATCAGCGTCTTCCTGATTCCATCCCCCCATAGATTCCTGATTTAAACCAACCAGCAGATTATAACCAAATGAAGAGGATCCAGATGCCAATGGTTTATCAATTGCATATTCAATTCCCATACTGCAAAATGAAGAAACCATCATATACATTAATACTACGATTACACATCGTGACCATCCTTTTGACAAAATTATGAGAGAAATCGGCTGATCTGCTACTTTTCTTACTGGAATCCACATCTTTCTGAAAAAGATACTCATGACAATGGTAATCAGAAGGATTAATGCCATTGGGCGGATGCAGGCTGTAAGCGCCAATAATATTCCAAGCAGCATATAAAGTAATACCCCTAACAGAGGATGACGCGTCTTTGCATCATATCGTTTCATGGTAATGATAAATATATACAGGCACAGCAACAGCATAAATGAAAAAAGATACTCTGATGCTACCTGATTCATATATAAGATTTGAGACGGCCAGAATGTAGTAATCAACAAGGTACATAATCCGGCTGCCACTCCTGCTGTAAGTCTTGCAATACGATATGAAATATAAATTGTACCGATTGCCAGTATAATATTAAAAATCTGTGCTACTCTAACGCTTGTCCCAAATATTTTGAAAACAACAGACAATACATACGGATATCCAAACACATGAGGAAACATGGCAATATAATTACAATACCCTGTTCCTTCTTCTTTTAACAATCCTCGTTTTAACAGATCTGCTATTTCATAATATGTTTTATAATCTGATTCTGGCTTCATCGGCATATTACTTATACAATTTACACGGATGCACACAGCCACTGCCAGGATTATTAAAACAATGACTGCCTCAATTATGCAAAAGAATCGTTTTCTTTCATGAAAAAAATCCTCCAATTCCAGCCTTGCCATAAGCCCAGCTGATGCATTTATGAACAGCCAAAGCAGAATGAATGAAACAAGAAATATCCCTTGTAATACATAAGGATATTCCTGTCCCTCGCCCAAATTGTTCACACCACATATAAGAATGTACAATGTACCGATCAGATATAGAATTATCACAAAATAACTGAACGCACTCTTTTTTGGCTTCATATACTTTTACCTTTCTGTCTAATCTAGTGTTTCTTCTGTCTTAAATAAATACGAATG
This sequence comes from uncultured Marvinbryantia sp., assembly GCA_934373455.1. Lineage (GTDB taxonomy): Bacteria > Bacillota > Clostridia > Lachnospirales > Lachnospiraceae > Marvinbryantia. Next base: position 32,609 of record CAKRON010000005.1, read on the forward strand.
AATATCAGAATCGCTGTCAGCAGTAATAAAAGCATAATTGCTGTAGAAACTACTGTAAAGACTGCTGCCTCCTTGTTTTCTTCCATCATATTCTTCAGTATCGGCTGCTTTTCTTCTTTTCGTTCCTGCGCAGATTCATAAGTTTTAACTTCGAGATCACTGTCAATCAACACGGTATCTTTCTCAAGATCCCATGCATTTTCATCGTCACTGATAAATTCTCTCAAGAAACCTGTTGTTCTATCATCTAATGCCGCTGCAACTAAAATGGCTCTTTTTTCTGTATATGGTGAATACAAAAGCTGCAATGTTGCGATATTTTTTGCATAATTTTCTGATAAAACCAACTGATCATTACTCGAAAATGCATCACCTGTATCATTATACGAAAAGTATAACTGATCATTTAATTCTCTTATAAAACTATTATCAGTATAATTTCCTATCGTAATGATATGATTATCTTTATCTTCTTCTTTTTCGAAGTTTTCGGCTTTCTTCACATTTAATTCACCATATGGACTGATATTTTCTCCATACAAAGCAATAAGTTCTCCCAACGTATTCAGTTCTTCACTACTGATTTCATCTGGAATAACAACTAAAAGATGATTAAATTCAGACGATATTTCAAATGGATATGGTCTTTGTGCCAGATTATAATTACTGCCGGCTCCAACCGGAAGATAAAATACAGATTCTTCTGTCACATATGCCCATGGCATTTCATCCATCCTCGGAGTACAAAACAACTCTGGAAGCTCCAAATCAAATGCAATAGATATTTTACCTGCATAAGTTCCTACCACATCCTGCGGCATGGTAAATGTAAGTTCATCCCCATCAGCATTTTCCAAAGTCAGCTTTTTACTCGCAACTGGTATATCTCCCCAATAAACAGTTATCATCGAACGTCTGAAATCTAAATTCTTGCTATATCGGAATTTTAGAACCATTTTCCCTGAATCAGCCAGGACATACCCACCGGAAAATGGCAAATAAATATCCCCCTTCTGATGAAAAGGTCCTACAAAAGAAAGTCCGGAATCCATTAATGCATCCAATGTATATCTTCCAGCAATCATATCACTACTTTGGGATGATTCTATCACCTGCTGTGCACTTCCTGCTTTAACAAAAGCCACACTGTCCTTTTCCTGGGATACACGACTTTCATCCAACAGCATAATGGCAGCTTCAGACAAACAGTCCTCATTCTCAGAAGTAATCAATAAAATTTCTGATGAATCTTCCTCTATAAATTTTATCATTGCTTCTTCTTTCAGATTTCTGTCAGATGTTTCTTTTTCCACCAGAGAACGATATGTATCATCCAGATTGTCAAGTAACGAAACCAATATTACTTTTTTACTATCTGTCGGAAGATCGGATTCTCTGACAAGAGAAATGTCATCTTTCAGATTGGTTTCATTTCCCAGATCTGCTCTCAAAAGAAGTGCCGCTTTCATCTCTGATTCAGCACATTGATCTGATACTGCTATATAAGTATCTTTCCCACTTTCATCTATTGTCGACATAAACGGATATGGATACGCAGATATTTTCTGTTTATGATCTTCCAAGTCATATCCTGCTCGAATATAAGAATTTTTGCTGATACTGATCCAGTTTGCTCCTGAAAAATCATCAATACATCCTTCTTCATCGTATATTCTGACATAACCCGTAATATCAAACGTGTTATATCCCTTTTTTAACATTTCAGTCGGAATTTCAACATAGAGAATCTGATTCTTTCCGTTTTGATAATCCATTTTAAAAGATGTCACCGGTACGTCATTTACCATAAAAGTCAATGACGCCGGCACATCCTGTATCAGCTGACTCAATTCTGTTTCGATCTGTGCATAAACATATTGCGTTTTCCAATAATCAGGTATCTTGAAGTAATATGTATTCGTTTCGAAAATACCGCTTAATACCACATCATCACTATATTCAAAATCTTTTTCGTATTTTGCTGATTTAGCTGGCTTCTCATATTCCGGTTCTTCTGCATCTTCCGGATTACTGTTCATAATTTCTGACAGTGCCTGTCTTTTCTCATCATTATTCGCAGCACTGACAGGTACTGCTATTATAAATACTACGAATACAAAAAAAATGATCATTCTGTATAAATTCTGTATTTTTTTATCTGCCATGTTTTCTCCTTCCTTCTCTGTCAAACACGTCATCTATCTCATCTTCTTTTACAGATGCCTGCTCCACATATCGGACGGTCTTGTCCCACTTTACTTCTTTGTGAAACATCTGATCTGTTATGGAAAGATACACTGCCTTTAGCACAACGAACACCCAGAGTTTTGCATAAGTAAACAACATCAAAAGCACCAACAGTGCCGATTCCAATGAAAATTCATTTTTTTCAGTGGCAAGTGTCAACATTACATTAAATACAAACACCAGAATTGCCATTCCCCACAATAATGAAGAAAAGCCTCCTAACGTCACATGTACCCACCCTAATACTCCACAGAAAAAAATTACATCTGAAATTACGAGCGACGATAGCATTAATATGTACACAATCAGATAATAAATAACATCCAGTCTCATTGCTCCTGCATTTTTATCAAATGCATATCGAAAGTTCTTCACAAGTACATACAGATTTCCTTTTGCCCATCTGGTTCTTTGCCGAAACCATACATTCAAAAGATGTGGTTCCTGTTCCCAGGTTACTGCCAATGGCATTTGTTTTATATAATATCCCATTCGGTATAGTCGAAAACTAATCTCTGTATCTTCTGATAACGCCTTCGTATCCCATCCACCAATCTGTTCAATAATACTTCTCCGAATCACATAATTTGTGCCTGGTATTGTGCATAGTTTAAAAAAGAAATATCTTCCGGCCTGATTCATACACTGATATGCCAGGGTCTCAATATTTACGAATCTGCTCAAAATAGAGGCATTTCTGTTTCTTGTACGGAATTTTCCAATCACCGCACCAATTTTATCATCTGTCATCAGATTTTCCACCAGTATAATCAATGCATCCGGTTCCGGTGTATTATCTGCATCATAAACTGCAATAATCTCGCCCTTAGAAACAGAAAATCCAATATTCAGTGCATTCGATTTTCCGGTTCCTCCGACCTCTTTTCCTGTATTAATCACAATCAAATGACTGTCTGGCATTTCTTTTTGAATCTCTTCCAGTTTCTCTGCCGTATCATCACTGGAATTATCATTAATCACAATAACCTCAAGACGATCTCTTGGATAATTAAAGTTTAACAAAGCGCGAACTGTTCTGGTAATGACAAGACTCTCATTATGCGCCGGAACCAGAATACTCACCATTGGATATTCTTTTAATGGAACCCTTCCATCTGTTTTTCCAACTTTCATATAATAAATAAATCCACCAATGGACAGAATCACATTAATGATCATCAGTGCCCATATAGAAATAATTGCATACAATGACAATGAATCTACAAATGACATAATCTTTTACTCTTCCTTTTTATCTTTGTATAAAAACTGCTGTCTGTTTCTGATTCTTGCATAAACAATAAATGACGTAAAAATGATAATCACGATTACTACAATAAACATCAGTACATGATTTTGCTTTTGAAGATTTAAAGTAATCCTCTGTATCATTCTCCTCTGATAATCATAATTTGTATCATACGCTTCCGGATTAAATTGTCTTTCCGTCTGTTCCCCATTCAAATATAGTAAATTGTCTGCATATACTATATTATAATTATTAATCCAGACACTGTGATTTAAATTCCACAGATTCATAAAAGGAGCTACGCTAATACGGCTGTTATCAAGAATTCTTGTCAACTCGTCCGTATCAGTTTCACCATCTATATATACTGCTGAAGAATAACACTTCAGTTCATTTTCTCCTGCCTCTCCCGGATTTATAGCTGGCATGATAGTCTGATGTCCCTGTCTTCCAAACAAGCTTGTACCTGTCTGCATTGAAAATCCAGTTTCTTTACCGTCATCATAAACAAACACGGTCCGATATCGTTCTAAAACTTTCAGGTATACTTCATCATTTAACCAGCTGTACGGTACTTCAATTCCTATAGGATAAACTCCAAGGTTTACATAAGTCATTGTCATCTCTGTCAGTTTTTCATATATTTCTTCTATATCTTCTACCTGTTTATGGATCAGTGGTGCATGCAGTATAACCGCTCCTCCATTTTGCTGGGCATATGCCAGAACTTGACAGAATTCTTTCATAGAAGGATAATCCCCATTCTGCATAACTGGCATAGCCGATATAATGAACGGCACTTCTTCTTCTATCATGAGATCGATTTTCTCTTTCAATATGCCTGCATCCATAAATGGATATATTTCATTCAATACGAGATATTGTGCATAATCCGGAACCGCATCTTTATATGGCCATAACCACAGCGCTAATTCTCTAATCGCGGCAGCTTTCACTATTTTACTTTCAAATTCAGTAATTGGGATAAAACGAATTCCTGCTATTTGAGAACAAAACGGAACCGTATTCTCCCCCTGTTGAATCTCTCCACTTCTATAAGTCCAGTTATTGCTGATAATCAGATTATTCAGTTTCACAATATCGCTATAATCTTTGTTATTTGAAAAATCATATGAAAGCTGCCCTTTGGTCGCTGAATCTATTTTCCATTTTCCTTTATAACCACTTTGCTCCAGATATTGAACCAGAAAAGAAGTTCCAAATATCAGCACATTTCCTTGATATTCTTTTAATTGCTGACATAATTCTTTTTCATTATCTATCCCCAGACAAATCAGATAATCATACTGTTCTATTTTCTGCATACATTCGGTAACTGTTCCATAGTCTGCGGTCTTTCCCATAGCCACGGCCATATTTACAATAGTTTCTACAGAACTTTCTATCGATTCATCATATCTGTCCGAATAAATGATTAAAAAATTCCCCTCTCCATCCGGCATTTGATTTTCTGAATTACTTTCTGCCGCAACTGTTACTGCTCCGCATAACAGTATATGTACCATCACTATAAAACATATTTGTTTAAACATCATACTGTAGTTCATTATCTGCCTTCTTTTTAAATTCAATTGAATTTGCAATACTATTCTGATCGTACTCCACTGCACCTGTTTTTATTTCTACTTTGATGGAATGATTCAAAATATCCGAAAAAGAATCTCTCTCCAATAGTTTTTCCTGAATTCTTCTTCTCATAATTTTCGTTCCGTCCTTATCTGTGCTACAGATAATTCCTACCGATCCATTTTCATCAATCGAATATACTCTGTCTTCCAATCGAATACTGTCTTCAATATGTTCTGCCATTCTTTTTTTCAATTCGTCAAACTGCCTGGCATTCAATATATTTTTTAATTCAGGTGCGTATTTCAATTGCACGATCATCAATGAAAGATTCACGCCATTTCTTCTTGCATATGCCATTTGCCTTTCCAAATCCTGATACATACTTTTGAGATTATATAAACCTGTCACACTATCTATCACAATCATCTCTCGTACCTGTTTTTCCAATACCTCAGCCATTGCTTCTGCGCGGTAAGTAGATTGCATGAATAAAATCATAGATAACACACATAGCATCGGTAGCACCAGCCATGCATAAGAAAACCATGTTATTTTCTGTTCATTAAAAAGTACCTGATATATTTTATATACTGCAAAAAAACATGTCTGCATTCCGCTAAACACGACTGCTATATAACGGAATTTATATGCTGCCAGGATTATTCCTCCGCACATTATTAAAAACATCGTAATATTTTCCATTTGATCACTGTCTGCGGATCTGGCGATTATAGCTGCAGCTGTAAACAAACCTCCCAAAAACAGTATCATTCCAAAATCTTGTATCAATGATTCTCTTTGATTTCTTCTAATTGTTTCATCAGTCAACTTACTCGTTTTTTTCATTTCTGACCTCCAGAATATTCAATTTATGTAATATTTCTGCCATTACATAGTAAAATAAAAGATCCATAACAGTTCCTGAAATAATATTATATTGTATGAATTGCGAATCTCCGCTTTTCAGAATCACGTAGGTCAGATCTCCCATACATAAAAATACCAACATCAGCATAGCTGTAAAGTATACATATTCCCACCTTTGAATATTTTTTTTGTGAAATACTTTCTTGCCAGACATTACAGTAAATACAATTGTTAAAATAAGTACATATCCGATGGTTTTTGGTGCAGAACGTTCCTTAAAGGTGCTCCAGACTGACCAAAAAATGCTTTTTCCCATTGCCGGCATTCCTGTTGATTCTTCATAATTACTGCAATAACTTCTTCGCAGATCAAAGGCTGCTTTGACTCCAAGATCCCACATGGATATCAATGCACCAGGATGCCTGAGATAAAACAGCATAATATCTTCTTCTTCATATTTGTCCAGAAATCCGTTTTGAATCAGTGAATTGCTGATCTCTGCAATTGGATAATCGTCATAAAGAGATACATCCGTAAGAACGGTATAAGAATGATCAATATTCATATGTGCCAATTCATCCTCTGGATCTTCAGACTGTAACAATACACCTCTCGTCATAGCATGAAATTTCGCCGTTTCATCAAACTCATCACCACAATTATATATTCCGGTTATCGTTCCAGTTAAAAGTACAATACCACAAACTACAGACAACAATTTCATTTCCATTTGCATAAAAATACGCACCTGTGCAAAAAGGAACATAGCAATCACAATTCCTGCAAGGAAACAACGTTTTTCAGAAAGGATTAATATAATTCCTGCAACAGTAATAACAAAAATCAGTCCTTTATCGCGCTTATTTTCTTTATGTAACAACATGGATCCCCCAGCAATATACAGAAGACAAATCAATATCAATGCATCTGAATATAGGGAATTGAAATATGTTATATATGAAATATCTGAAAATATGATAGTCCCCAATACTGCAAGTACTGCGCCTTCTGTAAAAAACGAAACTCGTTCTAAAGCAGCCTTCAACACTAAATACATACCTGGAGTCCATAAAATAATATAAATCAGTGCAAGAAAACGAATATCAAATAAATTATCCTTTGTAAAATAAGTATCAACTGCTTTTGCAATATCTACGCATAGCAAATGAGCTGATATCCCTTCTTTTTGCTGAATTGTCCGCTCGTATACTCTTTCAAAATAATTATTGGACGTATTCGCAGTCTGCGAATCCAGATAACTCAGTCCACTCTCCAACATTTTTTTATTCCCAATTCCGTCATTTGCCACTCCAAGATAGGGTGGAATAAACAAAATTAAAACACTAATCAACACACCTACCAGTACTGAAAAAAACGCTAATTTTCCAGCAGAATAGTGCAGTCTCATATATTGATTCAGCTGATACCTTTTTTTACTGAATAATACAATCATACTTCCTACGGATGATAATATAATCTGCCATTTCTTTCTCTTTTGCGTTTCGTTATCTTGTAATTCCTCAGACATTTCCCTCTCCATTCATATTTCAGCGTACACTTTTGACTATGCTCAATTATACTCCGAAAATTTTTTCGTTGCAATATTTTTTTCATATTTTGTTTTTGACATCTTAAGTCATAAAATCAACAGGGACGGAGTAAAAAACTCCGTCCCTGTACCTTACTTTTTTTATTGTATAGCTGGCTCAAGTCCTATCAGCGGCTCCAATTGCTTTATATCCACATCATATCCGATTCCGACGCTTCCTTCTATCTGTATTACAGATGCTGCATACTTCACTGCCTGCTGCAGTGCGTATTGTATCCGTTCTGGTTCTGGTCGTTCCTCCTGCTGTAAATAATTTACCAAAAAAGCACCGATGAAGGAATCCCCTGCGCCCAGTGCATCCACCACCTGCTCTACTTTACAGGTTTCCTGTTCATAGTACTGCTTTCCGTCATATGCAAATACTGACAGCGGGCCTCTGGTTCCTATCGCTATTTTGGCGCCCTGATCTACCGCATATTTCAATGTATGCTTTATTTCCTCTTCTTCCAGATGACTGCAGGAAAAGATTGCATACCGAAGCATCGGTGCGATCATTCTGATATCTTCCTCTGAAAATATTTCCTGAAAATCATAGCAGACATCAATGCCATATTCTTTCATTTTTCCTATGTTATCCAATGATACCGAGGCACATCTTCCCACACTGACAGCCTGATATTCCCTGATATAATTCAATTCTTCTTCTGTAAATGCAATTGGATAACGCTCTGTCACACCATCCTGATTCCATGCCAGAAATTCCCGGTCACCGTCTTCCATCAGCTGAACAAGGCTGTACCCACTGCTTCCTTCTTCATGACGACATTTAGAAAGACAAACAGAAAATTTATTCAGGGTCTTCTCCAGAAGTTCCCCAGCCGGATTCTTTGCGAAAACTCCTAAAAATCCTGCATCGGCGCCTAACGCAGCTGCATGACAGGCCACATTATACTCATTGCCTCCCGGATACATTCTTCCGCAATTTACATAGATATCCAGAGTTGCCACTCCAATTCCCAACACTCTTGCTTTCTTCATTATGTTTCCTCTGCTTCCTTCTCCCAGAAATTAATCGGTTCATAATCCTTTAATTCTGCCAGAAATCCTCTTTCCTGTAAACGTTCCTGAATCAGATCCAGAAGTTTTTCCGATGGTGCAATTACCGTATGATAATGATAGTTTGAAGTAATGTTTTTCAATAAGGTAGAATGACCGCTTTTTAAATCTGCAAGAAACTCTTTAATATCATTTCTATTGGAAATGTGAAGCTCTGCCCGAACGATTCCATAAACTTTATGATATACAAAAACATCTTCCACCTGTCCGCCGTAATCTACCATCAGATTCAGTTCTTCCTCTACTTCTGTATCATTGTGAACAACTTTAAATACCCGGCTGATTTTCTTCTCGCCAGTAAGCAGGTATCCCTGATTCGTAGAAGTGATATCGTGATCCTGCGCCCGCAAAAGAGCTATATCCTGCACAATCACCTGTCTGCTCACATCAAATATTTTTGCCAGTTCTTTTCCGGAAACCGGCTTTCCTTTTTCTGACAACATCTGAATAATCTTCTGTCTTCTTTCACTTCCGTTCATACCACCCCAAACCTTTCCATTAACTGTGTCATATATGGTTTTTGCAGCCTGGCTTCCTTCAATATCTCATCCTGCGCGAATACTTTCTCTGCTGTATCATCAGCCAGAATCTTTCCATGAGCCATGACAATCACACGTTCAAAATGTTCTGCCACAAAATCCATATCATGAAGAATCGCGATTACTAATTTTCCCTCTTCTGAAAGATTTGTAATCATTTCTCCGATTTTCTTCTTACCTGGATAGTCCTGCGCAATTGTCGGTTCATCCAGAATCACCACATCCGTATTCATGGCAACTACTGATGCAATGGCCACCATCTTTCGCTCATATAGCTCCAGATCATAGGGATTTTCCTTCTCCTTACCGGAAAGTCCCATCAGATCCAGTGCCTTCATCGCCCTGTCTTTCGCCTCCTCCGGAGTCATACCGATATTCATCGGACCAAACATCACTTCATCCAGCACATTGTATTTAAAAATCTGATCATCTGGATTCTGAAATACATAGCCCACTTTGCCAGCCAGCATGGCTACTGTTTTTCCTGAAATATCTTCCTCCTGAAAATAAATATTTCCGGAAATTGGTTTCAGTAATCCTTTTAACAGACGAACCAGTGTCGTTTTTCCCGCACCATTCTGCCCGATAATTGCTGTGGCTCTGTGATCCATAGATATGCTTAAATTTTCTAATACCATAACATTCTTTTGATAGGCAAAAGAAATATGATCTATCTGAAACAGCTTTTCTTTTTCATCACTCTGCTGCTTTATTTTCTTTTTCATGTTCAGTTTCTGTATCAAACCGGAAGCTTTTTCCTGCTGTTCAAATAGCTCTGCCGTTGCTTCCAGCGTTGTCGGCCAGGTACCATCCGGATTCGACAAACCACACAGTTTGCTAATCCGTACAAATGCCGGAGGTTCTACTCCCATATCATATAAATCTTCTCTTGCAAAAATCTTTTCCGGTGTATCAAAATCTACTACTTTTCCATCCTGCATTAAGATCAGTCTGTCGCAGTATTTTGCCATTTTTTCCAGTTTCTGCTCAATCATGATAATCGTCTTTCCTGTTTGGGAAAGCTGATCTACCACGCGGAAAACTTCTTCCGTTCCCTCAGGATCCAACTGGGAAGTCGGCTCATCCAAAATAATCACTTCCGGCTGCATGACAAGAATACTGGCAATCGCCACTCTCTGCATCTGTCCCCCGGACAAATCAAATGGATTCCGATCACGATACTGCCAGATGTCCAATTGTTTTAATACTTTCTCTATCCGGGATTTCATCTCTGTTCTTTCCACTCCCAGATTCTGAAGTCCGTAGGCTACCTCTCCATACACTGTATCTCTTGCACCTGAGAGCTGATTAAATGGATTCTGGAAAATCAATCCCACGTCTTCACACAACTCCTGAACAGGTACTTTCTCTGCCAGGTGCTCTTTCACCTGTACCTTTCCTCCGTAAGCCCCATGATAAAACTGAGGAACCAGCCCAATCATTGCCTGACACAAGGTACTTTTTCCTGCACCATTTGCGCCTACCACTCCGATGAACTCTCCCTTTTCTATAGATAGCGAGATATCATTCAAAGCCAGTCTGTCTGTATTTGGATATTTATATTTTAAATTTTCAATCTTAATTATAGGCATAACAGTGCCCTCCAGAGAATGGTAATCAATATGGAAAGTACCAGGATCACTCGAATCACCGGATCCCATTTATATTTCGGTCTGTCATACAGCCAGGTCTTTTGCTGCTTTCTGCCAAATCCACGTACATCTAAAGCAATGGCACGTTCTCTTGTATTAATCAGTGAGCTCATCACCACCGGTGAGATCAGTGGAAGAAATGCCTTCATTCTTACCATGAGATTTCCTTCTGTCTCCATACCGCGGCTTCTCTGCGCATCTGTGATCGTATCTTTCGCAGCCATCATCTGTGGCAAAATCTGAAATACTGAATTGATGACATAGCCCAATTTAGGAGAAAATCCACTTTTTTCCAGTTCATCCACCAGTTCCTGTGGAGAAGTGGTCAATACAAATATTCCAAACGAAAGAAGCATATTTAAAATATTACATCCAATTCTGACTGCAAACAGAATACCTTCTTTGTAAAACGTGATGATACCCACGGAAAACAAAGCCGTAGCATTGTCGTGATTAAAAAGTCCCTGAATTAAAAAAATGACAACAATCAGAGTAAAAGAAAACGCTACTAATGGAACGGCTTTCTTTACAACTTTTCCACTCGCAAGCAGGCATAAACTACATACAATCATAACAGGGAAAAGCCAAAGCTTTCCCCCTGTCAATGGAATCATAATTGCTGTCAGAATATATAATAGCTTCGTATACGGGTGCATCTTATTTAACCATGAACCCTGATCCACATATAAACTGATATTTTTCATTAATCTAATCTCTCTATTTCCGCATTTACATCATACAATGCTGTCAGCTTCTTTGGAAGACCTTTTAAAATTAAATACACAATAATGATGGTAATAATCTTATCCGGCACATCTACCACGATTTCATCCAGGAAGGATCCCAGTCCTACTGACATTCCGGATGCCTGTGTTGCTGCAAATACTGCATCGCCCCATACGTTACCGGTTGTACCGCCCCAGAACATAATATTCAGAGGCGTAGAAATACATACTGCTGCCAGTCCTCCGCCAAGTGCACATACAAATGACTTCGGGAATGTAGACATAAAGCCCATTCTTGCAAGAATACCAACCGCCAAACCAATACCCAGACTGGTCAATGCGTAAATCAGTGTAATATTATCTCCTGTTGTTAATCCATAGATCAGGTTATTGGCGCCTCCGCAGATTGCTCCGATCACAGGTCCGCCCAGGCATGCACCGATACAGGTTCCGATACAATCCAGCCACAATGGCAGTTTTAAGAGAGCTGCAAATAACTTGCCCAGATAATTGATTCCGATGCAGGCAGGAATCAGGACGATAGTAGCTGTCGTCAGTTTCGTTTTAAAAATTTTATTCATGTTGCTTTCCCTTTCCTTTTATGCAGTTATGCATATTTGGTCATGGCCTTTGTTTTATGCCCAATCTTACAGTTGATCCGACACGTGACAAGACACTTGACCTATCAGCTAATTTACTCCTGTTTTCAGAAAATGTCAATGTTTTTTACATTCCTGTCTGCACTTTAAAAAAGGTCCAGCATATTATCCAGATATATGTTCTCCCTGACATGAATCTGATACTCCGGTCTGGTCATATAATAAAGCAAAAATTCCAGAATCAGTGCGCTTCCAAGTCCCCGTCCTTCGATCTTAAAATTCGAGAACCCCATAGGCTGATAAACCTCTCTGATGTCACTTACACCAATAAATCCCGGATTGCCCATTGCTTTCGAAAACATATATCCATCTTTTGAATCCGGTGCCATACACAAGTGCTCCGGACAATTTTCTCCAAGATTCTTCTTACTGACTGTCTCATAACACTTCTTTCTGTCCTTACAGCCAAACCAGCAACATTCATTACACAGAAATTCTATCTTCTCTTTCTCTTCGTCACCCATTCTATTTAATTTGTCAAACTGCTTATTTAGTCGAAAATCCGGCACCACATAACGAAATTCGTCCCGGTTCACTTCCTCTTGAAACTGTTCAAAGTCAGTCAGCACTTTCGTCGTAGAAGAAACAAAATAGAATCCAGGATATGTTCTTTTTAAATAATCCAGCAGCAAATCCGAATGCACAATGATTCCATTTTGCATATCCCCGCTTTTTTCGAACATTGCGCATAGTTCATTACATTTTTTATCCTGTAAATGCGCTTCTCGAAGCAGTGAATTACTGAATGTCAGCCTGGCTGATATCCCATATTCCTGCATGAGTGCCAGTACTTCCTGTGGATCTGCATCTCCGAACGAGGTACGTCCTCCTCCCCAGATACAGTCCTGGGGTGCTCCATAAATCGAACCAATCTCGCACCAGTCATAAAAATACTCTCGATGTTCACGCAGCAACGGCAAAAACACACGATACAATTCAAAAAACTCAAACAGACCAGGAAGATGATACTTATTCTTTGATCTCATAATTCCAATGGCCTATATCAGCTTCATAACGTCGCTAAACAGTACGACTACCATCAATACCATCAGCGCCATTAAACCGATAAAATGCACCATGCCTTCTTTCTCTGGATTGATGCGCTTTCCACTAATCAGCTCCAGGATCAGAAATACCAGACGACCTCCATCCAGTGCCGGCAGTGGAAGCAGATTCATGACTCCCAGATTTGCTGACAGAAGAATTGCAATATTCAGCATGTTAATAAATACCGCATACCAACTGATCTGCACGCTCTCCGTATAAGTATCTCCTATCATATCCACTACGCCCACCGGACCGGACATGTCTTTTACGCCAACCTGACCTCTTACCAGCATCTTGAGACTCTGCAAAGTAATATCTATCCAGTATTTCACTTCATAAGCCCCATAAAACAGCGTCTTGCCAACACCGCCCTTGACATATCCACTGTTCATGGATAAGCCAAACACATACCTTCCATTTTCATCTGCTTTTGGATTCAGCGTTGTCACATGCGTCTCTCCATCTCTTTCATAGGTAACTGTCACCGTCTCCCCCTGATGGAATGATACATAATTACTTACTTCTCTTGACAGTTGGATATGTTTGCCATTCATTTTCGTGATAACATCACCCGCCTGAATACCAGCTTCCTGTGCCGGGAATCCATCTGAAGTCTTATAAACCACTGCAGGATCATATCCTACACAGGCTGTAATAATTACTGCCGCTACAAATGCCATAATAAAGTTGAAAATCGGTCCGGCTGCGATGACAGAAATTCTTGCCAGTGCCGATTTGCTTCCAAATGAGCCCTCTTCACCGGCAGCTTCGTCTTCGCCCAACATCATGCAGGATCCGCCAAAAGGCAGCAGCTTCCAGGAATATCTGGTTCCATGCCATTCCTTGCTCAGAAGTCTCGGTCCCATACCAAGAGAAAACTCTACTACTGTGATGCCGTTGGCTTTTGCCAGTAAAAAATGTCCCAGTTCATGAAAAATAATAATCAGACTGAATATAATCAGTGCTATCAAAATGCTCAATTTACCACCTGCTCTCAATAAATTCATAAGTTGCCTTCTCGGTATCGAGAATTCCCTCTATTGTAGGCTGCTGCTGTACTTTATGATGCTCCATGCTTTCTATAATAATCTGATAGATATCTGTAAACCCAATCTTTCTCTGAAGGAATTTGCTAACTGCCCGTTCATTCGCCGCATTAAATACCGTCGGCATAGAACCACCCATTTGCGATGCCTTCATTGCCAGCGGAAGACCTAAAAATGTCTCCATATCCGGTTCTTCAAAGGTAATTTGTCCAAGCTTCGCAAAATCCAGACGTTCTCCTGCCAGATAACGGCGGTCAGGATAATATAATGCATACTGAATCGGCAGCTTCATATCCGGTGTACCAAGCTGCGCAATGATACCTCCATCCACAAACTGCACCATAGAATGAATCACGCTCTGCGGCTGTACGACTACTTTAATCTGATCCAGATCTACCTGGAACAGCCACTTTGCCTCCATTACTTCCAGACCCTTGTTCACCAAAGTCGCTGAATCGATGGTGATCTTCTGTCCCATTGCCCAGTTTGGATGCTTCAAAGCATCTTCCAGTTTTACTTTTTCCAGATCTTCCCGCTTCTTCCCGCGGAACGGTCCACCGGAGGCTGTAATCAGCAGCTTATCAATCTGTTCATGATGCTCTCCGTTTAAAGCCTGGAAAATAGCACTGTGTTCACTGTCTACCGGAAGGATCTTCACACCATGTTCTCTGGCCAGCGGCATAATAATATGACCTGCTGTTACCAATGTCTCTTTATTTGCCAGCGCAATGTCTTTGCCGGCTTTAATTGCCTCTACGGTCGGACGAATGCCAATCATTCCAACAATAGCAGTTACCAGCACTTCCACTTCCGGCAGCGTGGATATCTCTATCAGGCCATCCATACCTGTCACAATCTTCACATCCAGGTCACTGACAGCGTTCTTTAATTCTGTCGCTGCCGCTTCTTCCCACACTGCAACTACTTTCGGAGAAAATTCACGGATCTGCTTCTCCAGAAGCTTCACATTGCGTCCTGCTGCCAATGCAGCAATTTTCAAATCTCCATTGGCTCTGGCTACTTCCAGAGTCTGTGTTCCTATCGACCCGGTCGATCCGAGTACCGCAATTGTCTTCAATGTTTACCTCTCTTCCTGTCACATATAGATTCTCTGTACTGACATTAAATGTTCTTATTATTACTTTATGAGTGTGCTGGCGAGGAAGTATATGATTGGCGCAGTAAAGATTACGCTGTCGAAGCGATCCAGAATTCCTCCGTGTCCCGGAATGAGTGTGCCGTAATCTTTGATTTCATGATTCCTTTTTATGGCAGATGCCGCAAGGTCTCCTACCATGGAAATTAATGCACCAACTGCACAGATTACTGCATACAGAACGATCGTGTTTTCTGACTGAAGATTTTTGCCGACAACTGCTGCATAGATCGCTCCGAGAAGCGCAGCACCAACAACACCTCCCACAGCTCCTTCTATGGATTTCTTAGGGCTTAAAATCGGAGACATCTTATGTTTTCCGATCAACATTCCCACACAATATGCACAGGTATCACATCCCCAGGAACACAGGAAAATCAACCAAACCAGATATGCTCCATCCAGCAGTCTGCGTGTCTGATAAATATATGACAACATCACACTGACATATACCACTCCAAAAAAAGCTCCCATCACCTGTTCACTATGATACTTTGGAAATGTAAATACATAGACAAATAAAAATGCCACCAAAATAAAGATCAGCAAAATTGTACTGTAAGATTCCAGATTCAGAAGCAGCATACCGTAATAAACAAGCGTTGCCAGATATCCTGTCATTGCCAGTCCCATGGCATCTTTTTTCTGAATCTTCGCTGCACGGTAAAGTTCTCCAAGACCGATCAATGAAATGGCAAGTAATGTCCCGAATAATACATATCCCCCTGAAATGATCGTCAGCAATGCAATGGCAACCAGAATAATCCCGCTTCGAAGTCTCACACCAAACATATTATTTCTCCTCTATGACGCCGCCGTACCGACGCTCTCTTTTGTTATATTTTTCAATTGCCTGCCACAGATTTTCTTTCGTAAATGCCGGCCATGGAATATCTGTAAAATAAAATTCTGTGTACGCCAGCTGCCACATCAGATAATTAGATAATCGAAGCTCTCCACTGGTACGAATCAGCAAATCAGGATCCGGAACTTCTCTGGTATCCAGATATCCGGAAAACATCTCTTCCGTGATCTCCTCTGGTCTTATCTTACCTTCTACACAATCTGCTGATACTCTTCGGATCGCACGGACAATCTCATCCCTGCTGCCATAATTAATGGCAATCTGAAAATTCAGTCCGGTGTTGTCTTTTGAACTTTCCACAAGCTTTTTCAGACTCTCCTGCAGATCCGGATCCAGTGCGGTCGGATCGCCAAGAACCCGTACTTTCATATTGTTCTTCTGTGCTGTCTTAATGCAAGTCTTTGTGTAACTTCGGAAAAGCCGCATCAATCCATCCACTTCTTCTTTGGATCTCTTCCAGTTCTCTGTAGAAAACAGATAGACCGTCAGATATTTAATTCCTATATTATACGCATCTTCGCAAATAACTTCCAGATTTTTGGCACCTCTGGAATGTCCGTAATTTCGTGGCATCCCTTTGCTTTTTGCCCATCTTCCATTCCCATCCAGAATAATTGCCACATGCTGAGGAATTCGTAAGGTATCTCTTCCTTCTTCCATAAAACCTCCTGTTCAAGAATGAATGAGGCTGCCGCAGACCTCCATCTGCAGCAGCCGCGTATCTCTTCATCTTATGTTTATACTGTCATGATCTCTTTTGACTTTTCTTCGATTGCTTTATCAACTTCTTTGATATACTTATCTGTCAGCTTCTGTGTCTGTTCTTCCAGTTCCTTAATTGTATCTTCTGATACATCTGAACCTTTCAGTTTCTTAAATGCATCATTCGCATCACGGCGGATGTTTCTCACTGCTACTTTGGCAGCTTCGCCTTTTTTCTTAACTTCTTTTGCCAGATCTTTTCTGCGTTCCTCTGTCAGTTCCGGGAATACCAGACGAATTACTTTACCATCGTTTGTAGGGTTAATACCAAGATCAGATGTCATGATCGCTTTTTCAATTGCTTTGAGCATACTGCTGTCCCATGGCTGAATCTGAATCATACGTGGTTCTGGTACATTCACATTTCCTACCTGCTGAATCGGTGTCGGTGATCCATAATAATCAACCATAATACGATCCAGTACATGTGGGTTTGCACGACCTGCTCTGATGGATCCGAATTCAGAAAGCAGGTTATTGTATGTCTTTGTCATCTTCTCGTCATATATCTTAATTCTCTCGTCCATATTAAATCCTCCTGATTTGTCTTTTTATTAAACAGTTACTTTCGTTCCGTTGAATGTGCCATTTACCGTATTCACAATGCTGTTCTCTTCATTCAAACCAAATACCAGGAGCGGCATCTTATTCTCCATGCATAAAATAGATGCTGCCAGGTCTACTACTCCAAGACGCTTGTCGATCACTTCCTGAATGGTGATTTCATCATACTTCTTCGCGTCCGGATTTGTCTTTGGATCACTGTCATATACACCGTCAATGGATTTTGCAAGAAGGATTACATCTGCCTCAATCTCAATTGCCCGAAGCACAGTAGCTGTATCCGTTGAAAAATATGGATGACCTGTTCCACCTGCAAAGAATGTCACGATACCTCTGGAAAAGTACTTATTTGCTCTGTCTTTTGAAAACAGCTTTGTAAAGGAACCACATTCGAACGGTGTCAGTACCTGAGTCATCATCCCTACAGATCTGAAAATCTCCGATACATAGATACAGTTCATCACGGTAGCCAGCATTCCAATCTGATCAGCCTTGGTACGGTCAATATTCTCACTGGAACGTCCTCTCCAGAAATTACCTCCGCCGATTACAATACCAATCTCCGTTCCGGCATCTGCCAGCTGCTTTACCTGCTCTGCTACTTTGATGACAGTCGGCTCATCAAAGCCCATCTTCTTGTCACCAGCCAGAGCTTCTCCGCTTAATTTCAGTAATACTCGTTTCATTTTTTACCCCTTTATTTCTTACTTGCTGATTACTGGATTCAGTAACCACTTTCTGTCAGTATAACATACTTCATAAAGATTTTATACACTTTTTTTTCATTACGTGTTAGACTTTAGTAATAGAAATGAGCACTGCTCCAAACTAAAATGAAATGAGGTTTTTATTATGGATATTCATCAGAAAAAAACAGCTCTTGACGATGATTCTATCCTGTATCAGAAGCGGGATGATTCCGTCTCTAAGAAGGATCTTTCCTCTCTCTCAGGTCGCCAAAAGCTGCAATATTTCAAGGATTATTATCTGAAGTTCTGTCTTCTTGCTGTGTTTCTTCTTGTCATCTGTGTCAATCTTATCTACACAATATTTTTCCGTCACGAAGAGACCATCTTAAACATCACAGCAGTCAATGACACTGCGCTGTCACGTTCCGAAGAATTTAACGATTACCTGAAAGAATATTTTCAGGTGCATGATAAACATGAACTTCTGACTGTCAATAATTATTATCTGGATGATCCAAATCAGCAAATGGCTTTCACAACCAAGCTTGTCACCGGAGATCTGGATCTGATTATTTGTGACCGTGAAACTTTTGAAACCAAAAGTGCCGCCGGATTTTTCTCTGATCTTTCAGAGCTGCTTCCAGAGAATGTATTTTCTGATCTTTCTTCTTTGCTAGTCAATGGACAGATTCAGGAACTGGATGACAATAACGAAGTGATCAGCACCGGTCCTGCGACTCCTTTTGGTATCGATATTTCTCAGACTGCCCTTTATACTTACTTTGGCGGTTCAGCCAGTGAAGCGATTCTGTGTGTTCCGGCAGGCAGTGAGCATACAGATTCTGTTATACAGTTTATTACGCTTTTATCTCATTGGACTCCAGATGATCTTTCTTCCCAGGAGTCGGCATCTGAGCTAGCAGAATTGCAATAAACATCAGTATACAGCCAATGATTTCCCTTACAGTCGGCATCTGTCGCAGAATCATGATTCCGGCCAGCACAGATATCACGGACTCCAGGCTTAAAATCAAAGATGCCACTGTCGGGTTCATACCTTTTTGCCCGATGATCTGAAGTGTATAAGCTACTCCACATGACAATACTCCTGCATACAGAATCGGCTGCCATGCCGCCAAAAGCTGTGCCAGATGCGGCTGCTCCAGCAGTACCGTTGGCACCAGGCAGATAATCCCGCTGACAAGGAACTGTATGCAGGACATTCTCACTCCGTCTGCCTTTGGTGAAAAATGGTCAATGACCAGAATATGGATAGCAAATACAATTGCACATAAAAATACAAAAATATCGCCTTTTCCAATCGTCAAATCTTCATTGATACACAAGAAGTACAATCCAGCCACTGCCAGGATTACTCCAATCCATACCAAAATCCCACATTTTTTATGAAAAAACAGTCCAAATACCGGTACCAGTAAAATATAACAGGCTGTAATAAACCCTGCTTTTCCTACTGTCGTATGCATAATACCGATCTGCTGAAGACAGCTTGCTGCTGCCAATGCGATTCCGCAGCAGATACCGCCAATCCATTCCATCTTTCCTGTCTTTTTACTTTTCGCGTCTTTTTTCTCGTTTTCTTTGGCATTCAGTCTGTCAAGAACCGCAATACATGGAATCAGTACCAGTGCCCCAATAAAAAATCGAATGCAGTTAAAGGTAAATGGTCCTACATAATCCATTCCCACGCTCTGTGCTACAAAAGCAAATCCCCATATAATTGCTGTCAGCAGTAAGATTCCTGCACTTTTCATTTGTCTTATCTTCATTTTCTCATCTCTTTCCTTTCACATATGGGCTTATTTTAGTACAGCTCTTTGTGAATTGCAATAAATATTTGTTTGCCTAAAAATCTGAATTGTGTTATACTGAACAAAGCAATGAATTGTTTTTTAGTAAAGTTAGGGGAAATTACAATGGTAGTAAATGAATCTGCGGAAAATTATTTGGAGACAATACTGATCCTGAGCAAACGCCTTCCGGTTGTACGTTCTGTTGATATTGCAAATGAGCTTGGTTTTAAGAAATCCAGTGTCAGTATTGCTATGAAAAATCTCAGAGAAAAAGAACATATCACCGTGACAGATGCCGGTTTTATTTATCTGACCGAAAGCGGAAAGGCTATCGCTGACATGATCTACGAACGCCATCAGCTGCTCTCATCCTGGCTGATCAGTCTTGGTGTAGATCCGACTATTGCCACTGAAGACGCATGCAAGATGGAACATGTCATCAGTCCGGAAAGTTTTGAAGCCATCAAGAAATATGTTCTGCATAAATAGTATCAAAAAAGAGACCATGTCGGTCTCTTTTTCATTTCAATTATTCTACTTCAATTATGATGTGATCTAATGCTTCATGAAGCTTTTCCACTGCCTGATCTAATGTCTCACCTTTTGTGATGATATGACCAATTCTATGTGGTCCTACGTGGAACTTCTTTACTTCGTCTCCCACTTTATAGTCAAACTGGATCTCACAAATGTTCTCATCTTCTACATTATTGTTCGTGATAGAGCGAATCACTCCATCTTTATCACTTCGAAGAAGCATGCTGGCATTTGGTACCGCATGATTCTGTGGGAACTCTACATCTTCTCCCAATGCAGCACGAATCAGCTTCTCATAATAATCAAATCCATAATAGATGGATACCAGTTCTGCCAGACAGGTAGCTCCTGATCTTCCCCCCAGCTCCAGCACATAGGTCTTGTCATCTTTTAAAATAAAGTCTGCATTAATTGCACAGTTATTCAGACCCATTGCCTTAATTGCTTTTTCCAGCTGTTCTTCTGCATCATCGATAATATCTTTGCTCAATTCATACGGAGCAAAGTGACCTATCGGAACACCGGTATCGCCCTGGAACACATAATCCCCATGCGGAATGGCAAACTTTAACTTTCCATTCTGTACAAACGCCTGAGCCCCAAACTCTTTTCCTTCGATGAATTCTTCCACGATATAATGATCTGTTCTGGTTACAGATTTCACTGCTTTCAGTGCATTCTCAAATTCATCCGCTGAATTAACCCTTGTAATCCCTCTGCTGCCCGAGCTATCCACTGCCTTCACAATCATAGGGAAATTCAGACCCTGGATTTTTTCATTCAGATCCTCATCAAATCCAATCTCTCTGAAACGTGCGGTGCGTACCCCATATTCTTCGTATTTTCTCTTCATGAGAATTTTGTTGGAAGCAATCTTTGCAGCTTCAAAACTGATTCCTGCAAGTCCCAGTTCATCGCAGACTTTTCCGATGGTAATTACTGCCACATCTGTACCTGCTGTTACAATTCCGTCAATCTTTTCTTCCTTTGCAACTTCCAGAATTCTTTCGTAATCCACGGTATTCTCATAAATCACTTTATCTGCAAAAGCAAATCCCGGATAATTTCCAGGGATACTCACAGCTATTGTATAAATCCCCATTTCTTTTGCTTTTTTAATCAATGGTACCTGGTAGATACCGGCACCCATAATCATCAGCTTTTTCATACTTTCTCCTTTTCCTTCTCAGGAAGCTCTTCCTCCATATGATGTACTTTTCTCACCACATACTGTGGATTCTTACTCATACCCAGGAAAATTCTTCCTACATACTCTCCAATGATCCCCATAAACATGAGATTCAATCCCGAAAAGAAACACATCGTCGCCATCATAGACGGCCAGCCGATGTAAGTCGCCGGGCGTACAAATTTTAAAATAATCACTCCGATTGCTGCCAGTATCCCGATCAGAGAAAAGATAAATCCTGTATAAGTAGCCATCTGCAGCGGCACAATGGAAAATCCAAGAATATTAGACCAAAGCTTGATCAGCTTTTTGAATGTATAATTGGAAGTCCCCACTTCTCTCTTAAAATGCTGAATCGGTACAGAACTGATATTCCGTGTTGTACGCAAAAACAACCCCTGTAAATGAGTATAAGCACTCTTATATTCCACAGCATAATCCCTCACAAATCTTCGGATCACCCAAAAGCTGGATGTCTTCAGATCCTTTGGCTTCTTGAGAAGAATTCGTACCGTCATATAGTTTACATAACTTCCAAAATTACGGAATTGACTATGCTCTTTATGTTCATAGTATCCGTATACAATGTCATATCCTTTGTCAAATTCAGAAAGCAGCTTTCCAAGCTGAGACGGATGTGTCTGCATATCATCATCCATTGCGATGAAGACATCTCCGCTGCCTTCATTCAGCCCTGCCATCACAGCATTGTGCTGTCCCGCATTCTTAGCAAGTTCCACCACTTTCACACAGGCGTAATCTCTTACCAGTCCCATAAGAGCTGCCATTGTTTCTCCATCATCCGGTGAACAGTCATCTACCAATACGAACTCATATTCTCTGCGATTCAGCCTGTCCATTTCCTGCATCGTCATCTCAACAACCTTGCGGATGGTTTTTGAAGATTTATAACAGGGAATCACGATTGAATATAACACCCTGGTCACCTCCTAATTCACATTCTTACATTTTGCATGCAAAACAACGCATTTTACCATTCTCATCTGGTGGAATCACATCCAGCCAGTCAAAGTGAAGCTTAAACTCATCTCCGAATAACTCTGCCATCTTCTTACTGAAGAAGTCTTCAATCTCTTCCTTCGTATGTGCGTTGTTCGCAGGATCCTTCACCAGCTGAATTCTCATATCATGGTAGGATTCCTGAATATAACGGAACTGGGCAATGCCAACGATTCCATTTGGTATCTTCATCAATTCCAGGGCAGATGTCTCATCTCCGTGTTCATGTCTTACCAGATCATTCACTCTTCCCTTGATATTCTTGATATAACGTACTCCATCCAAAGTCACAGAAGATGCTCTGTCACCAATTTCATAATTGATAATCGGAAAATCTTTTTTAAACAATGTGGTGATAATGACTTTACCTTCATCAGCAAGATGATAATCTTCATCATATATATTCACTACATGTGTATCACTGTTAATGTAGTACAAGTCCGATCCCGGCACCTGAATAATACAGCTTCCTGTCTCAGAACTTCCATATGCATCCATCAGTCCGTCGCCGAAAGTCTCTGCCAGTACTTTTCTCGTCATATCATCTACCATCTCACTGACAGGTACATAAATCTTCGGCTTATGTACTTTCATACCATTTCTCTGGGCATACAAAGCCATACGCACCAGACAGTTTCTCCTGAAACATAGTACATCCGGTTCGTATGCATTCACTTCATTTAAAATATCACGGATTCCCTCGCCTACACAGTTCTTCTCGGATACAACACGTCTTCTCATCAATCCGAACTTCTGAATAATCGAGTCTCCTTTTTTCGCATCCACATGCTTATGACTGGTTTCAAAGGAAAACAGCTTTCCTCTCAGCGGACGATATCCTGCATACATCAATACACGAATCCAGTTCGCATCCACACAGGCTGACTCTCTCTGAGTCTGAAGAAACTTCAGTGGTGTTCCTGAAGAACCGCTGGTACTGAGTACGTTCCATCTTTCATGCATCTCAGGATGTGCATCATATTCTTTCTGCATCCATTCTCTCAGCTGTGCTCTTGTCAGTACCGGGAACTTCGCCAGATCCTCTGCACTGTGAAAATCATCCGGTGTCAGATGACACTGGTCAAATCTCTCTCGGTAAAATGGGATCTCATATGCGCTCACCATCAACTCATGAACCTTTTTTCCCTGACGCTTTCTGATAAATTCCCTGTCCGTCGGGATCTTCTTATCCAGCTTCATCAGGTAATAAAAGGTCATTACATTTTTCAGTTTCTTTTCAATTATAAATGCCATACTACTCTTTTCCTATCCTTATTGCTCCCGGAACACAATTGTTCCTGTCTTATCGTCCATACTTTCTACAATCGCCAGTGATTCCAGATGAATACCCTTATCGCGGATAATCTGACCGCCTACCTGAAATCCCTTTTCGATCACAACACCTGCTCCAACCAGCTCTGCTCCTGAATCCTGTACCAGAGTACCTAAGCCTTCCAGTGCTTTTCCATTCGCAAGGAAATCATCAATCAAAAGTACCTTATCATCTTTTCCAAGGAACTCTTTTGATACAATAATGTCATATACCCTGCCATGAGTGAAGGATTCTACCTGAGTACGGTAAACTTCTCCGGCAATGTTCTTGGTCTGTGTCTTCTTGGCAAATACTACCGGTACCTCAAATACTTCCGCTACTACACAGGCAATTCCGATCCCGGAAGCTTCAATTGTAAGAATCTTATTGATCTCTTTTCCTTCAAATCTGCGCTTAAATTCCAGTCCTATCTCGTGGAACAGCTTCACATCCATCTGATGATTCAGAAAACTATCTACCTTCAGTACATTTCCTTCTTTTATTTTTCCGTCTTTGCGGATACGATCTTCCAAAAGCTTCATTATACTACTTCCTCCTGCGTAATCCAATCAATTAATAAGGTTATATCATAATTTTACGGTTCTTTCAACACAGCTTACTTACTTTTTTTCGTCCGAATATTTTTCAGAATTCCGAGGAACTTCGGCAGTATGGTTTTTACTGTAAATCCGCATCCTGCCAGGACCAGGATATAGCGCAAATACCACGGAATCTGATAGGAAAACATGGATATCAAGTTCAATCCGAAAAACACACTTGCATATTTCAACGTCGTTCGAAGAGGAATAATTCTCTGTCCGGTGATTTTCATCTCCTGCCATCCCTGTAAAATCAGCAAAAATGCATAGCTGACAGCTGTCGTATACGCTGCTGCCCGATAACCAAACTGTAAAATACAGATATAGTTTAATGCCACGTTCACCACCATGGCAAGCATCGTTCCCAGTGCTACCTGGGCTGTCTTCTTATAATAATTCTGAATCGCTGTATAGCTGTAACTGTAGAATCTGAATAATGTCCCTGTCACCATCGGCGCAATTACCCAGATTGCTGCAAGATTCTTCTTTCCACCCAGAATCCAGACAATCTCAGGAGACAGCATAACTACAAACCATGAAATCATGCCAAAGCCCTGCATGACCGTCTCCCACGGCTTTTCCACATCTTCTGCCTCATTTCTGGATATCTTTTCAAAAAACCACGGAAGCCATGCGCTCCAGACAGAATCTTCCAGAATCCAGATGATAAATGATACGGTCGTACCCACTGCAAAAATACCTGTTTCCCATTCTCCCACCATATTCTGAATCATGATCTTATCAGCCTGATTCATAATCTGAATGGACAACACTTCCGGGATCAGAGGAATACTGTAAAGCAATCCATATTTCCAGTAAGTCTTTGAAAAAAGCTTCTTTCCCTGCACTGCCATAATCAGGGCAATGATCAGTCCACCGATAATCTGCGGGATGTAAAAACCAAGTATCCGGTAATGCACCAGCTGATCAAATTCTCCTCTGACATTTCCGATGTACAGCCATCCTATAGAAATCACAGTAGCCGGAACCACAAGCAATACAGATGCTATCGTGGCAAACTTATACCGCATGCTCTGCTTTTCACGTCGATTCATATACAACACACTGGTATAAGAAAAAACATAACCAAATGCCGTATACAGCATCACATCATCCATTCCACAAAAACGCTCTACCTGTGGTTTGAATAAAAGACAAATGCCTACCATCAATGCAATCGAGATGTATGACAGATTCTGAACTGCTGAAGTATAGGAATCAAACTTTTCCCGCATATCATATTTTGCTCGTTCCACACTTCGCCAAAGACATAATGACATAATCGGAACTGCGATCTGCAGCCATGATTCATATACTCGTATCTGTCCAAACTGTTCTGTCGATAACAGTCTGGTATAAATCGGCGTCGTAGCAAAACTGATTCCCCGGATCAGCATCTGACATACTACAAAAAAAATACCTGACTTAACAGCCAGTTTATTTAAAGATTCATCTTTCATATTTTTCTCCTGATATATTTTCCCGTATAAAAAAAGAAACCAAGTCTGTAGGCTATTATACCTCGAACCTGGCTTCTTTTGCAACCGTAAAAAGACTTTTCTGTTCACATCTGATAATGCTTATTTATGATCACAGTGGCATCCGCAATGCTTGCAGTCTGCACCACACTGCAGAGATTTGCCTGCTTTTTTATCTTTTATCATACTGCGGATAACTGCCGCTACGATCAATACTACGATTGCTCCAACTACAACTGTTCCCATATGTCACACGTCCTTTCTGTTTCTATTATACACAAAATCACAAATCGGTGCACAAAAACTGTGCACCGATTTCAGTTTCTTTATTTTGCTGTTACTGTTACATTTGCTGTCAATGTTTTACTTTCTTTATATGGACGGAACAACAGATAAATCATACCGGCAATCAGAAGGATCGCTACGATCGTGAAGATACCGAATCCGCCGCCTGTTACCAGCATACCGATCTGGTAAATGCAAAGAGAAACTACATATGCCAGTAAGCACTGATAACCAATTGCAAACCAGAACCATTTTGTATTGTTCATTTCTCTCTTAATAGCACCCATAGCTGCGAAGCAAGGTGCGCACAACAGGTTAAATACCAGATAAGAATACGCTGCCAGCTGAGTCATGCTGCCTGCCAGCTGTCCCCAGATTTCTGTACCATCTTCTGCAACTTCTGCAAAACCATACAGCATACCAAAGGTACCAACTACGTTTTCTTTTGCGATCAGACCGCTGACTGCTGCCACTGCCATTCTCCAGTTGCCCCATCCAAGAGGAATGAAAATCCATGAGATCGCACTGCCAATCTTGGAAAGAATACTTGCATCCAGCTGTTCTGCCTCCAGCATAGTGAAGGAT
>CAKRON010000006.1 GCA_934373455.1 uncultured Marvinbryantia sp.
GGTTTGGCGGGATCGGAATCTGGTTTTCACGGAAAATCGTGGCAACAATCGTAGCGGTAGATCCTACAATTTCATTACGGAAAGTAACCGGCTGGGAAGTGGAGAAGTCATTGATACGGTGATGGTCAATGACTTCCAGCACTTCAGCCTTTTCGATAGCATTTACAGATTGAGAAAATTCATTATGGTCCACAAGAATCAACTTACGTTTTGGCGCATCCATGATGTGATATCTGGAAATATACCCGACTAGCTGTTCATTCTGATCGACAACCGGATAAGCGCGGTAACGATTGCGGAGCATTTTCACACCGACGTCTTCAGCAAGCTCATTGGTATGGAAAGAAATCGGATTTTTCTTCATAATTCGCTCCACCGATGGCGCAAAATACAGATAACGTGAAGTATTCATCGTGCCATGTCCGGAGAGAATAATCGGACAGTGATGGAGTCTGGCTTCTTCAATGACACTCTCATCTACCGCATCGGCCCAGACAATCACCAGCATACCCGCTCCCAGCTGAATACATTTCTTCTGGGCGTTGGTATCTGCGCCGACGATTACGATTCGCTTCTCCACATCATAGAAATTCAGACGTTCTGCCTCAGTCATGGCAATGATACTTACTTTACCGTTAATAGTGGCAGCCGGATCATCAAAAAGGATGGTACCGTTCAAAGTTTTACGGATATTTTCTGAAGAGGTATGAGCCAGAATGTCAATAGATCTGGCAGTATCATCCAGTCCGACTACAGAAATATCTGATTTTGTGACCATTCCAAGTAGATGTCGTTCTTCATCGACTACTCCGCAATATGCCAGATTATTCTTCTGCATAACCTGCAAAGTATCGTAAATGGTAGTATCCGGGGTAATGCATATCGGCGCATCCATTTCTATCTCAGACAATTTCATTCTTGCATCCTGAAGTAAAAGTGGTGCCTGAAAACCAAAACGATCCAGCAAATAGGTGGTTTCTGAATTCAGAGAACCAAGACGGCAAGGAATCGTTGGAATACCCATAGACTTTTTGAAAAAGGCATAGGCAATAGATGATGCAATGGAATCCGTGTCAGGATGTCTGTGACCAGTGATATATACAGGACTTTTCTTTTTCATGAAAAAACCTCCATTATTTTATTGCATCCAGTGCATTTGAAATATCAGCAATCAGATCTTCTTTATCTTCCAGACCAAGGCTGATGCGAATCAGTTCAGCCGGTACGCCTGCTTCCAACAACTGTTCATCCGTCATCTGACGATGTGTGGAAGTAGCAGGATTCAGGCAGCAGGTGCGGGCATCTGCAACATGAGTCTCGATGGCACCCAGCTTCAGGTTCTGCATAAATACAGAGGCAGCTTCCCGACCGCCTTTTAAACCGAAGGATACGACACCGCAGCCTCCATTTGGAAGATACTTTTGAGCACGTTCATAATATTTACTGGATGGAAGTCCGGAATAATTTACATAGGCTACCTTTGGATGTGCTTCCAGAAATTCAGCAACAGCCTGTCCATTTTCCACATGCTTTGGCATACGCACATGGAGAGACTCCAGCCCAAGATTCAAAATAAATGCATTTTGCGGAGACTGCATACAGCCTAAATCACGCATCAGCTGAGAGGTACATTTGGTAATAAACGCACCTTCTTTTCCAAATTTTTCCGCATAAGTAATGCCGTGATAGCTCTCATCCGGTGTGCAAAGTCCAGGGTATTTATCTGCATGAGCCATCCAGTCAAAGCGACCGCTGTCGACAATGGCTCCACCAAGAGCAGCACCGTGGCCATCCATATATTTGGTAGTAGAATGGGTCACAATATCCGCACCCCATTCGAAAGGTCGGCAGTTTACCGGAGTAGGGAAAGTGTTGTCCACAATGAGAGGAACACCGTGGGCATGGGCAACTCTGGCAAATAATTCAATATCCAGAATAGTCAGAGCCGGATTGGCAATTGTCTCACCGAACATCAACTTGGTGTTAGGCTGGAATGCGGCATTTAATTCTTCTTCTGTAGCATCCGGAGAAACAAATGTAGCAGAGATGCCCATTTTCTTCAATGTGACGGCAATCAGGTTAAAAGTTCCGCCATAAATAGAAGAGGACGCAACGATATGATCGCCACATTCACAGATATTAAATAATGCAAAAAAGTTGGCAGCCTGTCCGGAAGAAGTCAGCATGGCTGCTGTACCACCCTCCATAGCAGCAATCTTTGCGGCAACATGGTCAGTGGTTGGATTCTGGAGTCTGGAATAAAAATATCCGGAAGCCTCCAGATCAAAAAGCTTGCCCATATCTTCGCTGGTGCTGTATTTAAAAGTAGTGGACTGGACAATAGGAATCTGTCTCGGTTCACCGTTGCCAGGGGTATAACCAGCCTGGACACATTTCGTTCCGATTCTGTAATCGTTCATAATATTCTCCTTAAAAATATAAGATAATGTTATTACTATGGTATCATTTTCATATTTTATTTTCAATAAGATAGAAAAAGTATAGTAGACTAATTGTTCTGACAATTTAAAATAAAATAATAAAAAAACAGAAATATAGTTGACATTTATAGAATACTGTGATATTATTCAATTATCAAAAGAAAAGACAAATAAAAGAAAGAGGTACAGTCCAATGAAATAAGAATCTTTAGCCAATAAGAATCCTCACAGAAAAGAATACAATCTGAAGGAAGATGATTAAGATGAAAGGCAGAGATCCATAACAGAATGGACAAAGAAGTAAAATTTAAAGACAGGAGGTATAGTCCAACAGGAACATAAGGTACCAAATTCGCAGACAATGAAAGATGAAGGTGTAGACAATGAAATTACAGGAAATTCATTAAGAGCCCGATCGAGAGAAAAAAGAATCGATCGGGCTCCTTTCGTGTACGGTAATCAACAAGTCGTAAAGAAACCATATTTTATAGGAAAGAAGTCGAACGACAAACTGACATTTGAAAAAAAGAAAGAACTGGTTCTTTAAAAATAAGATGTTCTCTTCTATGATAAGTGCAACACAGACAAATGGAGGAGAAACATTATGAAAGAGAATACAGCAAAATATGTCACTGTTAACGCATTATCTATCGCATTAGTCTGTATCGCTACTATGGCAATACAGATTCCGATTCCACTGGGATACATGCACCTTGGAAATACCTGTATATTATTGGTTGCAGCATTATTTGGCCCAACAACCGGATTATTAGCCGGAGGAATCGGTTCCGCTCTGGCAGATCTGCTGACAGGTTATCCGCAGTGGGTGATCCCTACACTGATTATCAAAAGTATTATGGGACTGGCCATTGGAGTGATTGCATATAAAAAAGGCAGTAAGCTCCACATGTTTTCAGTCAGAACATTTCTTGGTTCTGTAGCCGGTGTGGTGATCATGATCTTTGGATATTTTGCAGCAGGAGCTATTATGAACGGAAGCATTTATACAGGATGGACACAGGTACCGGGACTGACATTGGAAGGTGTGATTGGTATGGTCGTATTTTACGCAATTGGACTGGTACTGGAAAAAGCAAATGTGGTCAAAGTATTGAATCTGGAAGGTTAAAACAATAATCATAAATCATATAATATAGGAAAGAAAGCAATCTGGGGATGAAACTCAGGTTGCTTTTTTAATCTTCTATAAGTTGAGATAAAACATGCTATATGGTAAAATGAAGAAGTATTAGGATCTATAGCATAAGTTAGGATTTCCAATAGGGAGTATTTGAAATGGCAGAAAAAGTATTTAATATTACAGGTCCATGTGTGCCAGAATTACATTATATGGTAGATACCAGTAAGAAGATCCAAAAGATTATCGGAGGATATATTGAAAAAGGTTATTATTTTACAATTAATCGTGCGCGCCAATATGGAAAAACGACCACAATTGGTTTATTGACAAGGGCATTAAAGAAGGATTATATTGTGCTGCCAATTAGTTTCGAGGGATTCGGTGCTGAAGTATTTTCAGACGAGAAGACGTTTGTTGAGACTTTTATGAGACGCTGCTATCAAAGGGTTCCGGTGTCAATGAAAAAGGAACATTTCGCAGAATTGTTAAAGGATCATCAGATGGTGACAAATCTGGCTGAATTGGGAGACAGAATTGTTGAATTAACAGAAGCAGCTCCGGCACCGGTAGTGCTTGTGATTGATGAAGTGGATAAAAGTTCCAATGAGCAGCTGTTTTTGGATTTTTTAGGAATGCTTCGGGAAAAATATAATGATCGATTACTTTATGATGCATCCACTTTTTACAGCGTGATTCTGGTTGGGGTTCATGATGTGAAAAATTTGAAATTAAAACTTCGTTCTGAGGAACGTGCGACGCTAAACAGTCCCTGGAATATTGCAGTTCCATTCGAAATTGATATGAGTTTTTCACCAGACGAAATAGCAACGATGCTTCAGGAATATGAATCAGATTATCACACGGGAATGTGTATATCAGATGTAGGAGAAAGAATCTATTATTATACAAGCGGATATCCTTTCCTGGTTAGTTATGTTTGCAAAACAATTCATGATGATCATTTATCATGGAATACAGAAGGAGTCGATGAAGCAAAGAAGAAGATTACAAAAACAGGAAATACACTGTTTGATGATGTAATAAAAAATATCACAAATAATGCGAAATTTGATGATTTACTTCGGCGGATTCTGTACGTGGGAGAGGAAGTAGCATACCAGTTTAATAATCCTGAGATTGAACTGGGAAGTATATATGGTATTTTGAAAGAACAGGATCATATGACGGTAGTCTCCAATATAATTTTCAAAATTATTATTACGGATTACTATATTTCAGTAGATCCGAATAAAGAAAGAATTGCACTTTTTGAAGAAAGCCGATATAAATTTATAAAAAATGGTGGTTTGGATATGCCATTGATTATGTCAAGATTTACAGAATTTATGAAAGAAGAATATCGGGAAGAAGATAGTGCTTTTATTGAGCGAGAAGGAAGACTGCTTTTTCTGGGATTTTTAAAACCGATCATTAACGGAACAGGACACTATGATATAGAATCGGAAATTCGTGGCAATCGTCGTATGGATGTAGTGGTACATTATGGCATTTACAGATATATTATCGAATTGAAAATCTGGCATGGCGAGAGCAAAGCGAAGGAAGCCATTGAGCAGTTAAAAGAATATTTGTTTATTAAGCAGGAAAAAGAAGGATATCTGCTCAGTTTTTGTGATAATCTGAAAGCACCGCGTGAAGCAAAGGTGTATGAAGTAGATGGCTATAAAATATATCAGATGTGAGATGACTCCCGCCTCTTCAGGTGGCGAGGAGCAAATTAATATCAGTGGTGGGAGTCAATCCCCCATCTGATATAGCCTCCGGCAGGATTGCAGAGATGCGCAAAAGAAATATGTCATGCTTTGCATGACGCGCATCTCGCAGCAAGAATGCCGAGGCATTCTTGAAGAAAATGTTGTGGCATATCGTGACAAAGCATGAAAGAAAGCAATCTGGGGATGAAACTCAGGTTGTTTTTTTCGTGTGCATTTTTGATAAATAGTTATTTTGCACAAAGAAAATATACATGATACGAAATTAGATTTTTTTTGCATTGGATATATGCGCAGACATGGCAGACGAAAAAAACATATCAAAGGTTGAGGTGAGTGGTCAGAAGACATGGGTTGATAATAATAATGAAAATAAGAAGAGACCGACCAGTATCACTATTAACTTGCTTGCAAATGGAAATACAACAGGTAAGAGCAAGACAGTAACGGCAGATGATGGCTGGGCATGGAAATTTACAGATCTTCCGAAATATGATGATAATGGAAACGAAATTATTTATACAATTAAAGAGGCTGATGTAGATGGATATGTTCCAACATATGATGATAAACAGCAGAATGTAACGAACACTTACAAGCCAGAAAAAGTTGAGGTACGCATAAGTAAGAGATGGGATGATGCCGATAACCAGGATGGAAAGCGTCCAAATAGTATTACGGTAGAATTACTTGCTAATGGTATTACAACTGGAAAAACATTAATCCTGAACAAAGATGATAAGTGGACAGGAAGCTTCACAGATCTTGATAAAAAGGCAAATGGTTAAGAAATAAAATATATCATTAAAGAGGTTGAGGTTACTGGTTACGAAAGTAAAATTATAGAAAAAGAAAAGAATGTTTATGAGATAACGAACAGCCATACACCGGAGAAGACCAGTGTCAGCGGAACGAAGACCTGGGACGACAACAGGAACCAGGACGGAAAGCGCCCGGATCATATCATCCTTCACTTGTTCGCAAATGGAACAGAGCTTACGGACAAAGTAAAAGTTGTGACTGCGGAAAACGATTGGGAGTGGTCATTTACAGATCTTCCGAAGTATGCAAATGGTACAGAGCTCACTTATACCGTCACAGAAGAAGCGGTAACAGGCTACACAACAGATATTACTGGAAATGCAGCAACAGGATTTACAATTACTAATACACATACCCCAGAACTGATTTCCATAGAAGGAAAGAAGAACTGGAACGATGCTGGCAACCAGGATGGCAAACGTCCATCCAGTATTACCATCAATCTCCTTGCAAATGGTAATAAAGTAGCAGAAAAGAACGTAACAGCAGCTGATAACTGGAGTTGGTCATTTAAAGATCAGCCGAAATATGCAAATGGTGCAGAAATTGTTTATACCATTACTGAAGATGCAGTAGATGGATATGCTACCAAGATCAATGGTTACAATGTGGAAAACAGCTACACACCGAATAAGATCAGTGTTGGTGTAACCAAAGCATGGAATGATGCTAATAACCAGGATGGTATCCGGACAAATACAGTAGTTGTAAAACTTCTTGCAGATGGAAAAGATACCGGAAAGACATTGCAGCTGACAGCAGCCAATAACTGGACCGGAACGTTCACAGATCTGGATGAGAAGAAAGCCGGCAAGGATATCACCTATACTGTAGAGGAAGTAAATGTACCGACAGGTTATACAGTCGCAATTACAGGTGATGCTAAGGCAGGTTTCATCGTAACGAACAGTCATACACCGGATACTACCGAGGTAAGCGGAAGCAAAACCTGGAATGATGCGAACAACCAGGATGGAAAGCGTCCATCAAGTATTACCATCAATCTCCTTGCAAATGGAGTATGGGTAGATAGTAAAGAAGTAAAAGTAGCCGATAACTGGAGCTGGAAGTTTACGAATCTGTCGAAGAATGCAGAAGGAAAGCCGCTTGTTTATACTGTTACAGAAAAAGCAGTACCAGGTTACACAACTACCGTAAGTGGCTACAATGTAACCAACAGTTACACACCGGAGAAGACCAGCATCAGTGTAACGAAAGCATGGGCAGATGCCAACAACCAGGATGGCATTCGTACCGGAGTGGTAGTAGTAGAACTGTATGCAGATAATGTGGCTACCGGAAAGATGCTCAGCCTGACAGCAGCCAACAGCTGGATGGGAAGGGAAGTTTTACCGGATTAGATAAGAAGAAAGCCGGTAAAGACATCTCTTACACGGTAAAAGAAGTATCCGAGGTCAAAGGTTATACCACAACGATTACCGGAAATATGACAGATGGTTATATCATCACCAACAGTCATACACCGGAAGTCACCAGTATCAGCGGAAGCAAGACCTGGAATGACAGTAACAACCAGGATGGTAAACGTCCATCCAGCATTACGATCAACCTTCTTGCAAATGGTAAGAAAGTAGCAGAGAAGAAAGTAACAGAAGCTGACAACTGGAGCTGGAAGTTTGATAACCTTCCTAAGAAAGAAGCTGGTAACGAGATCCTTTACACAGTAACAGAGGAAGAAGTGGCAGATTACACAGCAGTGGTAGAAGGCTACAACGTAACCAACAGTTACACACCGGAGAAGACTGGCGTTCAGGTTACTAAGGCATGGAATGATGGCAGCAACCAGGACGGCATCCGTCCAAATCTGGTCGTAGTCGGCCTTATGGCAGATGGAAAAGATACCGGAAAGACTCTGATCTTAAATGCAGAAAACAGCTGGAGTGGAAGCTTTACCGGACTGGATAAGAAGAAGGACGGCAAAGAGATTGTCTACACGGTAAAAGAAATTACAGAAACCAAAGGTTATACTGTGACTATCACAGGAAATGTAAAGGATGGTTATATCATCACCAACAGCTATACACCGGAGACAACAGAAGTGGCCGGAAGCAAGACCTGGAAGGATGCAGACAACCAGGATGGCAAACGTCCGGCAAGCATCACGATCAACCTCCTTGCAGACGGCGTGGAAGTGGACAGCAGGACAGTCACAGCAGAAGATGACTGGAGATGGAGCTTCACAGAACTGCCGAAGAAAGCAGCTGGGGAAGACATTGTATATACCATTACCGAGGATGCGGCAGATGGCTACCTCAGCGAAGTGAAGGGATATGATGTGACCAATACCATCACAAAGGTACTGGTATCCAAGGTGGATATCACAGACCAGAAGGAACTGGAAGGTGCACATATCCAGATCATCGATGAAAATGGAAACGTAGTGGAAGAGTGGGATTCTAAGAAAGAACCTCATGCAGTAACCGGACTGAAGACCGGCGTGACTTATATACTCCGTGAGACCGTGGCACCGGACGGATACGAACTGACGACGGATACGACATTCGTACTGAAGGAAGATGGAACGGTTGATACGACAAAGACTACGACTACCATGAAAGACGGAGTGCTTCTGGTGGAAGATATGCCAAAACCGACCCCGAACACTACGGTAGCCGTAACGAAGAGACTGGTAACGGCAGCCGGAGACGTGATCACGGCCATTGACCAGACCTTCTACGTAGCGCTTTATGCAGACAGTGACTGCACCAAACGTATCTCTGACGTGAAAGCGCTGGTATTTAAGAATGCATCGTCCGCTACAGTTACTTTTGATAATGTAACCGCAGGCGTGACCTATTATGTGGGAGAATGTGATAAGGACGGCACAAGCTATCTTGCAGATGTGACTGCCGACGGAACGGTGTATACCGTAGAGTTTGGCAACGGAAATGTGGTAAAAGTAGAAAATGCCGGCGGAAGTTCCGCAGTATACTTTGACAACTCCTTTATGAAGACACCGGATGGTTACTATAAGGAAGGAAAACTGACAATTACCAAGAAGCTCAGGGATGCCGAAGGCAATGCCATCAACAGTGAGGAAACCTTCTATGTAGGAATCTTTGCAGATGCGGCTTACACCACACTCTCGGATGCAGTGTCTGAGAACATCATACCGCTGAACTTAAACGGTGGATCAGAAGCAAGCGTGCAGATGGTTGTTCCGGTTCTGGAGGGACAGACGGTAATGCTTTATGTAACTGAGGTGGATGCAGAAGGAAATCCGGTCGAAGGTACAAAAGGATTTGCATATGGAGTGGAAGTGGAGCATGGCGAGGTAATCCTCAGCGAAGCTCAGATGAGCGCAGATGTCACGATCACAAACATCAAAGATGTGGAAAAAGAAAGTGAGAGCGAGGAAACTTCAGAAAGCGAAAGCACTTCAAAGAAAACGACAACATCCAAGACAGCAGCCAAGACAGGAGACGATACTCCGGTTGGACCACTGACAGGATTACTGTTTGCATCAGCAGCAATCATTGGAGCGTACATGAGACGACGCAGAAAAGCAGCAAAATAAAGTAAAAGGCGGCGCAGTCATTTATGACTGTGCCGTTTTTGAATTTGTGGTATCATAGAAGTATTCTTGAATACTTTTTTGTGTTTTTTCTGTGAATTCTGTAAGTTTTAACAGGAAATTCACAGATGCATGTTAGAATCAACCTTAAAGTAACCTAAATACAAGAAAATCTATGAATGAAAAAGGAGAACAGGATTATGAACAGAAAGAAACTGATGGTATTACTGACGGCGGGAGCATTAACACTTACTTCAGCTAATTCCGCTATGGTATTGGCAGCTGAGACGAGCACAGAAAGCAGTGCAGAGGAAGCTGCTGTAGATGCAGGAGATGCAGGAGCAGTAGTTAGCGCAGAGGAAGCCGGTGTAGCAATAGCAGCAGATGGTGATTCTGAGACCGCTGTGTTTGCGGAAGATGGAACTCCGGTGAAAAAGACAGTAAAGGCCTGCGATTTGACTTTTCCATTACAGGATTCTTATGAATATCCATATATGGGATTAAAGTTTTCACTTCCGGATGCATTGAAGAAGCTGATGGACAATTCAGATGTGATCATGACTTCTGCGGAAGAATGGACAGAGGATATGACAGGCATCCAGTATGCTTTTATACATTGGAATAAGCTGACAGAAGAACAGAAGAATGAAGATGTGAATCTGTTGGGAACAGGATATGATGAATTTCTGGAAAGCATCGAGCGAATTGGAACATTGGGCGTATACAGTACGGATGTGATCGATGATCTGGACAGCATTACCGGATGCAATGAGCACAGTGAACTGGGAACCAGTGCAGATGGCAAGTTCAAATATTATCTCAGCACGAATAAAGATGCAGAGTCTGATCTGACTGATGAGATCAAGAAGATAGATGCAACTATTACAGAGATGACACCGTTTGACGGTCTTCACTCTGCATTTGACGAGCCGACAGAAGCTACGAACATGGATGCATCAAATGTAGGCACATTTAGTACCACAGATGTGGATGGAAATCCTTATACAGAATCTGTATTTGGTGAGTATGATTTGACACTTGTGAATGCATTTACAACATGGTGCTCTCCTTGTGTCAACGAAATGCCGGAACTTGAAAAGTTATATCAGGAGATGAAAGAGCAGGGCGTTGGTGTAGTAGGAATGGTCATGGACGCTGCCGGAGATGATGGGAAAACAGACGAAGAAGTTGTGAAGAAAGCACAGGTTCTGAAAGAAAAGACAGGTGTGACTTATCCACTTCTGATCCCGGATGAAGGAAAACTGAATGGACGTGTTCAGGGACTGCAGTCTTTCCCGGAATCATTCTTTGTAGATAAGGATGGAAATATTGTAGGGGATGCAATTATGGGCAGCAATGATTTTGATGGCTGGAAGGAAGCTGTGGAAAATCAGTTGAAAGAATTAAAGTCCAATCAGTAAGGAGAACTTTATGAAGAAGCTGGCAGAATCGAGATGGACAGGAATTGCCCTTGCAGCGGTGGGAATTCTGATGATGGTGTATGGGATCAACCGTGGGGAGATGACGGTTGTCCTGACAAAAGCTGTAAATATTTGCATGGAGTGTATTGGAATTGGATAAAAAGACAACGATAAAGAATTGGCCGAGACATGTTATACAGGCTGCGTGGGCGGCTTTGACGAATTCACATGTGTCAGGTTTTGTAACCGGTAAAATATATACTGGTAAGTTGAAAAACGCATGTGTTCCGGGACTGAATTGCTATTCCTGTCCCGGAGCGACAGGAGCCTGTCCGATTGGCTCTCTTCAGGCTGTAGTAGGAAGCTGGAATTTTAAATTTGCGTATTATGTAGTGGGATTCCTGATTTTTGTGGGAGCCCTTTTAGGAAGACTGGTTTGTGGATTTTTATGTCCGTTTGGTCTGATACAGGATCTGCTGAATAAGATTCCATTTCCGAAAAAGATCCGTACATTTCGTGGAGATAAGCTCTTACGTAAATTAAAATATGTAATTTTGGCAGTATTTGTTATTATATTGCCATTATGTCTGACCGATATCATGGGTCAGGGAGCACCGTATTTTTGTAAATTGATTTGTCCGGCAGGTACGCTGGAAGGAGGATTTCCACTGGTTCTTTTGAATAAAGCCATGCGTGGTGCAATTGGATGGCTTTATATATGGAAGAATACCATTCTGATTATAACGATTATATTATCCATTCTTATTTATCGACCATTTTGCAGATATATCTGTCCGTTGGGTGCATTTTATTCGGTATTCAATAAGGTATCGATATATCGTTATCATGTAGATATGGATAAGTGTATTCATTGTGGAAAATGTGCAAAAGCCTGTCAGATGGAAGTGAACCCGGTAGAGAATCCGAACAGCTGTGAGTGCATTCGTTGTGGACGATGCAAGCAGGCATGTCCGGTTCAGGCAATTCGAAGCGGAAAATAAAAAGACACAGAAACTTCATAAAATTGAGCATTTCATGCGTTGACATTAGAAAAACTGCGTGTTATATTACATATAGAACAAAAGCATCATGTACAGGAGGTGAGATGCATGAGTGCAAAGAGAGATTATTATGAAGTACTGGGAATCAGCCGCAGCGCAGATGCAGCTGCGATAAAGAAAGCTTATAGAAAACTGGCGAAGAAATATCATCCGGACAACAATGCAGGTAACCCGGGTGCTGAGGAGAAGTTTAAGGAGATTGCAGAAGCATATGATGTGCTGAGTGATCCAGAGAAGAAGAAGTTGTATGATCAGTTTGGTCATGCGGCTTTTGATCAGAACGGAGCACCACAGGGAGGTCCGGAAGGCTATCAGGACTTTACCGGTGGTAATGGTGGATATAGAGAATATCATTATCAAGGAAATATGGATGATCTGTTTGGAGATATGTTCAAGAATGCTTTTCATGGAAGAAAGACCGGACGTTCCGGCAGAACGGACGGTATGCATTTCGGTGGCTTTGAATGGGGCGACCATATGAACTTCGGCGGTCACAGCTGGGGTGATGATGCGGGATTTGGAAGTAGTTATGGTCCACAGAAGGGTTCAGATCTGAATGCGGAGGTGACGGTAAGTTTCGATGATGCAGCGTTTGGTTGTGATAAAGTGATTTCTTTGCAGAATCCGGATGGTACGCAGCATTCTCTGCAGGTGCATATTCCGGCAGGTATTGACACGGGTAAGACGATTCGTCTGCGTGGAAAGGGTATGCCGGGAAATGGCGGAGAAGCCGGCGATCTGCTTCTGAAAGTGAATGTACAGAGCAAGCCTGGATATGAACGTAAAGGACAGGATCTGTATACGACCGTCAATATTCCATATACGACAGCTGTATTTGGCGGAGAAGCAAGGGTTCAGACATTATATGGGGATGTAATCTGTAAGATTAAAGAAGGTACGCAGTCAGGAACGAAGATCCGTCTGCGCGGCAAAGGTATTGTGTCTATGAAGAATTCTTCCGTACATGGAGATCAGTATGTGACAGTACAGATTGATGTGCCAAGACATTTGAGCCGGGAAGCACGACAGAAGCTGATGGAATATAAGCAGGCATGTTAAAATGATTGAGTAAAGAGCGGAATACAACTTGAAAGAGCTGTATTCCGTTTTTTATTACTGATTCATATATAAAATGTTGTATAAATATTGACATTTCAAACAAATGGAAATAAAACAAAAGCATATATTCAATTCAAGGCGCAAGTCGCTGTCTGAATTTCTAACTTCATTTCAGGAATCTATGCTTTCATAAATCAAAAAGTAAGTAGAGAGGCCTGAAGGAAAGCAGTAAATTGCAGATGGTGCAGCCATGGCGGAGATTTCAGATGCCTCTTTTATGAAAAAGGAGGGATCGCTTTATTACAAATGACGGAAAATGGGAATGCGGAGATTAAAAAAACCATTTTTACGACAGATAAAGAAGCACAGTATGATGAAAGGGCAAAGCAAATATTAGGACAGAAACAGATTCTTGCATACATTCTTGCAAATACAGTAGAAGAATTTTGGGGAATGGAAGCAGAAGAGATTATTCCTTACATAGAAGGAGAACCATATGTTGGAAGGGTACCGGTTGATCCTGGGATCACGAATGCAGTCAGTAAGAAAGACGGGGAAAGAATTTATGGATTTAATACAGAAATGAGTGAAATAAATGAAGGAATAATCGAATATGATATATTATTCTATGTGAGAACAAAAAATGGTCTGTCAAAAATCATTGTTGATATCGAGGCACAGAAAGATGAACCTGCCGGATATGATATATTAAATCGGGCAGTATTTTATACAAGCAGGGAAATTTCTTCCCAGAAGAACCGGGAATTTTTTCGATCAGAATATAATGAGATAAAGCAGGTATACAGTATTTGGATCTGTATGAATCAGAAGGAAAATACATCAGCATGGTATCATTTGACCAAAGAAGAACTGGAAGGCAGGAAAGAGTGGAGAGGAAGAACAGACCTGATTAATATCATTATGATAGGACTATCGGAGAAACTGCCTGAGCAGGGGGAAGGAAAGACATTGCATCGTCTGTTCGGAACATTATTTTCCAAACAATTGGAAGCAGAGGAAAAGATTCAAATCATGGAAAAAGAATATAAGATCACAGTGGAAGAAAAAATGAGAGAAGGAGTGTGGGAAATGTGTAATCTAAGTCAGGGGATAAAAGAAGAAGGAATAGAACTTGGAAGAAGTGAAGAACGGGAAAATACAGAAAGAGAGAGATGCAATGCCGAAAGAGAGAGACGCAATGCTGAAAAAGAGAAAAGACGAGCAGATGAACTGGAGCGAAAAAATGTCTGGCTAATGGAGCAGTTGGCTGCGCATGGGGTTAGTGTGTAAAAATTCTCGGCATTTATTCCACAAAATAAAAAAATAAAAGGAGCAGGTATCGGAAAAAGAACGACAGAGTGCATTATACCAGATGTGAGATGACTCCCACCTCTTCAGGTGGCGAGGAGCAAATTAGTATCAGTGGTGGGAGTCAATCCCCCATCTGATATAGCCTCCGGCAGGATTGCAGAGATGCGCAAAAGAAATATGTCATGCTTTGCATGACGCGCATCTCGCAGCAAGAATGCCGAGGCATTCTTGAATACTGGGCCTGTATGTTCAAAGCAAAAACATGGAAGGAGGTTCTTGCAATGGCAGAACAGTCAGAATCCATAAAAAAAGCAGTCGTAACTTTACGTGAACTATCAGAAGATGAAAAAATCCGTCAGCAGTGCGAAGCCAGGGAACGTTACCAGATGGACTGGCAGAGTTCCATGAGGACAAGCAGAGAAACGGGAAGAGAAGAGGGAAGAAGAGAAGGAAGAGAAGAGGGAAGAAAAGAAGGAAGAAAAGAGGGGCGTGCGCAGGAAGCCAAACGTATATCAGCCCTGACAGCCAGATTGTTAAAGGAAAAGCGGCTGGAGGATCTGCAGCGTACTACAGAAGATGAAAAATATCGAGAAAAGTTGTTAAAAGAATACGGAATTGAGTAATACAGGCAGGACAGAATGTCATTGGAAAAATGGTGTTCTGTCCTGCGTTTTTTATAGCTGATTTATTAAAAAATATGCAGTTCCATATGTGCCAGATAGAGTGAAAATGAAATTATTGAAAAATGAATTTCTTTATGTTACGATAAACCCAAATTATTTGTACATAAGAAGATCCAAAATCATTGGATCCCACTGATAGCAGGAAAGGTTTGGAATGAAAGAGACAATATGGAAATGGATAAAGCAATATAGAGTGGCGGCTGGAATTTTCAGTATTGGAATGCTGACTCTTATCGTATCTGGGAGTTTTGCGGCATATACCAGTTTTAATAGTGTAAAACGAGTGGTATCCACAGAGCGGCGAAGTGATACGATGTTTGGATCAAATTATCTGACATTGTTAAATTTAACAGACAATAACTATTCCATTAGACGTATAACTCTTTCAGAAGAAGCTGACAAGAATACATTCACGGTTAAAGTGTGTAACTATGCCTGGGGAGATGAATCTCTTTATAATACTAAGGATATCATGTATACAGTACAGGCAAATCTGATTGCCATGGATGGGGGAAAGCTTCCGGAAAGTATCACCAAGATCAAGATAAATGATACTACATTTAATGCCAATGGTGAGTGTACGTTGACTTCGCAGGATTTAAAGGCGGGAAAAGCCAGAGAAAATACATATAGATTTGAATTACCTGCTGAATTGAAAAATAAAATAGAAATCCAGATTGTTGCGGAACCAACGAGTGAGTCCGTAGAGGCAGTAAATTCACAGAAGCTGGCAGCTGTGATTTCTTTTGCAGATTATGAATCTGTAAAAAGCTGGACTGGACATTTTCTTGATTCTCAGGCAAATGGACGTACACCAGCTGATTATGATGCATTTAATTATGAGATCTCAGGAAATGGAGCCGGAACAGTGACGATGACCTGGCCAGCAAGTCTACAGCTTAGCAAATGGTCGACGGATGGTAAGCAGGTGACAGGCTCTTATAGCTCTTATAGTTTTGAAGTTGACGGTGCAACTACAGCAGTTCAGGTTCAGTTTTACAGAAACCCAGAGAAAGAGATAAATGCAAAAACCTGGGCAGAGTTGGAAAAATTGGTGACAGTTACTTTTAAAGAAAAGGTTGAAGAAAATGGCATTAAGAAAAAATAGATGGGTAAAACGTATCATAGCAGCAGGAATGACGATTAGTATGGTGTTGACATCGACAGTTCCGGTCTTAGCCGAAAGTATGACGGAAAATAATCAGGAAATGACGGAGGAAAGCATCACAAGCGATGAGATTGTATCGGAACCGGCAGAAGAAGAACAGACGGAAAGCACGATAGAAGAAGAACAGGAAGTTCAGTTATCATTGGAGTTGATTGCAGAGGAAGAAGCAGCAGACAGCCAGAAACCGAGTTTAACTCTTAATGGGGCAGCGGAGTTGTCGGAAAAATTAAAGGTTAAAGACAAGATAATTGAGGTAACAGATGGAGATGGTCTGATTCTGTTATCGAATGTGAAACCTGAATACTATTATACCGGTTATACGATTCAATTAATTACAACATCTGGTTGGGATCTGACTCAGCAGCTGCCATTATCAGGCAGTACGTATAGTTTCCTGGGACTGGGGGATGAGACATATCCTTATGAAGGTGGATTTAAGTTAGATGCGAGTACGTCTGCAAAACAGTACTCTATAGTGACATCAAAGGCAGTGTTTAACGCACTTTCTACAAAAGCAGAATTAGCGGAGACAATTCCATTTAGCATTTCTGAAAGCACATCAGCTATGACGAACCCGCTTTTGGCTGAAAAACTGAAATTAAATAAAGATAAGAATATTTTAACGACCACCATAGTACTTAGAGATTTGAATTCTGATAAGATATCAGAGGCTGTCATTGGTGGATTGATTGGTACAATGGAAGCAGACACTCATGCTGATCTGACCTTTGAAAATCAATTGACAAAAGATCTAACAATCCGTACAACGAGTCATACCGGGCTTTTTTGCAATACAATGGATACGAAAGCTTCACTGACAGCAGAATTTAAGAAAGCTTCTGGCGCAGGCAATGTCAAGGTCAAGGTCGAAGCAACCGGTGCAGATATGGATGCAGGTGGTTTTGTCGGTCATATG
Source organism: uncultured Marvinbryantia sp. (assembly GCA_934373455.1). Taxonomy (GTDB): domain Bacteria; phylum Bacillota; class Clostridia; order Lachnospirales; family Lachnospiraceae; genus Marvinbryantia. The sequence continues at coordinate 17,292 of CAKRON010000006.1, forward strand.
GAGACGGATGCAGAATTGACAATCGCAGGAAGCTCCGTAGATCAAGTCACTTCCAATTCCGGAAATGCAGGAGGTCTGGTTGGCAGTGTAACAGATGGAAACATTCAGCTAAAAGAACAGGGGACAAACTTTAGTTTTGCAGATACACTTACAGTAAAGGCCGGAAGTAACAAGGCGGCCGGCGGACTGATCGGTTGCTGGCTTGTTACGAAAGGGGACACAGTTGGTTGTGATATTTCTAATTATCAATTTAAGAAGTTTGTGATTTCCGGTGGGCAGGATGTCGGAGGTCTGTTCGGTCTGCTGAAAAATACCAGCACAGCGAAGACTGCGATTTCTATTTTTGCAAGTACAGCAAATACCATGCCATCAGAAGTATCAGGTACGGTGACGAACTTTGGCGGAATAATCGGAACGTATCAGTCCAGTCAAATGGATAATACGCTGACGATCAAAGGTGAGTCTGATAAAGCAATCGATGCAAGTACTTCAGGTGGTGCGAATGTAAATACCTCTTATGGTGGAATCATTGGTGTCATATCCGAAAACAGTTATGTTGAGATAGAAAACGTATCAGCAACTACAGCTGATATGAAGAAGGATAAGAATGCCAGCTTTGGCGGTCTGGTCGGAAAAATGAATGATGGGCTGCTCAATGTGGGTAATGTAACATTGAAAAGCAATAATGATTTAGCATCCGATGCCGATAATGTGGATGGCCGGGGCGGCCTGGTGGGGCATCTGGTAAAGGGTGTACTGCGTCTACACGGATCTACAAATCTGAGTGGTCAGAAGATTACAACAGCATACCATCACGTGGGGCAGATTGTGGGAAACAATGATGATGGGCTGGTGTACGCACTTGGTGATGGCAACGGTCTGAATGCAGACGGAAGCGGATGGAGTCTTACCCGCTATTCCGGTACGGATAGAGGCGGTTCCGATATCGGAAACTGGGGGACAGTAGTGCATCTTGGCGGTAAACTGTCTGAAGGAAACGATGGTGTAGTTACATTTGATAAAGGTGCACACACGGTTCAGGTACAGAATGGAATCGGATCAGGAATTGGCAGTGCCAATGCATTTGCGGCATATGCACTGGCATTTGATCTCTCGAAGGCATACACAGGAAGTGGAAGCTCTGCGGCTCTGAGTTTTGCTAACCTAGTAGATGCGACAGGATCGCAGACAGTGACACTTACCGGAGATATCGATCTTACCGGCACCGGTATTCTGGGTATTGGTAAAGATAACGGTGTATTTGGTCAGAAATTTCAAGGAACGCTTGATGGTACTGGTCATACGATTACCTTGGATATCGGGGCGACGTATGGTGTAGGACTTTCTGCTGCAGATAAGGCAGCCGGTCAGTTCTATACAAAGAGCTACGACGCAAGAGATGCACATTGTAGTCTGGCTTTACTTCCGTTTGCCGGAGATGTGACAATTCAGAATCTCACAATTGCAGGAAATGTTAGTAGTGTAGTGCCAAAAGGAGTAAAGCAGGAAGATAGTTCAAGTGATCTTCGATATCCGGCATTTCTTTCTGCAGCAGTGGGACTTGCAAGTGGAAAGACAAGATTTGAAAAGGTAGATGTGGAGACAAAGATATCCGTAACAGCGGAAGTGGATGCCAACAAGCTTCACGTTTGGCAGGGCGGATTTGTAGGGCGATGTAAAGGAAATACGCTGACTTTTGCAAATTGTACATGGGGAAGTAAGTCCACGCTTACAGATGAACGAACTACTGAAAACCAGAGGATCGGTGGTTTTGCAGCGGAAGTGATGGGAGGCTGTGAAGTGACGGTTGATGCTTGTTCATTAAGCGGTGCCATCATAACAAAATCTGCTTCCAATGCTAAGGTTGGCGGTCTGATCGCAGTCAGCCGGGGAGAAGTGCAGAATGATACCAAGAATTCTTATACATCAGCAGACACAACGATTAAGATATCAAATCTTCAGGTGAAGGAAGAGAAGATTGATACAGGGAGTGCAAATAAGACCAGTGGAGGCTTGTTAGGCTATCAATGGAAGAATACGAATGTAGTTTTTGCTGCATCTACGGACAATACAGCCAGCGCGAGCGGAGTCATGATTTCCGGAGCCACATTGACTGCTAATGCTCAGTTTGGTGGTCTGGTATATCAGGCAACCGGATACTGGAATGCAACCGCTACGAACAGTATTGTATTTAAAACAGAGAATGGAGCAACAACCTTTACCGGAAAATCAACGAAGAATACGCCGAGCGGTCTGCTGGTAGGAACCGGTCTGATCAAAGTGACACAAAGTGGAAACGAAGTGGTAGAATCTGCCCTGTATCTTGAAGCAGGTACATGGGGAAATGTTTCCGATGCCGCTTATCAGATCGGCAGTGGTGCGGTAACGCTTAATATCGGAAATTCAGCATATTTTGATGAGCTGGTCGGTACGACAAAGAAGGATGATGCGGGAAATAGCAATGCAGTAGTTTCACTGGCAGTACGTGATGGGAATGGAACAGCAGAGCGTATTGATACAGAAGGTACAGGAAATACCTATACCGGTCAGTTAAGTAATTATAAAAATGGAAATACAAGATACTACTATAATCTGGATAGCTACAGAAAGAATAATCCGACTTTGAATGTGGACAGTGTCACATCGCCGGAAAATATGGTGCTCTGGAGTGTCGCCCAGTATGCAGCAGTAAATATCAGAGGCTATTTCCGTCAGGGAGAGCGGACGGATGTCATAATCACCGGCTCAATTGACCTGAAGGGATATTCCTACTATCCGGTGACACCGCTGGGAGCAGTGAATCTTGAAAGTAATCAGGCGGAGATGACCAGTGTGACCTTTGATTATGATGGGATGAATGCAAAAGAGACAAATAACAAACCACTGTCAGATTCTGACCACCAGCATTATTTGATGCAGCACGGATTATTTTATCATACCACTCACAATATAGCCGTAAAAAATACCTCTTTTTCGGGAACGGTAGGAAAGGAAAGTACAGCAGATGATGGTACATACAGTTCCGGTGCATTGATTTATGGAAGCGCAACCGGTGATCCGGTCAACAACAATATCGTTGAAATCATCCTGAATAATGTAACACTGGATGGAATTCGTGTGACAGAGATCGCAAAAGATGGTGCAGCTTATGCACCGCTACTGATTAATCAGATGAATCAGGCAGTCAAATTAACAGTCAATGCGCTTTCTACAGGAGATGGGTATACGACAGGAGACGGATCAGGTAAGACAACTGCTTACGCAGCAAGCAGTCTGATTGGAAAAGTCGGCAATGCGACGGCAACGAAGCTGACTCTGTCATTTTCCAACATTGCACTGGATGGACGTCTGGCAGAAGATACAGCGAAGACCACAGCTGTACAGAACAATGGAAAAGTTCCGGTGGAATATCATACAACCCATACAATATTTACCAGGGCTACTCTTTTAGAATCTTTTATGTATTCTTCAGAAGGTTCTGGTACGTATAATTTCAACAGTACGGATAATAAGGTTACTTACGGTGTAGAATTGACGAATACAGGAACAACCGGGCGCAATCCGGATAAGCAGTATCAGTATTATGATGGTGACAGCTATATCACAGATGAACAGGGAAAAACTGCCGATGAAGCGTATGTAAAATCCAGATATAGCAGCTCGAATTTTATCCGTTACGTCTATACGCAGCAGAATATCAATGAAAGTAAGTATGAGTTAGATATCAACCAGAAGACAACCGGTCTCCTGAAAGGATGTGGAACGTATGGTGATCCGTATATTATTGAAAATGCGCATCAGCTGAGTTCCCTGGCAGCCTATATTCAGAATCCTGGCAGTGTTTCAAAATTCCAGGCAATTTTCAATTCAAAAGTATTGGAAAATCAGACACAGACTGCAGAAGGGTATCATCTTTCAAATGGAGCAACAAGTGATGTAACAGGAACAGATATTATTTACACATGGGAGAATGGAGCCTGGAAAAACGAGGCACAGAGCACAGCTGATAAGGAAAAAGCAACGAATTATCTGCTGAATGCATATTATAAGATTGATAACGATATTACTCTTTCAGCAGAAAACTTTGGCGGACTTGGTACGAGAGAGAATCCATTCAGCGGAGTCATTGTAGGTGCCTCTGAGAATACTACGGTTGCCTTAACAGGAACGAATGAGAATAAAGACAGCTTTGGCGGTCTGATTGCTTATAGCCGGGGAAGTGTTATAAAAGATCTGATCGTGAATTACTCACAGGCAACGATTACCATGCAGGCAGGCGATCTTCCGGGAATCAGCAGAAATCCGTTTTTTGGCGGCGTGGTTGGTTACTGCATGGGTGGGGATACAATCATTGATCATGTGTCAGTAAAGTATGATATGACTTCCGTGACTTTCAGTGGAACGTATTCATATATGATTGCAGCAGGCGGTTATGTAGGTCTGATCGGCGGTGCAACCCATGTCACAGAAAATAATGACTACGAAAAGACCGGTGGCGGTGTGGTGTTCCGAAATATGGAAGGAACATCCAATACCTTTACAACAGCGTGCGCAGATGCGGCAGCAGCCAATAAAACAGTGAATATGGTAACTGATTCTGGCACAGTTGATGGAAAAACAGCATCAGATGGTGGCAAGTATTTTTACCGTAATCCTTATGTAGGACGTGTACTGGATGGCTATGCTTGTGCGGAAGGATGCACTGTAAATAATACGGATAAAAATTATACGATTCCGACTTTGACAGCAGGAACAAGTGATCTTCAGGTAACAGATGCAAGTGGAAGCCTGAATGTTACCGTAACATCTGCCCAGGGATTGTGGCTGCTTTCCGCAATTGTAAACAGTGGTGCTGGGGCGATGGACGCCAGTGGCAGTTACACTGATGTAGACAATAAGGTCGTGAATGCTTATCAATATGGCAAACCACGTACTGCGTCCTACGAAGGAATCGGAACCGCGACAGCTGATGCTGCGAATCTTGCGGATGAAGCGTACTGGGGCGGAGAGGTAAGTACTGCAGGCAAAAATCGCGTGTCTTATCTGGTGAAGAATTATACCACAGGAAATGCGGCTGCCCGTCTTGCCGGGAAAAGCAGTACAGATGTCAATAATCCAGTTAGTCTTGCATTTACGGCAAACAGCATAGATATGAGCAGCTACGGAAATGGTTTCCGGGGAATCGGTTCCAGCTATGGGGAGAATAAGGCGGTTGGGAATGGAGATTGCAGTATTCCGAAGGTATATCGCCGCAATTTATTGATTAAGAGCATCAACACCGACAGGACAGAAGATACGGTGATTACATTAAACATGAATCAGAATGATTATCACACAGAGTACAGTAACGGTTCCTGGCTTAATCAGGGAGCCGGACTGTTTGTGGATTTTCACTTTACAGATGGGTGTGAGGTGAAGCATCTTAAGATATCAGGAAACGTTAAGCTTGGATTATTTGATGCAGATAGTAAGTTAACGTATGTGACAAAAAGAACGAGTCCGGATGTGCATATAGGGGTAGGCGGTTTTGCTGCAAGAACTGCCAATTCCAGTGGTACGGTAACCTTTAATCACTTTAACTTGAAAGATATCAACGTATATGGTGGCACCATGACGGGTGGAGCCATTGGTTATATCGATGGATATAGTAAAGCAAGAAGGAATGTATCTTTTACCAACTGGACGCTCCAGAACGAAAAGGTAACAAAATGGATTTATGAAGAGGGAAGTACAGGTGGATTAGTTGGATGGAATATTAGTTATGGTACTTTGTCAATTACCGGAAATGAAGATAGTTCAGTAAGAGATGTAGATCAATTATTTGTTACTACACATGCAGAGAACTTTAAGACAGCTGCCGCCGGTGGTCTTGTGGGCGCAAATGATTACAGTTCTGTAAAAGTAGAGAATGTAAACGCACAGAATTTGAGTGTTTCAGGCAAGAATCTGCGAGATCTTGGAGGTTTGCTGGCAGCAGTCAGAGGCAGCACCAATTTTGAGGTAAACAACTGTAACCTAAAGTCTACTCAAATCACTTTAAGCGGGGCTAAAAATAAAGAAGCTTATACAGGAGGAATTATTGGATACCATAATAATAAGCTGAATATTTCAAATGTAACGTTAGAAGAGCAATCTGCTATTAATGGACAGCAGTATACCGGTGGTTTTATAGGAAAATCGGAAGGCAACATTGAAATTAGTTATTGCAGAGAAGATAAAGTAAATATTAAGACTGATTTGAACTGGATTGGCGGGTTTATTGGCCATCTTAAATCAGGCGTGAAGGCAGTTATTAAAAACTGCCAGGAAAATGATGTCAATATTTTTGGCAGATATGTGGGAGGTCTGGTTGGTGCTACTGATGGAAACATACAGGCATCAAATGTGGAATTTAATCGTGTAATGGCTGTTATTAATAAAAAAGACTCGCCATATTGTGCTGGTTTGATTACTGGTAATGCAAATAATACTGGAAATGCGAATAATACAGTTTCTGGCTATAATATTCTGGCAAATTCCTGCAAAACTGGTTATAATTTCAAGACAATCGTGGAAAACTTACCTACCGCAGACCTTACAGAAGTAAGTACATCAGGCTTTTGGATTGGAAAAAGTGTTAGAACCACTACCATCAACCTTACCGCAGTTGCGGCAAAAGGTCAGGTCTTCCCGAAAAAGGATATCGGCACCAATAATGGCTCTGCCACCATCATTTATGCAGATGCATTTGTGGATCAGACTTATCAGCCGATTAATTCTACAGACAAACCATATTCATCTGCCAGCCCATGGCTGGATGTCAATCCGAAGAGCGATGTACCTCTTGCGGACGGCACAATTATGACCGGTAATGGTGTCGGAATGCAAGAAGGCAGTACAACAGCCAGTGCAATTTTAAACGGCTTGCAGGCAGAGACACCTGCTTCTGATGTTTATTGGAATTTACTGGATAACAAAACAGAATTTGTGAAATTCTTAGATACGACCAATGATGCCTATGTGACGACGTACAGGAAAGAAGAAAGTTCCACTACCAATGTAAATGAGAACGTTGATTTTCCGGTACTCGTAGTAAATAACACCGCAGATGTGGATACGATGATCTGGAATTACATAGCTGCTATGACGAATGTCAATAGCGGAACAGATGCGAAACAACAGATCAATAGCATTACCGCAACAACTTATCAGTGGGATGCTACAAATAATTCTTTTGCGGCTAAGAGCAAAGAAGACGCAAGCCTAAGTATCAGCAATGCGAAGAAAATCAGCATCGTTCCGAATGCATATGACAATCAGAACAGCCAGTTTACGTTGCTGGATGTCACCTATGCGAATCCGACCAACGATAAAGCAGAGCCGTTTCATGTGTACATACCGGTATTAGTGAAAAAGGTGCTCTATATCAGTTTTAAGACCAGATTCCTTGCGGGAACGGATTACTGTGTAGCGGATTATCCAATGAATGATAAAGCAACCAATCATTATGCAACGGCTGGTTTCGATGAACCACTGACTGCTTACATAGAATACAGCTATGAGAAAGATACAGACTGGCAGTCGATGTTGGATAATGGGGAGAATTTGCTGTGGTATTACGACAAAATCATGGATATGGCATCGGGCAGTACGGCGGAAGCCGGGAAGACTTTGCTGCCATCAGGGACACGTCTGACACTGGTAGACAGGCAGACGAAGCAGTATTATACCTATACGATAACTGGTACAGAAGATCTGCATACATTTAATTTTGCAAATATGACGACATCAGATGATAATACTCCATTTTGCCCGGTCTATATCTGTGATTTACTGGATATGAAAGTTTCAGATCCGATCGAGGAGGAAACAGAAGGAACAACGTATTACGTAGTAGAAAAAGATCCTGATAAAGCAACAGTCAGAGTGGGAACGACCTATTACCGTAAGGCAGAAGAGAATGATAAGAATGATGAAAAATACTGTATAACTATTGATGAAGCTTCAAAATCAGAAGCTCGAAGCGAGGGATATTATCTGACCGTTCAGGTTCCGGAAACAACAGGGTACTCCATTATTAACAATCGATTAAATTATGGAGCGTTTTCCCGCAATGAGGGAACACTTCCGGCCAAGATTACGTCGGATGCAGCGCAGTCCGGATCCAGTTACGTGATTTATAAAGGAGTTGAACAGACATTTAAGATTTCTACCAGCCGTGTGCATAATGGAAGCAGTATGGACGATACCATTATGGAAAATAGAGACAGTGTAAAAATCAAGATAGAAAGTACACTGAAGCTTACAGAAGCTGGCAGGGAACAGTTTGGCAAATTAGGACCGGCTCAGATATATCATCAGTTTGACGTCAGTCTGAAAAAATATCTGCAAGAGATACGTGGAGGCGAGTATGATGTAATCGGTACGGAAGATGCATCGTATACATATACGCTGACAGGCAAAGATTTGAATGTTACGAAAGAAGAAAAGTTCCAGAATGTGGCGGGACTTGATACGTTAACAATTCAGTACGGAGGATCTGACCTGAAAAAAGCCCTGGAAAAAGCAGTGGATGATAAGACGGCAGTAACGGTTGCAGCAGAAATCACACTTACCTATACATCATCCGATCATTTTCCAGAGCGGGATACATCAAATAACAGTGACGATAGTGGTATTTCAGTTATTGCCGTTTCACGTATTGCAAATACGGACAACCAGCTGCCGATTACCACGAATAAACTCACACAAGAGGATAAAAGTCGTTATTATACGGCGAATCCATCAAAAGCCAGTCTGACGTATTCATCTATAGACAGAACCGGAATAGGTGATACGACGCAGCAGCTGGGAATTAATCCAAGTGATACGGTAAATAACCGCTCAAATATGATATATACAAGGGCAGATTACGATTATTCAAATGTGGCTTCCTCAGTCCTTGCCGGAGCGAAATATATTCGTTATTCACTGGAACTGTTTCAGAAAGGAGCAGACGGCACTTATAATGAAGCAACTCCGTTGCCAATAGGAAACTATCTTCAGAATCTGACAATAGCGGAATCTACCAAAGCATCTTCCTATGAGTGGGAAGAGGAATTTAAAGTAGATGATGCCCGGCATCAGTTTACGCATATTAGCTTTGAGCCATTGACAGATACAGCCTTTGAACAAAGCGGATATACCTATGCCAATTATAAGGTACGGTTAAATGTAGTGTTACTTGATGAGGATAGAAAAGAAATCAGTGGTACAAAGGCATCGGATTATGTTATCTATACGAATGCACGTATATATCAGCAAATAATCCAAACTAATTAAAATGCAGAAGGATTCTGACATGTTGACAAAGAAATAAAGGAGAGGTGAGAGACAGGGAATGGAGAAAAAGGATGAATTGACTCCAGAGGAATATCGGAAGAAAGCACAGGAACAGATACAGAATTATAAACATCAGTGGAAGATTTTTATCAGAACCGGTATTGTGATACTTGCAGCAGTGATTGCAATTATTATCGCCTGCATCGCCTGGTTTGTCAGCAACAATAAGGTAACAGGATCCGGAATCGGCATTCGATCGGCAGGCAGTGATTTTGAACTGGCTGCCGATGCCGGGGCTAATGGAAAGAATTCAGCCGGGGCATATGATAAGCTGTTAGAGGCGTCACCAGGAACAGAGGAGACTCTTGGGGATAAAAGCTATATAACGACAGATGGCAGTCATACTTCTATCACATGGTCAATTGTAAATGAAAGCAATATGAGAAATAACCAGAACAATCTGGGGATCGAACCTGGAACCTCGGGAATGCTGAGATTTTATATTATTTCTCATAAAGATGGATCACTGAATGTTACTTTGAACCTGGGACTTACCGGTTATACGAATGGTACGGAAAGTACTATAGTAAAAGCAGATAAGACGGCGCAGGAGCTGGTGAAAGGACATGTTCTTTTATTTGCAGGATATGAGCAAAGAACGAATTCCTACGAAGGCTGGATTTCAGAAGATGCAGACGCATGGACAATGACGCTTGATAATGGAAGTACACTAACCAGAAATACAGATGGGACGCTTACCTGGGCAGTGGAAAATGCGAAAAAAGACACCGCTTATCCGGTGCAGATTTACTGGATCTGGCCGGAAATACTTGGTTCTTATTTGAGGAAGGATCAGACTGCAACCGGAAACCGACCGATATTATTTCTGGAAGAACCGGTGACCGGCGAGAATACGTCTGGAAATCCTAAGGCACTGCCGAAGAACTTATATGAAAAAATGAGCCAGAATGGCAAATATTTCAGATACGAAAGCAAGGATGACCAGGTTACAGCCGATATACTCTGGCAAATGAGAAATGATTTTAACCCGGTTATATATGGTGAGATAGCAGACTTCTATAATCTGGGAGACCAGTATCTCGGGGAAAATGTTCGTTATCTGAAATTAAAGTTGGAGGCACTATAAAGAGAAGGAGGCACAGGCTACATGAATCAGCCAATGGATGAACCGCAGAAGAATACAGGACAAAAGAAAGATGGCACCTTATCTGTGCGAAAAAGACGGGCGGTAATATCTGTCATCATTGCTGCGCTGCTCCTTTTGACGATACCTGTTCTGGCATGGTTTTCCAGACAGAGAAGCATGGAAACTATGACGCAGATAAATTTGCCTTATGCGCTTCGTATCGGTGCAGGAAATACACAGCCGATTCAGCAGCTGGAACTCAGCAATATTGATGTTTCGAAAAAGAAGTATGAAGATGTGGTTTTCTGTGTATACAGTCAGGGCGAGAATGAAAAGTATTATTTGCAGCTGGCGCATACGACGAATATCGGATTTCATTATACAATATATAAAGCTTCTGTGCAGCCAGATGGAGAGATCAGCTATCTTGGAAATCAATACAGCAAGGGCGATGAATTAGCTGGGAAATATCTGAATGTAGATTCTACTGAGAAATATGCTACAGATCTGTATCATAAAACAACATATGGAGGCTATGATAAGGTGCAGCAGTCTGCGGAACCTTTGTACTGGAGATCAAATGAGAAGGAAACACTGCCGGGAAAAGCAAATGCCAATGCTCTTTATGTGAATTATTATATTTTACGTATTTCCTGGGATGACACCGTTCAGAATAATAAAGAAACAGATATGATATATCTGATGGCAGGCTAAAGTCTGTTCAAGAAAGATTCTTGTAAAAAGGAATAAAAAATGTTATTATCAAAAATATCAATTTTTTTAGGAGATGGATGAGCGTGAAGAAGAAAACAGTCCTTCAATTCGGTGCAGTTCTTTTGTCTGTCGGCTTTGTGATGGCAGGTATGAACGGAAAGACGGACAGGCTTGCACAGGCTGAAGATTGGTTGATATCAGAGAATGAAGATTTCATTTATACAGAGTCAGAAGAACAGGATATTGGTGAAGAAGCAGGCAGTGAGGAAGCAGAAGAGATTATAGAGGAATCTGAGAGTCAGAAAGAACTGGATGAGACAGAAATAATTCTGGAGGGAGAAACGGAGATCCCAGCGGAAGAAGAGACAGAATCGGTTTCAGAGATGGAATCAGAGACAGAAACGGAATCAGAGAGTGAAAGTGAAGAAGCAGAACTTGTTTCTGTGAAGCTGAACCTGGATCAAGATCTTGAGACAGTCCCGACTGCGTTCTCAGAGTATTTGAACGATCTGGATGTCTATACAGTGACATTGATATATGAGGATGGATCAGAGCAGGCGTACGATCAGACAGATGAACGCTATCAGTTATCGGTAGATTATGAGGATTCAGATACAGACGGAATGATTCGCAGAACATATCATGCCACAATCTCGGAAGATTCTACAGGAAAGATATTTGAAGATACCCAGTATGTAGATTTTGGTAAAAGAGATCCTATAGAGATAAAGACAGAAGAGATGACTTCTGTCATACTGGAAGGAAAGAAGAAGTGGATTATGGTTCAATCCACTCCTGAGATTACCGGCCGCTATGCCATGAACAGCAATAAGATGATAGAAAATATTTATTATGCTTCAGATGACGGTGAAATTATAAGTGCAGAGGATGCATTTAGGTTACAGCAGGGTATGACATATAAATTTTTGATAAAGTTGAAATAGCTTACATTGCAAACGCCGCAGATACGCGGCGTTTGTTGTAAGTATGGAGCATACTGTTCAGGAAAGGAGAACGAGCCGAACTATATGAATCATGCAAAACAACTGAGACGCAGGCTCACGATAGCCATGGCAGCGCTGTTGATTACTTTTGTGGCGGTATTGTCAGCCACCTATGCCTGGTATGTATACAATACAGGACGTCATACTACGAATGTACGTATGGCGGCAGGAGCCGGAGTGAATCTTCAAATCAGCAATGCCTATGATGGAACCTATGGATCAGCGGCGGTGCTGAACAGCTTTTCCGGACAGCTGGTGCCGGTATCAACCAACCGGATCAGCGGCGGTTTTCAGAAGGTTCTGGAGTTTACCGAAGGAAATGCGGGACAGGCGAAGATGGTAGCAGATATATTTGGAAGTGGTGGACAGAATGATTATTATCGAACCAGTCTGTTTCTGCGAACCAATGGATCAGCAACAGATATCTATCTGTCGGACATCGGATATGAAGACAGTGATGAGAATCATCCGATTTCTTCAGCCATTCGAGTAGGGCTGGTGGTACATAAAGCGGGAAAAAATCAAGCCATACAAGGGGAATATATCTTTGCAATCAGTGATAAGAAGAATCCTCAGGCAGAATACAATACAGCAACAGGACGGGAAGGATACGTACTGGACTGTACCAGAACAGACGGATCAACGGTACCGTTTGCGCCATATACCTCAGATGCATACTGTATTTATAATCAGAATACAGGAGAGGTTACTTTAAAAAATAATTCACTGAAGCTCTGTACTATTTCCGGAAATGGAGACGGACAGAGCGGAGCACCGGTGGAAATAGAACTTTACATCTGGCTGGAAGGGTGTGACGAAGACTGCACCTTGAATCTTTGCAGCCAGACATTAAGAAATCTGGCAGTATCGTTTGCCGGAACAAGCAGCAGTTAACGAAAAAGGGGGCGATGCCCATGAGCAGGGAAGTTCAGAAATTAAAGCATTCTCTTGGAATGTCGGTAATATGGATTTTGTTGATTTTGCTGATGATCACAGGATCAACGTATGCGTGGTTTACATTTGCGGGTAGAGCTTCCACAAATGTGACCCCAATGGGGGGAAGTATTGGAAAAGGCGGCACAGTGCTGCTGATATCAAATAATCAGAGTGGACCATTTGATAAGACATGCGAATTAAAATTATCCGGGAATCCGGAGACGTTAAAACCATTGACAACAGCAGATTTGAATCAGTTTTTTACAGCAACGGCACAGAATAATCAGGGCATCACTGTGCTGTACCGCAATGCAGATGCGAATGTAGATCAGTATGCCCTTCATGGAACCGTATATCTGCAGTGCCAAAATGCACCTTGCCAGGTATATTTCAATAAAACAGAATTAAAATTAGGAAATGACATTCAGGCGCTTGCTGCTATGAGGCTGGGTCTGAAGATTACAACACATACAGGAACACAGAGTATGATTTTTCAGTTAGATGATCTGGGAGCTGTGGGAAATGCCCAGTCTGTGAGAACAATTTCCCGTGCATCATCCGTAGTATCCTCTGTTTCCGCATCCGGAAAGCCGTCCTACACAGATGATCCGGCCATTAAGATCGGAGAGTATATGGCAGAGGCAAAAGAGGAAGAGAACGAATATCAGGCAGGAGGAAAAAGTCTTTGCACATTAGAGAAAGATGAAGTAGCTTCTGTAGAATACTGGCTGTATCTGGAAGGGTGCGATGATCAGTGTTCGAATCCGGTACAGAATAAAGCTTCGGAGATTCAGCTGGCATTTGCCGGAGTGGATACAGAGGCGGAGTAGGGAAAGGAGAAGAAACATGAAGCACGTATTCAGGACATGGTTCCTGAGTGTTACAACGCTGGCGGCGCTGCTTGCGTTGGCGGCGGCTACGTTTGCCTGGTTTACGTCAAACCGTGCAGTATCTACCAGTACAGCGACGGCGAGAACCGGTCAGGAGACATTGGAGCTGCAGATCAGCAGTAAAGGCGGCAGTAGTTTTCAGAGTCAGGAGACAGTGGCGATTCAGCAGGTAAATCAGACGAGTGCCACACAGCTGTTCCCGGTATCTACAGCAGATTTGGTAAATTTTGTCTATGCACCTGTGACAATGTCTGGAAATGCTTCTGCATTTGAATTAGTGAAACAGGAACAGAATTATTATCATGGCAGGATTTACCTTCGTGCATCCGGCGAAGGGTGGAGTCAGGGTACGAAGATGAAGCTGTATCTGGATCAGACAGACGGTGTGCTTGGAAGTAACGTAGATGGAGCATTGCTCAGTGCGGCACGGCTGGGGCTTCTGTTTGATAACAATGCCTCCGCAGCCGTGATTGTCAGACTGACAGAGGAAGAGATGAGTACAGATAAGCAGGTATATAATACGGTCATCAATGGTAAGAAGCTGGGAAAGAATCAGGTGCTTGCATGGAGAAACAATGCGCCGCAGCCGGTCACAGATCCCAGCGAACCAGTGGCAGATTATACGATTTCCTTTGGAACAGAAGAGATAGAAACTCCGGCAAAACCGCTGATTTCTATGGATTTAAATAAAATTTATCCGGTAGACATCTATTTTTATCTGGAAGGATGCGATCCGGATTGTTCCAATGCAATCCGTCTGCAGCAGGCAGATCTGCACCTTGCCTTCTATGGAGTAGTGGAGGAGGGCACATGATGAGGAAACAAACAGAAGAAGAACGGATCGTCCGAAGCCGTCTGCTGACTTCCGTGCTGCTGGTGCTTCTGGCATTGGTGGCTGTCACGGCAGCTACGGTGGCATGGTTTTCCATTGCAGATAAGGCAAAAGTAAAGACCATGAGTCTGGATATTATATCAGATTTGGACATGAGGATGGATCTGGATGCACACAAAACGATAGACCAGTATAAGAAGACTCTGTCTTTTGCAGAGATTGCAAAGAGGATTCAGAAAGAAAAGGGGTTCTCTATGGAAGAGACGCCGCTGGAGCCGGTAACGACATCAGATCAGAAGGTATTTACTTTTGAAAATGGAAGTCAGGTATCGGATAGCAGTGGTGCTTATCTGGAATTTACACTGCATTTTATGGCGGAGAAGGATCTGATAGTACATCTGACCAGTGCCAACAGCAGTGAGAGTGCAGAAGACGGAACTGCAATTACGTCAAAGACAGACAGTCTGCCGCAAGCCATGCGCATCAGCTTTACCGCAGATGGACAGACATGGATTTATGATCCCGGAATGGGCGATCAGGTCAGTCAGTCCGGAAAGACAAAGACCTTTGGACTGCCGTCTGCCACATCCATGAAACTGACAGACAAGAATAAGATGTTTTCCTTGAAGGAGAACGAGGATAAGGCAGTATTGGTACATATCTGGCTGGAGGGAACAGATGAAGCCTGCACAGATGAATTAAAGGCTGCCGAATATGCCATCCGCCTTCGATTTGCCGGAGATGATGGCAGTGAAAACTGAGATGACGCAAGAATTGGGAATTTTTTGCAAGCGAATGTTTACGGAAAGACCAGAATGAGTTAAGATAAAAAAAGAACAGATAAAGGGAGAAAGAAACAAATGAAAGCAATCAAACGTATCGGAACTGTGGTACTTAGTGTCATCTTATGGGTGATCATCCTTGTGGCGGCCCTGTATGCATTTACCACGATGGCAACAAAAGATAATACCCATGTAGCCAGTTTGCTGGGATATACACCGCTGGTAGTAGAATCAGATTCCATGTCACCGACATTCGCATCCGGTGATCTGATTTTTATCCGCAAATGTAATCCTGCAGATTTGAAAGAAGGAGACATTATCTGTTTCCACACAATTATTGAAAATCAGTATGCATTAAATACGCACCGTATTCAGAGTATCGAGACGGTGGGAGATGTGAGAAGTTATACTACGATCGGTGATAACAACAATGGAATTGCCGATCAGCATGTGATCTCAGATGGTGATATCGTCGGTAAATATGTAGGTCACATTACAGGTGCAGGAAAGGTGATGAATTTCCTGTCCAGCAGTACCGGATTTCTGCTTGTTATTGTGCTTCCAATGCTGCTGTTCTTTATTTATCAGGTATATAATCTGATTATGATCAGTATCCGTCTGAAGAAAGCAATTGCGGTGGAGACGGCACAGGAGCAAGAACTGGCAAGACAGCAGGCAGCCAGACAAAATGATGAAGAAAAAGCTCAGAAAGAAAAAGAAGAAGCACAGGCTGCCTTAGAAGAAGCACGCAGGATGAAGGAAGAAGCAGAAGCACTTCGCGCTCAGGCTGAGGCTGAACTTGCCAGAGCAAAAGAGCAGAAGCAGAGCGGGGAGGACGAAAATCAGTGAGCAGCTTTTTGAAATTTGCCTATGAGCTGTTGTCTCAGGTAGTGTATAATCTCGTATCCTGGCTGGAAGCATTTTTAAATCTGTTTGTAATAGGATGGGCACAGTATTTTGTCATTTTCAGGACATATTTTGATACGTTCCCACTGTTTCAGAAGATTCTGTCGATTTTATTGATGCTTCTGTTATTTGCAATCCCTGTAACGATTGTGATCCTTCTGATTCGCAGAGCCATTCTGCATCATCAGTTAAGAGCTGATAAGACAGATAATGCAGCATTATACAAAGAGATCGGAAGACTGAATAAGCAGGTCCTCTCTCTGATGGATGAGAAAAACAGCATCCTGGCACTGAAGGTAAATGCTATGGGAGGAACCCAGAGAATCCCTTATGTGGGGGCATCTGCTTTGACAGATGACACCATTCCGACACTGGAGAATGTGACAGGAGGAAATCTGGCAGCAGGAGCAGAGGGAGCACCGGTTGTAAAAGCTGTGTTGACAGAAGGAAAAGACAAAGACTGGGTGGGACGTTTTCCAAAGCTTACCCTTGTGGATCTCAAATATGAAGATTTTCAGTATCCTGTATATGACAATGAGATTAATCTGGAAGAATTTGCAGAAGGTTATCGTCTTTTTGCAGCCAGTCAGATGGGACTGTATTATACACCTGAAATTGTACGAAGGTTTGTGGCAGGTATGGCATCCAGTAAATTACTGATCCTGGAAGGTATTTCCGGTACAGGTAAAACCAGTCTGCCGTATTCTTTCAGTCGTTATCTGGATAATCCGGCAACCATTGTATCTGTACAGCCGTCATTCCGTGACCGTACAGAACTTCTGGGATATTTTAATGAATTTTCCAAGCGATTTAATGAAACAGAATTTTTGAGAGCATTATATGAGGCTAATTATCGTCCGGAGCCGACCATTATTGTGTTGGATGAGATGAACCTGGCCCGTATAGAGTATTACTTTGCAGAAATGCTCTCCGTATTGGAGATGCCAAGTAAAGAAGAGTGGGTACTGGATCTGGTACCGACAGCCTGGGAAAGAGATCCGAAAAAGCTGGAATCAGGTAAGATTCATGTGACAGATTCCACCTGGTTTATCGGTACGGCGAACAATGATGATTCCACCTTTACGATCACAGATAAGGTGTATGACCGTGCAATGCCGATTGAATTAAATGAGAGAGCAGATGCTTTTGAATGTGCGCCGCATCCGGGCAGTGATGTGACAGCAGAACATCTGCAATTTCTGTTCCAGAAAGCAAAAGTGGATCATCCGATTAGTGATGAAATGCTGGACAAGCTTCAGAAGCTGGATGAATATCTTCAGACGCGATTTAAGATGGCGTTTGGAAACCGTATTATGAAGCAGATGTATGATTTTATTCCGGTATATGTGGCATGTGGCGGAACAGAACTCGGGGCAATGGATTATATTATAGCAAGAAAAGTACTGAAGAAATTTGAAAGTATGAATGTTGCGTTTGTGCGTGATGAGATTACAGGTTTGATTAATTACATAGAAAAGACCTTTGGTAAAGTTGGCATGGAAGACAGTACGGCATATCTGCGCAGAATTCAGAATTTTTATTAATTGAAAAAACGAGGAAGAACGAATGGAGAATACGATTAACGATTTATATTACAAATACACCAATGAAGTGGGGCAGGCACTGGAAGAGGACCGGTATTTCCAGTATTTGTATGAGATGGTGCAGGCAGGAGAGAACACCCTGCTGCAGAACAATCGGGTTCTCCATAAAGTAGTGGATGAGAGATGGCTGTCTGTTGTGGAAGACAGCCTGGAGTCGATTTTTAATATTATTGATAAGCCGAGACGTTTTATTGCAACAACAGAAGAAGTCGTGCCGGTGGCTCTGGCAAAGAAGATCACGGCAGACAGTGTACGTCATTTGAGCATGAATACACAGTTTATCAGCAGCAATGCAGCCGGAGAGATTCAACCGACAAAGATTCTGAATGTGACGACAGAAGAAAGCTATGATCTGTATGAGAACCGGTTTGTGTATCATTTGATCCAGCGGCTGTTCAGCTTTGTAGATAAACGTACAGATATTATTTTCTGGTCAACAGGTGATGAGATCTGCAATACCATGAGTATGGAAAGCAAGGTGGATGATGCTTATGAGGAAATTTCTTATAAAATAGAAATGACGATTAAGAATCGCCAGAGCTTTGCTGAAAATGACAATGACAATATGGATGTGTTTAAAAGAATTGATCGTGTGCGCCGTATGGCAAGAGCGCTTTGTACCAGTTCTTTTTGTGATATTATGGCGGGATGTGCTATGGTACGAAGTCCGATTCAGAGAACAAACCTGATGATGAAAGACCCGGATTACCGAGCATGCTATAAATTATGGCAGTTTATTGAAAATTATGATGAAGTCGGGTACACCATCGAAGAAAGAGACACTGCTCTGGAGTTCGATGAGGAATACCTGATTCAGATGTATACAAATCTGATCACAAATTATACGGTATTCAAGAGTCTTTTGGAGTCTGATCCCCGAAAGATGACAGAGATAGCTCAGAAGAAGCGTGAGCCGGTAAAACCGAAATTTAAAAAAGAAATAAAAGAAGAGATTGTAGATGATTATGATATTCCGGATGTGGAAATACGAAAAGTCATCATAGAAGAAGTAACTCAGGCGCAGCTGGATGCAGAAGCAAAGCTCAAAGAAGAGACAGAAAAAAGGGAAGAACTGGAGAAAAATCTGGATGATCTGAACTGGCAGCTGGATGCGATGAACCAGCAGATGGAATATCTTCAGGATATGAAAGATCAGATGGAAGAGAGCCTGGCCCAACTTCAGCAGCAGCTGGAAACAGAGAAGGCGACAAGAAAACAGAAAGAACTGGAGCTGGCAGAGGCGCAGGAGAGTGCAGAGAAGAAACTGGCAGAGGCGCAGGAGAGTGCAGAAAAGAAACTGGCAGAGGCACAGGAGAGCGCAGAACTGGAGCTGGCAGAGGCACAAAAAAGTGCAGAGAAGAAACTGGCAGAGGCGCAAAAGAGTGCGGAAAAGAAACTGGCAGAGATGAAGAAATCTTCGGAACGGAATCTGACAAAAGCCAAGAAGACAGAAGAGCAGTTAAGGACGACCCAGGAAGAGCTTATGACAGAAAAATCAGCAAAAGAGCAGATAGAGTCGGAAACTGTCAAAATCAGAATGGAATTAGACAGAAATCGCACAAATTTGGAAAAAGCCACACAGAAGATATCGACAGTTGAGGCTCAGGCAAAAGAAGCTGTGGCGACAGCGCAGAAGGCTCGAAAACAGGCAGAAGAGAAGCTGGCAAAAGCGGAGAAAGAGAAAGAAAAGGCGCTTGCAAAGGCAGAAGCCAACAGTCTTTCCCGCTATATCAAAGATGCTTTACAGGAGCGCAAAGAGAAGAAGAATCAAAAAGAGGACTAATCATATATGTTGAAAAAATTAATATATGGTATCATCAATACAGTATCAGTGCTGGTGATTGCAATTGCCATAATTGTGCTTTGTACTGTGGTACTGACGAAGCCTGGAAAAGCGCCTGAGATCATGGGCTACACTGTGTTCCGCGTGACGACCGGAAGTATGGAACCGACGTATCCGGTGGATACGCTGATTATTGTGAAGAGGACAGATCCTGCCAAGATTCAGACAGGAGATATCATTTCCTTCTATTCTTCTGATCCTGCGTTAGGTGGAGCTGT
Organism: uncultured Marvinbryantia sp.; assembly: GCA_934373455.1. Classification (GTDB taxonomy): domain Bacteria; phylum Bacillota; class Clostridia; order Lachnospirales; family Lachnospiraceae; genus Marvinbryantia. Next base: position 37,468 of record CAKRON010000006.1, read on the forward strand.
AAATACACATCGTGTTGTCAGTGCGGAGCAGGATGAGGGACAATGGATTTACCGTACCCGGGGTGATGCCAATAATACGGTGGATCCCTATGAGGTAAGATCGGATGATCTGCTGGGGAGAGTGATTTATCACTCTATTATCCTTGGAAAGCTGTCACGACTGACAGCAAATCCACTGATTTTTGTGCCGCTTATATTGCTTCCACTGGCGGTTATTTTGATCAGCAACCTGATTCATACCATTTCCCTGGCACGAAAGATTGCAAAGCAGGAAGAGGAACAGGCAGTGAAAGAAGCAGTTCAGATGATACAGGAAAAAAATAGAAATAAGAGTCTGGAATAAGGAGGAAGATATGTGGATCAGTAAATATTTTGTATATTTTGTAATATTCAGCTGTATGGGATGGATTTATGAATCTATTTTCTGTACGGTAAAGAGTGGTTCCTGGCAGAACAGGGGATTTCTCTATGGACCGGTTTGCCCTATTTATGGAGTCGGTGCTGCGACAATCATGGCACTGATGGACTGGTTTACAAATCAGAATCAGGGGCAGGTGAACTATACCTGGTGGCAGGTATTTCTGGTGGCTTTCTTTGGAAGCATTGTGTTGGAGTATGTGACATCCTGGGGATTAGAGAAATTATTTCACGCATACTGGTGGGATTACAGTGATGTACCGCTGAATATCAATGGAAGAGTGTGTTTCCCGGCATCGGTGGGATTTGGTGCGGCAGGCCTTCTGGTGATTTATGTGATTGCACCGGCGACGAAGGATGCCACTCAGTGGATTACACCGATTTTGATGGAACTGTTCTCCTTGATCTTTATGGCATTGCTGTCAATCGATGCGACATTGACAGTTTCTGCACTGACTGGTTTTGAACGCAATGTAGCAGCGATGGAAGAAGCACTGAATCAGCATATGGAGCAGTTTGTAAGTACGGTACAGCAGAAGAGTCAGGCAGCCGGAGAAGCCTGGGAAGAAAAGAAGCAGGCAGCCGGAGAAGCTTTGGAAGAAAAGAAACAGGCAGCAGATCGTCTGGCAGCAGAGCGCATGCGTTTTACAAAAGAGAGACTGGAGAGTATAACAGGACGTATGGGCAGCGGTCATCGTGCAGCTCTGAGCCGTGTAAAAGGTTTCAAAGGATATGGTACAGAGCGCAAGTCTAAGATTCGCAGTATTTTTCATCAGACTGTAAAAAGATATAAAAAAGGTGGGGATCAGGCATGAAAAAATGTTACGAAACGGTATGGGAGATTTTCAATGAATGTGCCAATAATCAGATGCGGGACATTTTCATAGATGAGATAGAGACAGACGATACGGATGCCTATGTCCGCTCCAAAATCAAAGACCAGAATCTGACTTGGGAGAAAACCATTCTGGAAGATGGGACGATTGTGTATGATATTGATGCAACAGGAACAAAAGAACGATTCTCTTTTACTGAGATATAATGTAAAAGTGCATTGAACTGGAAATGCACCTGTGCTACAATGAGGGCGCAACGATAAAATGTAAGTGAAAAATACATAACATGGAGGAATGACATATGTTTATTACAGATAGTATTTTTTATGTTGGTGTGAATGATCATCAGGTAGATTTATTTGAAGGACAGTATGATGTACCAAATGGTATGGCATATAATTCCTATGTAATCATGGATGAGAAGATTGCCGTTATGGATACGGTAGATGCCAACTTTACAGAGGAATGGCTGGGAAATATTGCAAAAGTATTAGATGGAAAGAAACCGGATTATCTTGTGGTTCAGCATATGGAACCGGATCATGCAGCGAATATTCATAACTTTATGAAAGCATATCCGGATACGACAGTTGTGGCAAATGCGAAGACATTTGGCATGATGAAGAACTTTTTCCCGGATATGGAACTGGGAGATCAGAAGCTGGAAGTAAAGAATGGAGAATCCCTGGCATTAGGTTCACACACATTGACCTTTGTATTTGCACCAATGGTACACTGGCCAGAAGTTATGGTTACGTATGAAAGCTCAGAGAAAGTTCTGTTTTCCGCAGACGGATTCGGAAAATTCGGAGCACTGGATGTGGAAGAAGACTGGGACTGCGAAGCGCGCCGTTACTATATCGGTATTGTCGGAAAATATGGTGCACCGGTACAGACATTGCTGAAGAAAGCAGCAGCACTGGATATTCAGATTATCTGCCCACTGCATGGACCTGTTCTGACAGAAAATCTGGGACACTATATTGAAAAATATGATATCTGGTCATCTTATAAAGTAGAATCCGAAGGTGTAGTGATTGCCTACGCTTCTGTTTATGGCAATACAAAGAAAGCTGCAGAGATGCTGGCAGAGAAGCTGGAAGCAAAAGGCTGCCCGAAGGTGACACTGTTTGATCTGGCACGCTGCGATATGGCAGAAGCAGTAGAAGATGCATTCCGCTATGGTAAGCTGGTGCTTGCATCTATGACTTACAATGGAGAAACCTTCCCATTCATGAGAACTTTTGTGGATGAACTGGTAGAACGTAATTACCAGAACCGTACCATCGGTATCATCGAGAATGGATCATGGGCACCTATGGCAGGTAAAGTGATCAAGGCTAAATTCGAAAAGAGCAAGAATATTACCTGGCTGGAAAACAGCTGCACAATTATGTCTGCTGTCAAAGATGAAAATATTCAGCAGCTGGAAGCTATGGCAGAAGAACTCTGCAAATAAAGCAATTCAAGTCAAACCGAGTGTTCGAGACCTTCCACTCGTAAAATAAAACTAAAGGAGAAAACAGAATATGAAAAACAAAGGTACTTTATTTATGGTTCAGGCTGCAGCGATTGCAGCAGTGTATGTTGTGCTGACCACAGTGTTTGCAGCATTTAGTTTCGGAGAGGTACAGGTGCGTATTTCAGAAGCACTGACGATTTTGCCGGTGTTTACGCCGGCTGCGATACCGGGACTTTTTGTGGGATGCATCATCTCGAATTTCCTGGGAGGCGCCATTCTTATGGATGTGATCTTTGGAAGTATTGCAACTTTGATCGGTGCAGTCTTCACCTGGAAGCTGCGCAGAAGCAGCAAATGGCTGGCTCCATTACCTCCGATTGCAGCAAATGCACTGATCGTGCCATTTACATTGTATTATGGTTATGGAGTAAATCTTCCGATTCCATTTATGATGCTGACAGTTGGCATCGGAGAAGTGATTTCCTGCGGAGTTCTGGGAATGATTCTTTATGAAGCGTTAAATAAGTATCGTCATACGATATTCGGCGAAGCATTTGCTGCCGATAAGTAAGAAGCATGGAGGATGAGAAACATGAATATTGTTTGCTTGGACCTGGAAGGGGTACTGGTACCGGAGATTTGGATTGCCTTTGCAGAAGAAAGCGGCATTCCGGAGTTAAAGAAGACAACTCGTGATGAACCGGATTATGACAAACTGATGAAATGGAGACTTGGTATTTTAAAAGAGCATGGTCTGGGACTGAAAGAGATCCAGGAAACAATTGCTAAGATTGATCCAATGCCTGGCGCAAAAGAATTTTTAGATGAGCTTCGCGCTATGACACAGGTGATCATTATCAGCGATACCTTTACACAGTTTGCCACACCACTGATGAAGAAGCTGGGCTGGCCAACGATCTTCTGTAATACACTGGAAGTTGCTGAAAGTGGAGAAATTACAGGATTCCGTATGCGTATCCATGATTCTAAGCTGACAACCGTGAAGGCTTTGCAGTCCATTGGATATGACACCATTGCCAGCGGAGACAGCTACAACGACTTAGGCATGATTCAGGCAAGCAAAGCAGGATTTCTGTTCCGCAGTACAGAACAGATTAAAGCAGATCATCCGGAGCTTCCGGCATATGAAAGTTATGAAGAATTATTAGAAGCAATTAAAAAAGCACTTTAAAGAATAAGGCTGTTGCAAAACAACCGTTCCCCAAGGCAGTGATTTCGTGTCATCATGAAATCACTGCTTTTTTTCAAGAATGCCTCGGCATCTCACATCTGATATATTGACAAATACCCATATGGGGTATATACTATTGAAACAGATATATATACCCACATGGGGTATTGCTAAGCGGGAAAGGAGCAGATATCAATGGGAGAAGATAAGATGGAAGAAGTCTGTTGCTGCAGTGAGAAGCACAAGGAGCGATCTGATAAAGAGTATCGGGATCTGATGAACCGGCTGAAGCGGATCGAAGGGCAGGTACGTGGAATTCAGGGGATGTTGGAGAAGAATGCATATTGTATTGATATTCTGGTTCAGGTATCGGCCATCAATGCAGCACTGAACAGTTTTAATAAAAAATTGCTAGCAAATCATATCGAGACCTGTGTGGCAGAGAATATTCGGGAAGGAAATGATGATGTCATTCAGGAGCTGGTAAATGTTTTGCCCAAACTCATGAAGTAAGGAAGGTGAAGTGTGAGATGGAACAGTATCAGGTAACAGGGATGAGCTGTGCAGCCTGCAGTGCCAGGGTGGAGAAGGCTGTTTCGGCAGTGCCGGGAGTGACATCCTGTTCAGTGAGCCTGTTGACGAACTCTATGGGAGTGGAAGGAAGTGCATCGGCGGATGCGATCATACAGGCAGTGACGGATGCAGGGTATGGAGCATCTTTAAAAAAGAGTGGCGAGAATAAGTCAGGCAGTGCACAGCCGAATTACGATGATATGCTGAAGGATACCGAGACACCTAAGATGAAGAGACGCCTGATTGCATCGGTGATACTTTTGATTCCACTGATGTATGTGTCTATGGGACATATGATGTGGAACTGGCCGCTGCCATCCTTTTTTGATGGGAATCATGTGGCTATGGGGCTGGTGCAGCTGTTGTTCACGACAGCAGTCATGGTGATCAATCAGAAGTTTTTTGTAAGTGGATGCAAAGGAATTCTGCACAAATCTCCGAATATGGATACACTGGTAGCACTGGGATCCGGAGCATCGTACATTTACAGTGTGTATGCGCTGTTTGCCATGACCGGTGCGCAGGTGGCTGGAGATGCAGACGCAGTGATGAACTATATGCATGAATTTTACTTCGAATCGGCAGCCATGATATTGACATTGATAACAGTCGGAAAAATGCTGGAAGCCAGATCCAAGGGGAAGACTACAGATGCCTTAAAGAGCCTGATGAAGCTGGCACCGAAGACAGCTGTCGTGATTCGGGATGGCCGGGAAACAGAAGTAGGGATCGAACAGGTACGCATCGGAGATCAGTTTGTAGTAAGACCGGGTGAGAATATACCGGTAGATGGTATCGTGATAGAAGGAATCAGTGCCGTAAACGAATCGGCCCTGACCGGTGAGAGTATTCCGGTGGACAAGGAAAAAGGAGACAGTGTCTCTGCAGCGACATTAAACCAATCTGGTTTTTTGCGCTGTGAAGCTACCAGAGTCGGTGAGGATACGACATTGTCACAGATCATTCAGATGGTCAGTGATGCGGCAGCCACCAAAGCGCCGATTGCCAAAGTGGCAGATCGTGTTTCTGGCATATTTGTTCCGGCAGTTATCAGCATTGCAGTGGTGACGATATTCATCTGGCTGCTGGCTGGTGAGAGTGTAGGGTTTGCACTTGCAAGAGGAATCTCCGTACTGGTGATCAGTTGTCCGTGTGCCCTGGGATTGGCTACGCCAGTGGCGATTATGGTCGGCAACGGGATGGGTGCAAAGCACGGTATTATGTTTAAAACGGCGGTATCACTGGAAGAGACCGGCAAGACGGAGATTGTAGCACTGGACAAGACGGGAACCATTACAAGCGGAGAACCGGAAGTTACGGATATGATTCCGGCAGAGGGTTATAGTGAAGAGCACCTGCTTTTGGCAGCACTTGCGCTGGAACAGAAGAGTGAACATCCGCTGGCACATGCGATTGTCCGTCTGGCGCAGGAAAAACAGTTGACCTGTGATGCGGTGGAGGCATTTGAAGCAGTAGCCGGAAATGGTCTGACAGGTATACAGAAAAAAGTTCGTCTGGCAGGAGGAAATCGAAAATTTATAGAAAATTATGCGAAGATTCCGCCTGAGATTGCAGCGACAGCAGAAGCACTGGCAGAAGAAGGAAAGACACCATTGTTTTTTGCAGAAGATCAGTGTCTGATCGGTATGATTGCGGTGGCAGATGTTATCAAAAAAGACAGTTATCAGGCTATTACAGAACTGAAAAATATGGGCATTCATGTGGTCATGCTGACCGGAGATAATGAGCGTACAGCCATAGCCATCGGAAAACAGGCGGGTGTGGATGAAGTTATAGCCGGAGTGCTTCCAAATGGAAAGGAAGAAGTGATCCGCAAGTTAAAAGAAAAAGGAAAAGTGACGATGGTCGGAGATGGTATCAATGATGCACCGGCACTGACGCGTGCAGATATTGGTATGGCGATCGGGGCAGGAACCGATATTGCTATCGATGCGGCAGATGTGGTTCTGATGAAGAGCCGTCTTCTGGATGTGCCTGCTGCGATACGTTTAAGCCGTGCTACGCTTCGGAATATTCATGAAAATCTGTTCTGGGCATTCTTTTATAATGTGATTGGTATTCCACTTGCAGCAGGTTTGTGGTATCCTATATTCGGCTGGAAATTAAATCCGATGTTCGGAGCGGCAGCTATGAGCCTTTCTAGTTTTTGCGTTGTCAGCAATGCACTGAGATTGAATCTGTTCGCAATGTATGATGCAGGAAAAGACTGGAAGCATAAAAATCATAAAAAACAGATAGAAATAAAGAAGGATGAAAATCAAAATACACAAGAAAAGGAGACAACAGAGATGAAAAAGACAATGGAGATTAAGGGAATGATGTGTGGACACTGTGAGGCCAGAGTAAAGAAGACTCTGGAAGCAATCGAAGGAGTAACAGAAGCAGTTGTCAGCCATGAAAGCGGAACAGCAGTTGTTACGATGAGTACAGAAGTAGCGGATGACGTGCTGAAAAATGCAGTAGAAGCACAGGACTACGAAGTAACAGGAATCCATGCCTAACAGACGAGAGAAGAAATGATACGAAAAGTGAAAGCTGGCTGTGTATACAGTCGGCTTTTACTGTAGAGAAAGGAAGTCAGAGAAAGTGAAACTTGGAAGAAATGATGCCTGCTGGTGTGGCAGTGGGAAAAAATACAAGAAATGCCATGAAGCATTTGATGAGAAGATTGCACAGTTCGCAAGAGAAGGAGCGGAGGTGCCGGATCATTCTATGATTAAGACTCCGGAGCAGATTGCGGCGATCAGAGAAAGTGCAAAGATCAATATTGCCGTACTGGATTATGTGGCAGAGCATATCAAAGCCGGCATTACCACAGAAGAGATCGATCAGTGGGTTTACGATGAAACCACAAAACGAGGCGGTATCCCGGCACCACTGGATTATGAAGGATTTCCGAAGAGTGTGTGCACTTCCATCAACGAAGTAGTGTGCCATGGTATCCCGTCGGATAAGGTCGTGTTGAAAGACGGAGATATTGTGAATGTAGATGTGTCTACAATATTGAATGGATATTTTTCAGACTCTTCCAGAATGTTCTGTATCGGCGAAGTTTCGGAAGAAAAGCGAAGACTGGTAGAGGTGACAAAGGAAAGCATCGAAGTTGGATTAAAAGAAGTAAAACCATGGGGATTTTTAGGAGATATGGGGCAGGCAATCAATGATTTCGCAAAGTCTAATGGTTATTCTGTAGTGCGTGAAATCGGTGGTCATGGTGTAGGTCTGGAATTTCACGAAGATCCATGGGTAAGCTATGTATCCAGACGGGGAGAAGAGATGCTTATGGTACCAGGCATGATGTTCACCATCGAACCGATGATCAATATGGGAAGTGCAGATATCGTTCAGGACGAGGAGGATGGATGGACTGTGTATACAGAGGATGGAAAGCCATCAGCCCAGTGGGAGATTCAGATATTGATTACGGAAGACGGATACGAGATCATTGCATATTAAAAGAAAAGAGGGAACGCTCAAATCAGAAATGATGGAGCAATTCCCTCTTTTGTTATGCATAATGATATTTTTTTCGCTGACTGATCAGACAGCACAGAGTAACCGTCAATGTCAGAAGTTCAGCCACTGCTACGGAACCCCAGATACCGTCGATACCAAGAATGTGTGGAAGTATCAAAAGTACACCCAACTGGAAGACCAGCGTTCTCAGAAAAGAAATCAGTGCGGACAGAGGTCCATTGTTTAATGCAGTAAAGAAAGAAGAACCATAGATGTTAAATCCACAGATCAGGAAAGTCAGACTGAAAATTCTGAATCCATGTCGCGTCAGCTGGAATAACTGAGCATCATATCCCACAAACAGCTGAGTCAGTGGTGAGGCAATCAGCTGGGCCAGAGTAAACTGGAAAGCACATGCTATGCCCAGCAGTTTCAGGCTTTTTTTCAGAATGTTTTGCAATTCAGGATGATTTTTTGCACCGTAATGATAGCTGACAATCGGGGCACTGCCCATGGAATATCCAATATAAATAGCCGTAAAAATGAAGTTTACATACATAATCATTCCATAGGCGGCAACGCCGTTTTCACCACAGAACTTCATGAGCTGCAGATTGTACATGGAATTCACCACAGAGCTGGAAAGACTTGTCATCAGTTCGGAAGAACCGTTGGCACAGGCTTTCCACAGAATATTACCATAAAATCTGGTCTTTCCAAGCCGGAGCTTGCTGGAATTCTTACGGAAGAAGTAAAATAATGGTATAAGTCCGCCTACAAACTCACTGCAGTTGGTGGCATAAGCAGCACCGGCTACACCCCAATGGAAAATCCCTACAAACAGGAGATCCAGAATCATATTTGTGACACCGGCAGAAACGATCACGACCAATCCAAGCTTTGGCTTTTCAGCTGCAACAAAGAAACTTTGAAACACATTTTGCAATATAAAAGCGGTCATGGAAATACTGCTTAATCTTCCGTATAAAACTGCATTTTCAAGAAGTTCGCCGGTTGCCCCCATCCGAATGGCAACTGGTCTGATCATCAGGGCATTGGTAATACTGCAAATGATTCCGCCAATGATCGCGACATAAACAAGCATGGAAAAGTACTCATTCGCCTTCTTTGTATTTCCTTCGCCTAAAGTCTTGGCAACAATGGCACTTCCTCCGGTTCCAATCATAAAGCCAAGAGCGGAAAAAGCCATTACAAAAGGAAGCGTCAGATTCACGGCTGCAAAGGCAGATTTTCCAACAAAGTTGGAGACAAACAATCCATCTACCACATTATAAATAGAAGTAAAAATCATCATAACAATAGATGGAAATACAAAACGCAGCAGTCTTGGGTATGTAAAATGATCGGATAACTGTATCATGTTATGCACGCTCCTTTCCGTCAGACGGTATAGCCATCATAGTCGTGTCCAGTCTGGTAATATATTCTTCCAGAAGATCCAGCAGGATCTGTGGGGCTTTGGCAGACATGTGATGAAAGGCTTCATTTTCTGCATTTATGATTGGCAGGATTTTTTCTTCTGTAATTTTCTCGCCCTTTTCCGTCAGATAAATCTGCTTTTCTCTTCCTTTGCCGGAAACCAGGGTAAGATAGCCTTCTTCTGTCATTTTACGAATAGAGGAATGAACGGTCTGCTTTGGAATATAGCAAGCCTGGCAGATGTCCGTCTGCCGGCATCCGTTTCCCATTTCCACAATGGAATATAAAATATCAAACATGCTGGTAGATAAACCGGCTCGTTGACAGGCATCATGATAAATGTCAATGAGCTTTTTGTTAATGTGATTAAACCGTGCCTGGCAGGCACTGATTGTAACCGATGTATTCATAATAACCTCCTAAGTCTGAAATCGGACTAAAATTATTATAGTCCGAAATCGGACTTGCGTCAAGGAAGAAGAAATATATGCATGGGGGTATCAAAAACAGAAGAAAACTGATACAATAAACAAAATGAAATCAATAAAAGGAGGGCGCCGAATATGAATGGCAGAAAAAAGAAACTTCCAATCGGAATTGATGATTTTGCAAAACTCAGGGAAGACGACTTTTACTATGTAGATAAAACAGGAATGATCCTGGAATTGGTTTCAAACTGGTCAGAAGTGACGCTGTTTACCCGCCCAAGAAGATTTGGAAAATCATTGAATATGAGTATGTTGAAGAATTTTTTCTCCGTCGAAGGTGATAAAAAGATCTTTGAAGGATTAAAGATTGCGGAAGAAAAGTGGGTTTGCAGAGAATATATGGGAAAATATCCGGTTATTTTTCTGTCTTTAAAAGGGATGGATGCTGCAGTTACTTATGAAGTAGCACGGGAGAATATGCTCTTCCTTATAAATGATACAGTGGGAAAGTTCCAGTATTTACTGGAAAATGAGAAGCTTACCGATTATGATAAGCAAATCTATAAAAAGCTTTTGCAAGATGATATGAATGAGGCATTTCTGTTTAATTCATTGCGAAAATTATCGGAACTTCTATGCAAGGCATATGAGAAAAAAGTAATTATTTTGATAGATGAATATGACGTGCCATTGGCAAAAGCTTTTGAATTTGGATATTATGATCAGATGACCAATCTGATTCGAGGACTGCTGGGCCAGGCATTAAAGACAAATGACAGCCTTCAGTTTGCAGTAATGACCGGGTGCATGAGGATCGCAAAAGAAAGTATCTTCACAGGTTTGAACAATCTCAAGATTCGTTCTATTACAGATGTACGATTTGATGAATACTTTGGCTTTACGGATTCGGAAGTAAAAACGATGTTAGAATATTATGAATGTGAAGACAGTTATCCAACTGTAAAAGAATGGTATGATGGTTATCGTTTTGGAAATATAGACGTATATTGTCCATGGGATGTACTGAATTACTGCGATACACTGCAGGATGATCCGAAGGCTTTGCCGCAGAATTACTGGATCAATACAAGTAGTAATGATGCTGTGAAAAGATTTATTCAATATTCAGAAAATAAGACAACAAAAAGAGAAATCGAACGTTTGATTGCAGGAGAAGAAATACGAAAAGAAATTCATCAGGAACTTACATATAAAGAAATGTATTCAGATATCGAGCATATATGGAGCGTTTTGTTTACAACCGGATATTTGACACAGAGGGGCGAATCCGGCGGGCGCGAAATATATCTGGCAATACCAAATATGGAAATTCGAGACATATTTGTGACGCAAATCATGACATATTTTAAAGAAAATGTTTCTAAAGATGGAAGTTTGCTGAATGAATTTTGTACTGCGTTAAAAGATGGATCATAGAAGTGAAATATGCACATGATAAAGATCTGAATAAGGCATGTCAGGATGCTTTGCGACAGATTGATGAGACTGATTACGAAGAAGAACTGAAAGAAGAAGAAATCGATATTATACGAAAATATGGTATATCGTTCTATTTGAAAAGATGCCAGGTTGTTTTAGGAACATAGAGATGAGCAGTAAAATAATCATAATATTAGATAACATATACAAAAAAGGCAGCGATTCCATGTTTACATGAGATCGCTGCCTTGGAGAATGGTTGTTTTACAACAGCTTTTTTCGAAAAGATTTATTTGGCATCCTGCTTCTCAAGAGATGCTTTCACGAATCCTTTAAATAACGGATGTGGGCGATTTGGTCTGGACTTTAATTCCGGGTGAGCCTGAGTAGCGATGAAAAATGGATGTTCTTTGATTTCGATCATTTCTACAATTCGACCGTCAGGAGACAGACCGGAAAGGGTAAGCCCATTATCGGTTAAAATCTTGCGGTAATCATTATTGACTTCATAGCGGTGTCTGTGACGCTCTGCAATCTGCTCTGTTCCGTAAAGTTCATAAGCTTTTGTGGATTTATCCAAAACACAAGGATAAGAACCAAGGCGTAAAGTACCGCCAATATCCTCTACATTTTCCTGATCCGGCATTAAGGCAATGACCGGATGAGTGGTAGAAGGGTCTAATTCAATACTGTGGGCATCCCTCAGTCCGGCAACATTACGTGCATATTCGACAATTGCCAGCTGCATGCCAAGACACAGACCAAGGAATGGGATCTGGTGAGTACGGGCATAATGAATAGCGGCAATTTTGCCGTCAATGCCTCGACCGCCGAAACCACCAGGCACAAGGATACCGCTGACATCACCCAGCATTTCATCTGCATTTTCTGTATTTAACAGTTCTGAATCAATCCATTTAATATGAACCGTAGCATGTTCTGCAATACCACCGTGTTTCAGAGCTTCGACTACACTGATATAGGCATCGTGAAGCTGAATATATTTACCGACCAATGCAATGGTGACATCTTTTGTCGGATGGCGAAGAGCTTCTACCATAGCTTTCCAGTCTGTAAGATCTGGTTCCGGACAAGGAAGATTTAAACATTCGCATGCTACCTGTGCCAGATGCTCCTCTTCCATGGCAAGCGGTGCCTCATACAGATATTCCACATCCAGATTCTGAAGCACATGACTGACAGGGACATTGCAGAACAGTGCAATTTTTTCCTTCAGCCCATCTTCCAGAGGATATTCAGAACGGCATACCAGAATATCAGGCCAGATACCCATGCCCTGCAGCTGTTTTACACTGGTTTGGGTTGGCTTAGTCTTCATTTCACCGGAAGCTTTCAGATAAGGAATCAGGGAAACATGGATCAAAATAGCATTTTCCCGTCCTACATCGTGCTGAAATTGACGAATTGCTTCCAGAAATGGCTGGCTTTCAATATCACCTACCGTACCGCCGACTTCGATAATGGCGATATGAGTTTCATTTTCATTATAATTACGATAGAAACGGCTTTTAATTTCATTTGTAATATGTGGGATTACCTGAACAGTTCCTCCGCCGAAATCACCACGGCGTTCTTTGTGGAGTACTGACCAGTAAATTTTACCGGTGGTAACGTTGGAATTTTTGGTGAGACTTTCGTCAATAAAACGTTCATAATGTCCAAGATCCAGATCCGTTTCAGCTCCGTCGTCGGTGACGAATACTTCTCCATGCTGAATCGGATTCATAGTTCCCGGGTCAATGTTAATGTAAGGGTCAAATTTTTGCATAGTGACCTTATATCCACGAGCTTTTAAAAGACGTCCAAGAGATGCTGCGGTAATACCTTTACCAAGGCCGGATACCACACCTCCTGTGACAAATACATATTTTACTGGCATAAATGTTCCTCCTTAAAATCAAAAAAAGGGTGTGCTATCTCCCATAGAAGATTACACACCTTTGTGCATTTTATCATGCAAATGATTATATCTGATTTTTTTTAAAATTGAAATGGAAAATCCGAAATTCTTTATGAGTAGTTCTGATAAAACTAATTCATTTTTTTAATGATAAATTCGTTTGCTTTCATAAACCGGTTCAGAAGTAAACTGAATGGAAAGTCGTTTGAAAGTCTTAATGTCCACAGAGGAAAGCAGGACACTGGTGTGGACCTGACAGCCGGCTAATTTTGGCAGCTGAGCTAAAGCAGCCTGGGCATCCGGATTGTTTTCAGCACTTGTAGAAAGTGCAATCAATACTTCATCGGTATGAAGACGTGGATTACGGCTTCCCAGATATTCGGTCTTCAGCTTCTGAATCGGACGAATCGCAGCCGGAGAGATGACCTTCTTTTTATGATCGATACCGGCAAGTATTTTTAATGCATTCAGCAAAAGCGCTGCGGATGCACCGAGAAGATCAGTCGTCTTACCGGTTACAATGGTTCCGTCTTCCAGTTCCATGGCAGCAGCAGGACCATCTGTTTCTTCACTGCGTTTGAGAGCAGCATTTACAACCTGACGATCAGTCTTGCTGACGCCCACCTGTTTCATGATCAGTTCAATTTTCATCACTTCTTCTTCAGTAGAAGTACCATATACCAGTCCGTTCAGAGCATTATAATAACGGCGGATGATTTCCTGGCGGGAAGCTTCCTTGCAGACCTCGTCATCACAGATGCAGTTGCCGGCCATATTTACACCCATATCAGTTGGAGACTTATATGGGCTTTCTCCGGAAATCTTTTCAAACATGGCATTTAATACCGGGAAAATTTCCACATCACGATTGTAGTTGACAGCAGTTTCGCCATAAGCTTCCAGATGGAATGGGTCGATCATGTTCACATCATTCAGGTCTGCGGTGGCAGCTTCATAGGCAAGATTCACCGGATGCTTCAGTGGAATATTCCAGATAGGGAACGTCTCAAACTTTGCATATCCGGCATTGATGCCGCGCTTGTGTTCATGGTACAGCTGGGAAAGACAGGTAGCCATTTTTCCGCTTCCCGGTCCAGGTGCAGTGATAACAACCAGAGGACGGGTTGTTTCGATATAATCATTTTTTCCATAACCTTCATCGCTGACGATCAGAGGAATATTGCTTGGATATCCAGGGATCATATAGTGAGTATATACTTTAATGCCCAGTTTCTGCAGACGGGTACGGAATACATCTGCACTGTTCTGACCGGCATACTGGGTAATCACAACGCTTCCTACATACAGTCCGCATTCTTTAAACACATCGATCAGACGGAGTACGTCAGAATCATATGTGATACCAAGGTCACCGCGGATTTTATTCTTATCAATGTCACCGGCGCTGATGACAATGACGATTTCAGCCTGATCAGAGAGCTGCATCAGCATACGGAGCTTACTGTCAGGAGCAAAGCCTGGAAGTACTCTGGATGCATGATAATCATCAAAAAGCTTGCCGCCAAATTCCAGATATAATTTATTGCCAAACTGGCTGATACGTTCTTTAATGTGTTCTGATTGCATTTTCAGATATTTGTCGTTATCAAATCCTATTTTCATGTTCATCCTGTCCTTACTATATAAACTTAATTTTATTTACAACGTAATTATCATATACTAACCAGTTCATTTTTACCAGAGATTTTTAAAGTAAATTTACGAAACTACGAAAAAACATTGACAGATCGGTAAGTCAAGACTAACATATGGTTAGAAGAATGAAACTTTTATTAGAGAAGTGGGAGGGAGATTATGTTTTTGCAGATACAAGGAATCAAAAAATCCTTTGGATCAGGAGACAGTCGGGTGAATGTGTTAAAAGGACTGGATCTGGAAATTGAAAAAGGAGAATTCTGCGTACTTTTAGGACCCTCTGGTTCCGGCAAATCTACACTTTTAAATATTATTGGTGGAATTGACAATGCAGATGAGGGAAGGCTGATAATCGATGGTGAATGTCTGGCAGAAATGTCAGAGAAAAAACTGTCCATGTACCGGCGAAAACATTTAGGATATATTTTTCAGATGTACAATTTGATTCCCAATCTTACCGTTCGGGAAAATATAGAGGTGGGAGCTTATTTAAGCGACAGACCGCTGGATGTAGAGGAATTACTGCATACGCTTGGAATTTATGATCATCAGAAGAAACTTCCGAATCAGTTGTCCGGAGGACAGCAGCAAAGATGTGCCATTGGACGTGCTATCGTAAAAAATCCAGATATCCTTCTCTGCGATGAACCGACCGGCGCCTTGGATTATAACACATCCAAGGAAATCTTGAGATTGATAGAAACTGTAAATCAGAAGTATGGGAACACCATTGTCATGGTAACGCATAATGACGCAATCAAGGATATGGCGGATCGGGTTGTGAAACTGCGAGATGGGATGATACGTAAGAATTATAAAAATGAACAGAGAATTCCGGCAGCGGATCTGGACTGGTAGGAGGTGCGTAATGAAAAATCCTTTACGTAAACGGCTGCCAAGAGAACTGAAAAGTGAATTCGGAAAATATGTGGTGGTATTTCTTCTTATGGTAACAACGATAGGATTTGTTTCTGGTTTTCTGGTAGCAGATAACAGTATGCTTATTGCTTATCAGGAAGGATTTGAGAAATATAATATTGAAGATGGAAATTTTCGCACTGCAGATAAGGTTTACCGGAGTCAGAGGGAAGATATCGAAAAACTGGGAGTGAAGCTATATGAGAATTATTATATAGAAGAAGCTTTGGATAATGGCAGCACCATGAGATTTTTCAAGAATCGGGAAGAAGTAAATAAAGTCTGCCTGATGAAAGGAAAATTTCCTCAACAGGCAGGAGAGATTGCCATTGACCGTATGTATGCAGATAATAATAAGTTATCGGTGGGAGATATCCTGACCAGTGGTGAAAAAACATGGATGATTACAGGGCTTGTGGCATTATCAGATTACAGCTGTCTGTTTCAGAATAATAATGATTCTATGTTTGATGCGGTAAAGTTTGGCGTATCGGTCGTAACAGAAGAAGAATTTGATAAGTTGAATCAGGATAAACTGCAATATAATTATGCATGGAAATATGACAAAGAGCCTGCTACGGAGCAGGAAGAAAAAGAAATATCAGAAGATCTCATGGAAAATATGGGGGAGATTGTAACACTGGAGGCATTTGTCCCGAGATATCTGAATCAGGCCATTATCTTTACCGGAGATGATATGGGTGGAGATAAAGCAATGATGATTATGCTGTTATATATCGTTATGGCGATCATGGCTTTTGTATTTGGAATTACAATCAGTAATACAATTCGAAAGGAGGCAGGTGTCATCGGAACGTTGCGTGCTTCCGGCTATACCAGACGAGAACTGATTTTTCATTACATGACGATGCCGGTGCTGGTGACACTGGTGGGAGCTTTAATTGGAAATGTTCTTGGCTATACGGCTCTGAAAGGAGTGTGTGCAGATATGTATTATGGAAGTTACAGTCTGCCAACGTATCAGACGGTCTGGAATGCAGAGGCATTCTGGATGACCACGGCGATTCCCGTATTGATTATGCTGGTGGTAAACTGGGGAGTACTGCGATATAAGCTGAGACTTTCACCGCTGAAATTCCTTCGCAGGGACTTGTCCGGAAGAAAACGCAGACGTGCTATGGCATTAAGTCCATGGATGAGTATCTTTTCACGTTTTCGTTTGAGAGTTATTTTTCAGAATATGAGTAATTATCTTGTATTATTTATCGGAATTCTGTTTGCCAATCTCTTGTTGATGTTTGGATTGCTGCTTCCGTCTGCACTTGCACATTATCAGGTGGAGATACAGAATAATATGCTGGCCAACTATCAGTATATGCTTCAGGTTCCGGTCAGTGCAGTCAGTGGAAATAAACTGGAAGAATTATTGGATCTGGCATTGTTCTATCTGGATGTAAGAACCGATAATGAAACGGCAGAAAAATTTTCTGCATATTCGCTGAATACGATGCCTGGAAAATATAAATCAGAAGAGGTGCTGCTGTATGGAATAGAGCCGGACAGTAAGTATGTGAAAGCAGATCTGGGAGATGGTGTCTATATTTCCAGAGCGTATGCAGATAAATTTCGAATCAAAGTGGGAGATACGATTACACTAAAAGAAAAATATGAGAAAGACGAATATTCATTTACAGTGGATGGAATCTATGATTATACGGCAGGACTTTGTGTATTTATGTCCAGAGATAAATTAAACAAAACATTTGACCTGGAAGATGATTATTACAGTGGCTATTTTGCTGATACAAAGATTACGGATATACGGAAAAAATATATTGGATCGATAGTAGATCTGGATGCACTGACAAAGATTTCCCGTCAGCTGGATGTATCAATGGGAAGTATGATGGGAATGATCAATGGATTTGCACTGATGATCTATATGGTATTGATTTATCTGCTGTCCAAGATTATCATAGAAAAAAACGCACAGTCCATATCGATGGTGAAAATTCTTGGCTATACAAATGGAGAGATCAGTCGTCTGTATATTATGTCAACTTCTATCGTCGTAGTGATATGTCTTCTGGTAAGCCTTCCGATTGAAAGAATGGTCATGGAAGTGTTGTTCAGAGAGATGATGCTTTCCAGTATCTCAGGGTGGATTACTTTATGGGTTGATCCGATGATTTATGTAAAAATGTTTGCAGCAGGATTGATAACATATGCGGCAGTTGCATTACTGG
>CAKRON010000007.1 GCA_934373455.1 uncultured Marvinbryantia sp.
GGTTGAATGTCCACATTTATCAGTGCAACAAGTGCCGTTGGAGAACCCTCCCAATAAGGATTGTCTTTCATAACAAGCTCCGCAATCTCATCCAGTAACGGCTCTGGCGGTTCTTTCCATAATTCCGTTTCTGCCTTTTGCAAATCCCACAACAATGTTTCTGTATTGCGGATAAGATACAGCTTCTGGTCTTGCTGATCTCTGCCCGATACTTCCAGTGTTGCGGCATTGCCTGTCCGTTTTTCTTTCTGAAGAAGAAACGCTCCGTCTGCCGCCCCAAGCAGTCCGCTTGTCCCGGAAATCATGTCAAACTTATCATCCGCATTCTGCTTTCTTGTGTGGTGTACGAGCAATAAGCAAAGTCCGTGAGCATCCGCAAAACTTTTCAGTCTTGCCATAATCTGATAATCATTTGCGTAACTGTAATTATCGCCGCCAACTTCACGCACTTTCTGAAGCGTATCAATGATAATCAGCTTCGTGTCTTTATGCTCTGCCACAAATCTTGCAAGCTGTTCATCCAGTCCATTTCCAAGCTGACTGGCAGAAACAGAGAAGTATAGATTATCGGTGCTTTCTGTTCCAAACATCCGATACAGACGTTCCTGTAAGCGGCGGTAATCGTCCTCAAGAGCCAGATACAGTACCGTTCCTTTTCGGGTGGTATAATTCCAAAGCGGTGTGCCTGTACTGACATGGTAGGCAAGCTGTGCCATCAGAAAACTTTTTCCCAGTTTGGGTGAACCTGCAAAGATATAAGTGCCGGGGTAAAGCAGACCGTCAATCAACGGCTGCTTGCTCCGATACTGTGTATCAAACAGTTCATTCATGGAGATTGTGTGGAGATATGACGGGTCTGATTGCAACTGCATTTCTCTCTGCAATTCCTCAAAACTCTTGATATTTCCACCATTCTCGGATATACTACTTGTAGTGTTTTTACGAATTGGCTGCTCCGTATCTGCGCCAACAGATACATTCTGGGCAGTCATTTCTTTTTTATTTTCCATCCGTATCCTCTCCTTTCAGACCGCCAAGAATAACGGCAATCAATTCAATGACATTCAACAGTCCCTCATCTACACTGTTTCCTGCCTCAATCCGCTTTAATTCTGTAAGGACAGCGGCAAGTTCCATTTTGAGTGCCTTGAATACTCTTGGATTTCCCTGTACTACTACGTCCTGATTCAGACAACGGCGGTAGCAGTATTCCTGCTTTGGCAGTCCCGATAAGGCAACTGCCTTGTTGATGAGTTCATTTTCTTCGGGCGATACCCGAAACCCTACTGTGATGTTTCTCCAACGGTTTTTGTTATCTCTGTTCTTAGCTGACATTTTCAAACTCCCCTTTCCCTAAATCGTCCAATCTATCTGCCATTTCCGTCTGCTTTGACGGAAACAGATGAGCGTACTGGTAAGTGATGTCAATGCTTTCATGCCCCACACGGTCTGCAATCGCCACTGCTGAAAATCCCATATCAATCAGCAGGCTGATGTGGCTGTGTCTTAAATCATGGATACGGATACGCTTTACGCCTGCGGCTTTCGCACCTCTGTCCATCTCGTGATGAAGATAACTTTTTGTGACTGTAAAGATTCGGTCTTTCTTCTTCAATCCGTAAAGCATCTGCAAATACTCCTGCATTTCTTCACAGAGGAACTTCGGCATTTTGATGATGCGGTTACTTTTCTTTGTTTTCGGTGTGGTAATCACATCTTCTCCGTGTAATCGCTGATAGGACTTGTTGATTCTGACCGTTTCTTTCTCAAAATCGAAGTCAGCGGCAGTCAATGCCAGCAATTCTCCTTCACGGATACCGCACCAGTAGAGCATTTCAAAAGCGTAAAAGGAAACAGGCTTGTCCATCATCTCGAATGAGAATTTCTTATATTCTTCTTTTGTCCAGAACAGCATTTCCTTGTGTTCCTCACTTCCCATATTTCCCGCTTTAGCGGCTGGATTGGAACGCAGCTCATAATACCGCACCGCATGATTGAAGATAGCGGACAACTGATTATGGAGTGTTTTCAGATAGGTCTGTGAGTATGGCTTTTTCTTCTCGTCCCGATAGGCAAGCATCTCATTCTGCCATGCAATGACCTCTTTTGTGGAAATCTCGCTGATTTTCAGCTTGCCGAAATACGGTAAAATCTTCGTGCGGATGATATGTTCCTTTGTCAGCCATGTGTTCTCCTTCAGACGGCTTTTCATATCCCGGATATACAGTTCGGTAAAGGCTTCAAAACTCATATCCATATCAGAGGAGTTCTGCAACTGGAACATTCGCTCCCATTCCTGTGCTTCTTTCTTGGTAGCAAATCCACGCTTGCATTTCTGCTTACGCTCGCCTTTCCAGTTTACATATCTCGCCATCACATACCATGTTCCGTTGCTCTCGTTTTTGAATGCCGGCATTATTCATCCTCCTTTCCTTATTCCTGTCCTGCCTTGTAGGACATAGTGGTATCCCCTTGGGGATTTCCTGCTCCGTAGAGCCTTTCATAGAAATACTGGCGGTTTACCCGTCCCGAAATCGTAATAAAGCCTTTTGCTTTCAGTTCCTCATTCAACTGACGGATTAACTTATAGGCATACGGCTTTGATACACTAAGTTCCTGTGCCACTTCTTCGGCACAAATAAATCTGTTTTTCATATCATCAATCCCTTCTTTCATTTTTTATTGCCGTTCTATCCGAATGAAGTTCCAGCAGGTATTCCCTGTTCGGCACTGTGCTGTCCCGATATATCGTAATAGATCAGGCGCTCGCTTGCTGTCTGGCAAGGTCTTGGCGGTTTATACTGTTCGGACGGTCATTTAGTTTTTACTAAACTTATTTGCTTAATTTGAGCTTATTATACTAAGCATATTTGCTTGTGTCAAGTGGCTTTTTGGAAAATATTAAACTTTTTTGTTTTGTATTATCTTGACTTCTCCTAAACATATCTGCTATACTCATTGTAAAATATATACAAGGAGTGGACACGTTATGGCGATTGGAGAGAGAATACATTTTTTCCGCATTCTGCGTGGGATGACACAAAAATATCTTGGTACGATTGTCGGCTTTCCTGAGCGAAGTGCCGATGTACGTTTAGCACAATACGAAACAGGAACAAGAAAACCGAAGGCGGAACTTACTGCTGCACTGGCACAGGCTCTGGATGTTTCCCCTCATGCCCTCGATGTGCCTGACATTGACAGCTATATCGGACTGATGCACACTTTATTTACCCTTGAAGATTTGTACGGTCTGACTGTCAGTAAATCAGACGGAGAAATCTGTCTGAAAGTCGATACTTCCAAAGGTAAAGACGCTCACGAACTTCTGAAAATGCTGTATGCCTGGAAAGAGCAGGCTGACAAGCTATCTTCTGAAGAAATCAGTAAAGACAAATACGATGAGTGGCGTTACCATTACCCAGAGTTTGATACCACACAAACATGGGCGAAAGTTCCATCACAGGCACTTAGTGACGCTCTGGTTGAAATGTTCCAAGACAAACTCAAACCAGATAAATAAAGACGACAAAAAGCCCTTAGCTATGAGTTCTATACCCACAGCTAAGGGCTTCGTTTATAATATGGATTTCTTTGTTGCACAACCACCTGTCAATCATTCTCTAACCCTAAAACCACTGGATTACAAGAATAATGGCTCTCATGCAACCGTTATCAATTTGTTATCAAAAGACTTTTAAAAATGCTACAAACCCGCATAAACGCTAGGTTCACTAAGCATTTTTGTTTATTCAAACTCAATCGTTCCTGGTGGCTTACTGGTCAGGTCGTAGAATACTCGGTTTACACCTTTGACTTCATTGATGATTCGGCTCATCACAGTCTGCAATACTTCCCACGGAAGATCTGCCGCTTCTGCCGTCATAAAATCAATTGTTTTTACTGCACGTAATACTACTGCATAATCGTAAGTTCTTTCGTCGCCCATAACACCTACGGAACGCATATTGGTCAGAGCTGCGAAATACTGATTGATATCCTGATCCAGCCCTGCTTTTGCAATCTCTTCGCGGTAGATGTAGTCTGCATCCTGCACGATACGAACCTTCTCAGCAGTAACTTCACCAACGATACGGATGCCCAGTCCAGGTCCAGGGAATGGCTGACGGAATACAAGTTCACGCGGAATACCAAGTTCCAGACCAGCTTTACGAACTTCATCTTTGAACAGGTCACGAAGAGGTTCGATGATTTCTTTGAAATCTACGAAATCCGGAAGTCCTCCTACGTTGTGGTGAGACTTGATCACTGCAGATTCTCCACCCAGACCACTTTCTACCACGTCTGGATAGATGGTTCCCTGTGCCAGGAAATCTACTGCACCGATCTTTTTTGCTTCTTCTTCAAATACACGGATGAATTCTTCACCAATGATCTTACGCTTTTCTTCTGGTTCTGTTACACCTGCCAGCTTGTTATAGTATCTCTCCTGCGCATTCACACGGATAAAGTTCAGATCAAACTGTCCTTTCGGTCCGAAGACTTTCTCTACTTCGTCTCCCTCATTCTTTCTTAAAAGACCATGATCTACAAATACACATGTCAGTTGCTTTCCGATAGCTTTCGAAAGCAATCCGGCTGCTACAGAAGAATCCACACCACCTGATAAAGCAAGAAGGACTTTTCCATTTCCTACTTTTTCACGGATTGCCTTGATGGAACTTTCTACAAAAGAATCCATTCTCCAATCTCCGGCACATCCACAGACACCACGTACAAAATTATGCAGCATCTTCGTTCCTTCCTGCGTATGAAGTACTTCCGGATGGAACTGAATCGCATACAGATTCTTTTCCACATTTTCTGCTGCTGCTACCGGACAGTCTGCTGTATGAGCTGTGATCTTGAATCCCGGTGCGATCTTGGAAATATAATCAAAATGACTCATCCAACAAATCGTAGACGGGGATACATTGCTGAACAGAGGCGATGTCGTATCCACAAGAACTTCTGTTTTTCCATATTCACGCACCTCGGCACGCTCTACTTTTCCTCCAAGAATGTGCTGCATAAGCTGTGCACCATAACACAATCCCAGCACCGGAATACCCAGTTCAAACAGTTCCTTTGTGTAAGTAGGGGAATCTGGTTCGTAACAACTGTTTGGACCACCAGTCAAAATAATTCCCTTTGGATTCATGGCTTTGATTTTTTCGATATCTGTCTTGTAAGAATAAATCTCACAATACACGTTGCATTCACGTACTCTTCTGGCAACCAGCTGATTATACTGCCCGCCAAAATCTAATACAATGACATTTTCTCTTTGCAAGATGTTCCCTCCTGTTCTTTGTGTCGCCTTCCAGCTGAATCTATGTTTTTGTTTTTTTAAATATTTTTTATTATAAAATAGCATGTTGTATTTAACAATGTCTATTTTGCACAATTCTATCCGCCATGCTCTTGATAAAATATAGGAACTGTAATATGATCAACTTAAAAGAATAGAAAAGAGTATTTATCATTATGAAAGAAAGTTTAAGAATGACAGAGGGAAGTATCTCTCGAAAAATTATTATGTTTGCCATTCCACTGTTTTTAGGAAATCTGTTTCAACAGCTATACAATACTGCAGATTCCCTGATCGTCGGAAATTTTCTCGGGAGTAATGCGTTGGCGGCAGTGAGTTCTTCCGGGAATCTGATTTTTTTGATGGTAGGTTTTATCAATGGAATTTCGATGGGAGCCGGCGTCGTGATTGCCAGATATTACGGCGCAAAACAACGCGATTGTCTGCAACAGGCGATCCATACAACGGTGGCATTTGGTCTCGTATCCGGTGTATGTTTGACAATTTTAGGAATGTTTCTGGCGCCCAAAATATTAATACTAATGGGAACTCCTGATGAAGTACTTCCAGAATCCATCCAATATTTCCGTACATATTTTGCAGGTTCCATCGGCGTCGTTATGTATAACATCTTTGTCGGCATTCTACAGTCAGTGGGGGACGGTCGTCACCCTCTTATTTATTTGATCATTTCGTCCTGTATTAATGTTGTGCTGGATATTTTCTTTATCGCCGGACTTAACATGGGGGTTGGCTCAGCAGCTTTTGCTACTGCTATTTCGCAATTTGTGAGCGCAATCCTTTGTATGATTCATCTGATGCGTGTAAAAGCAGAATACCGCCTGGAGATTCGAAAAATTCGATTTGACAGAAACATGTTGAAGCAAATCATCCAGAATGGTGTACCATCCGGTTTTCAGAATTCCGTAATTTCTATTGCAAATGTATTTGTACAGTCAAATATCAATGCCTTTGGAAAACTGGCAATGGCAGGCTGTGGATCTTATTCTAAAATCGAGGGATTTGCTTTTTTACCGGTCACATGTTTTATGATGGCACTTACTACTTTTGTAAGTCAGAATCTTGGTGCAAAACAATATGACCGGGCAAAAAAAGGAGCGAGATTTGGCGTTCTGTGCTCAGTTCTTATTGCAGAAGTGATCGGAGTGATTATTTATACAATGGCACCAACGTTGATTTCAGCATTTAACAGAGATTTAGGTGTGGTCCATTACGGTGTGATGCAGGCAAGAACCATTTCATTATTCTACTGCCTGTTAGCATTTTCTCATTGTATCGCAGCAGTTCTCCGCGGATCCGGTCACGCATCCGTCCCGATGTTCGTTATGCTTTGTGACTGGTGTCTGTTCCGAGTAAGCTACATTACTGTAGCCGTTCGGCTTATTCCGGACATCCGCGTGATCTTCTGGGCATACCCACTGACCTGGAGTATCAGTTCTGTCATCTTCCTGTATATGTTTTTACATGGGAAATGGGTATACGGATTTGAAAAAGTAAACACAAAGAATGACTAAACGACAATGTGAGGATAACCTGATAAGGTCTTTTCTCACATTGCCATCTTTTCCCATGTTCCCCGTCTATATCGAATTACATAGCAGACTGCACGAAATGCCCAGTCAATTGTCATCGCAACCCAGATACCAAACACTCCCATATGGAGCCATCCGCCCAGCACATAACTGAAGGCAATACGGAAAATCCACATAGAACCAATCGCAATCCACATAGTTGCTTTTACGTCATCTGCTGCACGTAATGTATTTGGAATAGAAAACGACAACGGCCAGATCAGACAGGCACAAATATCGTGATAAATAACAATCTGTCTTGTCATTTCTGATGTGACATCTGACAAATTATAGGCTTTTAATATCAAAGGCAGCAAACAGTATAATGCAATATTTACTGCAATCATGCAAATATATACCAATTTGATCAGCTTCACAGTATAGTAGCGTACCTGATCATATCGTCTGGCTCCCACACACTGGGCTGCCACAGTCAAAATAGCAAAATTGATCGACATCCCAGGCAGAATCTGAAACATTGCAATTGTATTAGATACTGCATTTGCCGCAATTGACGCTGTACCGAAAGTGGATACCAGACTGAGCACCAGAATTTTTCCAAGCTGAAACATTCCGTTCTCCAGACCATTCGGTATTCCCACATGCAGAATTTTTCGAATTAATGGTCCGTCAAAGTGCCACTGTATCTTCTGTGACATATGGACCGGCTGATTTTGTCTGCGCAGCAAAATAATTATAATCATTGCCGCAATCATTCTGGAAACCAACGTCGGAATAGCCGCACCTGCAACTCCCATTTTCAGTCCATAAATCAATATTCCATTTCCCGTGATATTAATGACGTTCATGATTAAGGATGTAATCATCGCAATTCTTGAATTACCGACTGCCCGAAAAATTGCTGCCCCACCATTATATAAAGCAATAAACGGTATAGATGCAGATACAATCAACAAATATATCCTGGCATTCGCCATAACATCCGGTTCAATTTTTCCAAATACCTTTCCGAGAATCAGATTCTGGCACAGATATACTCCCGCCATGATCACCAACGACGATACCAGTATAAATAAAATCAGCTGATCCGTTGCTTTACTTGCTCTCTCCTGATTTTTTTGTCCGATAAAATGCCCTGCGGCCACTGCCCCGCCCGTTGCCAGAGCTGCAAATATATTGATCAAAAGTACCATTACTGTATCCACCAGCGATACACCGGATACAGCTGACTCTCCCACACTTGCTACCATCAGACTGTCAGCCATTCCCACCATCACGGTAAGAAGCTGTTCAATTACCAATGGAAAAATCAATTTTTTCAATTGCTGATTTGAAAACAACAGTTCCGATTCTGGAATTTTAGCTTTTTTCATATTCCCCTTCTCCCTTCTCAAAAATAAAAGTCATGTCCTCCGTGTACTTCACAAGAATCCATGACTTTTTTCGTCTCTATTTATTCAAAAATGTACAAATCTGCCTCCAGCTCTCTGTCAGCCTTTCTATCTGCCATGCAGCATTGGCAGGACTGGTAGATGGAAGCTTGACCATTTCCCTTTGTATCTTCGGATATGAATACTTCTGGTACAGGGAATAGGCCTTTCCTCCATTTCCATAAATCTGCTGAATCGGTGCATTTTTCAAAATTATGTTCAAATCTGTCGGCACTACATTTTTAATTGAACTGTCACTGGAACCAATGATATCACACTCTGCAATCACATCCCATACCGCAATCTGATGTTCCAACAAAAATATTTTCTTTTCTTCTATAGATTCCGGCACCTTTTCTGTTTCACAAATTCTGGCAAGAACTTTCCAAAAACGATTCTGTGGATGACCATAATAAAAATTTTGCTCTCGGGACTTTACCGATGGCAGCGTTCCCAAAATCAATATTCTGGATTTCTCATTAAAAATCGGTTCAAATTCATGTCTAACGTGTTCGTACTCTGCCATAATTAAATTAATCCCTGAATAATGATAATTAAAATCAATACTGGTAAAATAAACTGGAAATAAGGTTTTAATATTTTACCGAATTTCAGTCCCTCGCCCTGATTACATTCTTTTATGTAATTATCAAAGCCCCAGCCAAATCTGGTTACACAGAACAACAGATAAATCAAAGATCCAATTGGAAGAAGCAGATTACTTACAATAAAATCTTCAGAATCCAATACATCTCTGCCTCCAATCAGGTGCAGATCGCTCCAGATATTGTAACCAAATACACATGGAAGACTTGCGATCAAAACAATGATTCCATTAATCAATACCGCTTTTTTTCTTTCCATTCCGAACATATCGTTCCAGAAAGAAATAATATTTTCAAATACAGCCATAACAGTTGAAAAACTTGCGAAGGTCATAAATAAAAAGAACAACGTTCCCCAAATTCTTCCTCCTGCCATATTTACAAATACATTTGGCAGTGTCACAAAAATCAGTGATGGACCGGCATCAGGCTGTACGCCAAAGGAGAAGCATGCAGGGAAAATAATCAAACCAGCCATAATCGCTACAAACGTATCCAGTAAGCTGATTCGCACCGCTTCTCCAGGGAGTGAATGATCTTTTCCCATATAACTTCCGAAAATCTCCATCGCCGCGATACCAAGGCTCAATGTAAAGAATGACTGATTCATTGCAGCCGTAATGACTTTTCCAATTCCCACTTCTTTTACTTTCGCCAGACTTGGCACCAGATAAAAACGAATTCCTTCTTTGGCTCCCGGCAGCATACCGCTGTGTATTGCCAATACCAGGATCAATACCAGCAATACCATCATCATGATTTTGCTGATTTTCTCAATTCCGTTCTGGAGTCCCTGACTGCAGACTACAAATCCAAGAACGACTGTAACTGCCATCCATCCGGCCATTTCCAGCGGTGATGATAACAAGCCTGAGAAAATACCTCCGACTGCATCAGAACTCATACCTGATGGAAATACACCGGCTGCAAATTTGAAGAAATAGCTGAGCATCCATCCGGATACCGTGGTGTAATACATCATCAGCATATAGCATCCAAGCATGCAGAACCATCCGTGAATGTGCCATTTACTTCCAGGCTTTTCCAATGTTTTATAAGCAAGTACCGCACTTTTGCGACTTCCTCGTCCAACTGCCAGCTCCATAGTCAGAACCGGTACTCCCATGATAAACAAGAATATCAGATACAGAAGGACAAATAATCCCCCTCCATTCTGGCCAACTACATATGGAAACCGCCACACGTTTCCTATTCCAATCGCACATCCTGCACTGACCAGAATAAATCCAAGTCTCGACTTAAATCCCTCTCTTTTCATCTCTTTCCTCTCTTTTTCTGTTCATAATCTTTCAACGCCTGAAGTGCCTCTTTTGATAATGGATACAGTGCTATCAGATTAAAAATTGTCATCAAACCAATACCCACATCGCCAAGATCCCATACTACCGTATAAGCTTCAATACCACCGATAAACAACATAACCAGCGCCAATGCCTTATATCCTGTCTGCCAGCACCACTTATCTCCGAATAAATAGGATACATTGGATCTTGCGTAAAATAATATACCGATAAATGTAGAAAAGCTAAACAACGCCAGCGTAATCGCAATGAAAATTACGCCAAAACTTCCCAGATGATAATTCATCGCACATTGCAGCAGATCCATTCCCTGCAGTCCTTCTGAAATGTTGGTCGGAACCAGCAGCATAATCATTGCTGTACAACTGCAGATTACAATGGTATCAATAAATACTCCCAGGGCCTGTACCAGTCCGACTTTCACAGGATCCGAAGATTCTGCTGCAGCTGCCGCACATGGAGCTGACCCTGATCCTGCTTCATTAGAAAACAATCCTCTCTTTACGCCATTCATTAAAACAGTTCCGAATCCACCTGCCACTGCCTGACGCACTCCAAATGCTTCCTGGAAAATATTTTTGAAAACACCCGGAAGCTCTGTGATGTTCAGGCAAATAATAAGTATCGTAATCACAAAATAGCAAACCGCCATGACCGGAACCATAATATCCAAAATCTTTACTGTAGCATTTTTACGAAATACAATTGCCGCTGCCAGCAGTACCAAAATCACTGTTGTGACAATGGTCGGTATCTGAAATGCATTATAAAATGCTGAGCTGACAGAATTGCTGATTACCTGACTGATACCAAACCAACAAATCAGTCCGGATATTGCAAACAATACTGCAAACAGCGAATATCTTCTTTTTTTCCCATGTAATCTTTCTGATAAACTATGAATATAGTAGGCCGGACCGCCTCTGTATCCACCATACAATGGATCTTTTTTCTTATACATCTGTGCCAGTGTGGCCTCCACAAACGCGGTGGAAGACCCAAGAATCGCTGTCACCCACATCCAGAATACCGCTCCGGCTCCACCTGCTGAAATAGCTGCAACCACACCTACCAGATTTCCCATTCCAACTCTTGTTGCGGTAGACACAACCAGAGTCTGCCATGATGACAGACTCCCTTTTGTCTTATTCTTCTCTCCGAGAGCCTGAATCATATCCGGAAACAGGCGAATCGGCAGACATTTGGTTCGAACTGTAAAATAAACACCTGCCGGAATCAATAAAAGTACCAGCAGTGAGATTCCAATCGTACCTGTACCGATTGGAATGTGCAGTAAATCTCCCCATAAAAATGAGTAGACCGTCTCAATTAACTTAACCATTCACTTCCTCCGTATTAATTTCTTCGTAATCATCCGGGATCTCAAGTCCCAGTTTTTCGCACCGTTCCGGTACATAACACTTCTTTACATGCTCAGCCTGACGAACCGGCATCTGTGATATATCTGTGCCATTTTCCAAAATATCCACTGCCATCTCTCCGGTAATCTGACCCAGTTCATAATAATCAATCGTCAGTGTTGCAATTCCGCATCCTTCACAGACACCTTTTTCGCCACAAATCACAGGCACTTTTGCCGGCTCACAAATATTGTTGATAAGCTCCGTGTTACTTGCTGCCGTATTGTCTGTTGGTATATAAATGACATCACAATTTTCTGCCGCAGTTGTCGTTACTGCTGCAATATCATCCGTTCCGGTAAAGGTATACTCCTTCACCTCTGCTGTACAGCCCAGTTCTTCCAGACTGGACTTAATGATATTTGTCTGATATCTGGAATTTGGCTCTGCCGAACAATACAAAATTCCGACTGCTTTTGCCTCAGGAAACAGCTCCATAATCATCTCTGCCTGCTGCTGAAGTGGTGCACAGTCTGATGTGCCGGATACGTTTGTTCCCACTACGCCATCCCACTCATTCAGATCCAATGCTGCCGGATAGTCCGTCACCGACGTTCCTAAAACCGGAATCGTATCTGTAGCAGATACTGCTGCCTGCAGTACCGGTGTAGAATTTGCCAGAATTAAATCCATATCTTCTGAAACAAATGCGTTCATCACGGTTACGCAGTTGGCCAACTCTCCGGATGCATTCTGCACATCAAAGGTCACTTTATCTCCAAGTTTTTCTGATATATAATCCTGAAATCCCTTTGTAGCCTGTTCTAATGCTTCATGCTGCGTCAGCTGGCAGATTCCGATCTTGTAAGATCCCTCTGCCGAAACTGCAGAAGCCATCATTCCGATTGCAGTCAGCCCCATCAGAACCGTCATTCTCCACTTTTTATTCATACCGTTCTCTCCCCTCTTTTTTCTAATCACGCCATACGTCGCACTTTCTTAATGGCGTTATCAATAAAAGTATATCACATTTTTTCTATCTGTAAATCCAATGGGGACAGGAAAATGTGGCTTTTTTCCTGTCCCTTTCGGCTTTCCGCTTTGTTCCATCACATGCAGGATCTTCTGCTACGCTTCATAATGTAGACATTTTATTGGATCCCTTGTAATATCTTCCACAGTTCCTCTACTGTCTCCGCAATCTTTCCTGCCCCGGCTGCTTCCAGTTCTTCTCTGCTGCCGTAACCATACAACACACCAATGGAATCCAGCCCATTTTCTTTTGCTCCCAGTATGTCATATTCCCTGTCTCCGATCATCACAACATCTGATCCATCTGTTATACCTGCCTTTTCCAGCGCATAGTGGATAACGTCAGCTTTTTCTACCCTCTTCTCGTCCATACTTGCCCCTGCAATCAGTTCAAAATACTGATCCAGATGAAAATGCTCCATAATCTGTCTGGAAAAAAATTCTGGCTTAGACGTAGCCAGAATGATTTTTCTGCCTGTTTGTTTCAGATAATCTAACAATTCTGGTATCCCAGGATAGACTTTATTTTCAAATAATCCCTTATCACTATAATATTCTCGATAATATATAATTGCTTTCTCACATTCTTCCTGAGAAAACTTAAAATATCTGATAAAAGAATCTTTCAATGGCGGTCCGACAAACACATTTAATTCTGAATGATCCTCCACATGAATTCCAAATTTTTCCAGTGCATATGCCACTGCATTCGTGATGCCCAATCCTGAATCTGTCAGTGTTCCATCCAAATCAAATAATACAATCTTGTACATTTTTATTTTCCTCCCACATAAATCGGGACTATTTTATCACATTTTTCACCTGCATGTATATCCTGAATTTTTCAGCCCCTGTTTTGTTCTTCTTTCAGAAATGTCTGTGCCGATATTTTTCTCTGGTTGCCAGTCCACCTCGAATATGACGTTCTGATTTGTTAACATCCAGTACTTTTCTTGCACAAAGCGCAAGGGAATGATTAATCTCAGGAAGTCGTTCTGTAATGTCTTTATGTACCGTAGACTTACTTACTCCAAACTTTTTTGCTGTCTGGCGAACTGTTGCATTTGTCTCCACAATGTAAGTTCCAATTTCCACTGCCCGTTCCTCAATATATTCCTTCACGGATAAGCCTCCGTCGACGCTGTTTTTACAGTCTATGCCAGGAGGCGGAAAAAGTATTCACATTTCTCTTTCTTATTTTCGCGCGACTACAAACCAGGTGGCTGCATGGCTGCTGTGATCTTCAAGCAGCTGATCTGTACACCTCACCTCTGAAAAACCAGCTTTTCTCAATTCATCTGTAATCCATTTTGGATCATAAAGCCGCTCCTGTATCTTTTCAGTATTTACCAGCTTTTCTCCGTCAAATAAATCTGTCTGCAAAGTCACCAGTCCTTCAGCCGGATGATAAATCTGAAACTGCAGTCTTTTTCCGTCAAGTTCTCCTAAATCAACCGGTTCACATTCCCTGGCTTCTCCTTCCCTGAGAAGGTCAAATAAAAAATATCCTCCCTGATTCACATAAGTATATACATTTTGAAATACTTTTCTTACATCGTCAGGATCTAGTATATGATTCAATGCATCACAGGTACTGGTCACCAGATCATAGGATTCACCGGGCTTCCATGTAATCATATTTCCCTGATCAAAAGGTATCTCCGGATATTTTTCTTTTGCCATTTTTATCATACCCTCAGACAGATCCATCCCATAAGTTTTGATTCCATGCTTCTGCATAATACTGCACAGTACGCCTGTCCCACACCCAAGATCCAGCATATTCCTGACGGTAATCTGTTTTTCTTCTATCCACTGCCACAGCAGCTGCGCAAAACTTTCCGGATAATAATTCCATCCGAAAGCGTCATATACTCTACTGAAAATATCGCTATACATTCTGCTTCCTCTTTCCTGTCTTTATCTGAATAGTTTCAGTATACACAATATCCACCTCATCCTCAATCCATTTCTTGTCCGATACCATGAAACGCTATGGCTTTTAAAATCAGTCTCTTTGCTGAAATATTACGCTTTTTGGCGTCCTATTATCCATCTTTTACCATTTAAAATATCCATATACTTATTTTACTGCACGATGATTCTATTACATTATAATTACAAAAGAGGAAATCAAATGGAAGAAAATTTCATAAGAGAACGTTTAACACAACTTCGACTACGCAAAAATGTATCCGAATATAAAATGAGTCTGGAACTTGGTCACAGTAAAAGTTATATTCAAAGTATTGTATCCGGAAGATCCCTGCCGTCCATGTCTGAATTTCTATACATTTGTGAATATCTGGAAATCACACCAATGGAATTCTTCGATGAAAAACTCGATAATCCGGCACTTCTGGAAATCACGATTGAAAAAGCCCGCGATCTGGGTGACGCTGATCTGCAGCTGCTGTGCCAGCTGATGGACCGTATGAAGCAAAAGAAATAATATTCAGAACTTGCATGCAAATCTGTATGCAAAATTCGGGTCTGCCTTGTTAAACGGCTCCTGCCTTGACAATAACTTACTGTCTATTGGCAGGAGCCTTTGTTTTACGCAATAAAAGAATACAGAGATGCTCTATTTTCGTTTTAACACTCCATTTTCCTGAGTATATACTCGTTCTTCATTTATCTTCATTTTACGATCAATGGATTTGTCCAGATCTACTCCCAGTATTTCTGCAATTCCATAAAGATAAATTGCCACATCAGCAAGTTCTTCCCCTATTTCATCTAAACTTTTCTTTTTTCTCCATGCCTCGAAAGCCTCTGCCATTTCCCCATATGTAAGAGAAAATTCCAGTGGAATATCTGTAATGTTAAAATTATGCGCTACTTTATTCCTATATATTCTTTCCTGTCGTTTCATTTTCTATCCTCTACTATTTTTCCTTGATAACAAACATCTTATTCTTGTTACAAGATGCATATCATACAACGCATGACATCATCTTCCTCAATTTACTATAACCCAAATAATTTCTTTGCATTATGCGCCGTCTTTTCCTTTACATATATGATATCAACACCCTTTAACTCTGCCACCATTCCTGCTATCAATGACAAATTCTTCGGTGTATTATATCCTTCCAACGGTTCTGGTGTCAGATACGGACAATCAGTTTCTAGTACGATTCTCTCCATCGGAATATCTGTAATGGCTTTTCGCAGCACACTGCATTTGTCCCCATAAGTGATCGATCCACCGATTCCAAGGTAAAATCCAAGTTCCATGTATTGATTTGCCAGTTCGATATCCCCCTGAAAGCAATGAACCACTCCTTTAAATTGCCTTCGTTTCTTTTTCAAGACCTCCAGTATACGCTTATCTGCTTCACGTGTATGCAAAATCACTGGCAGATGAACATTATTTGCAAGATCAAGAAAGTAATTAAACCACGCCTCCATTTGTCTTACAAATTCTGTATCCAATGTAGCGACATGAAAATCAAGACCTGTTTCCCCAATGGCTACGGTATCTGGATGTACAGTCAGTTTCTCCAGCTGTTTTCTGGCATCTTTCGCTGTGATTTTCGAAACCCGTGTAGGATGAACCCCAGTTGCAAATCTGGCATTTTCAAAATCAGCGAGTTTTTCCCGCATCAGGAAATTGGAATCATATTCTATAGGAATCTCGATATTTCGCAATTCGTTTTCTAGCATCCATTGCAGAATATTTTCCCGTTCTCTATTAAAGCGTTTCACATGTAAATGTGTATGGGTATCGATCCAGGGAATATCCTTTTTATAACTATTTTCCATTTCTCTATTCTCTCATTCCTTGTGCAAAATATCAGATTTTATTCCAGCATATTCCCACGTCTCTGTATCCAGCAACAAAAACTCCTGTGTTCCGATTGGTCTGCCATCCCGGTACGTGGAAAACACATCTGAACTGATCAGGTTCTTTTCTCTTGTAATCTCATCCATCGGGGTATGACCCACTACCTGAAGCAGCTTCCGTGGCTTATACAACCGTATACCCGAACGCTGTGGACGCAGCCAGATCGGGGACATATCATTCCACATCTCTGTCCTGCCAAGCTTATTGATCTCTTCTATCACCGCATCTACATCGTGATATTTCGATTTTGCAACATACTCTTCAACAAAATAATCTAACACTCCTCCATGGGAAAACAACACATTATCTATCTTCTGTACATAACAAATTGGATTATCTTCCGAAACTGTCCGCCGCAGTTCCAGCAGCTTTCTCTGTACCGTTTCAGATGCCATCGGACTATATCCACTCTCCAGCCAATGCCAGAAGTAGCTCAAGTCATGGTTGCCATAACACCATGCCGTATCTGAGAACTCCGTGGCAAACCGGATTGCTTCGTCATAGGTCTCTTCATAGAGTTCAATATCATATTCTCTGCCCCAGTCATCCGGGATATCCATCAGACATACCGCCCGTTCTGCTTTACCCGTTCTCATAAAATCTGCCGCCTGTCGAAACATCCAAGGCTTCAGATGCACATCTGGAATTACCAAAACTTTCATCTACGTCACTCTTTCTTTCCACACTTGTATCATCAGCTTTCATTCTCTATTTTAATTTTATTCATAAAAATATTTATGATCAAAACAAATTGAAAAGCATACATTACGTTATTCAACCAATTAGCTGTCATGAATGGCAGCTCTCCCCTTGTTTTTCTTTGAAATTTAGGAATCCATATTTGAAATACCCACATAACAGACTGAATCCATGCATAATGCATTATCATTCGATCTTCCGATCTCAGATATTGTCTTGTGACTCTGTACATATAAATCAGGACTATCGCTAAAATGATAAAAATAAGGCCATATTCGCAATATTTGCCCAGCCCCCATGAATGGGAAATATATTTCACTCTTATCCCATTAAACCATTCCTCCAGTATTGGTCCTGACAGGTATGATATTCGATGCCATAAATAGATGCCAATTATTGTCATTATGATAACCAATGCATAACATATCTTAATTTTTACTGCTCCCTGATACTCCCATATCATATACGCCAAAACGATAAGTGCAATTAAAGTTGCGCAATAGAATTGTTCTGCGTTACCTAAAATGATGACATCCACAATCATTAATATCATTGGGAACATACTGTTTCTTATATGGTTACGATTCATCGACTTATCTGAATGGTCCGCCAGCATAAAAACCGCGCATAATATAAGCAATAAAGCCATACCCGATAACGAAAATACCGTAATCATCATTTGCTGAATAATGTCTATCCCAAGGAACTCGCCACTGAATAACAGATAAGTCAACAACACTGTATGTACGATCCGGCTATATTTTTTCAAATATCTGCCAAAATCTTTTTCAAAGATAACAGTAATCATTCCCAGTATAGATACTATACCTACACACCATTTACTTACTGTCACTGATGTTTTTCTCACTTATCGTTCACCTCTTTCTCTCTGACTGCTATACTATACACCATTCCCAGTTCCATGAGGCAACCTGCGTTTATAACAACTGTCTTAGAGAAAAACGGCATTTTTTCATTAAACAGATAAGAAACAATCGGATCTTTCATTCCAACTATGAATATCGCCACCGCACTTATGAAATGAATCATCACTGCCAATGATATTATACTTTCCGTTAAATCATTCTTTTTTCTTGTCTGGATATATACTCTGCTAATCCATGCAGTTAATGTTCCGAATGCGATCACTAATATAAGAAATCCAATGATCCCCAATTGTCCCCACACTAACGCATTCATATACCAGTCTGACGCATCTCCACCATAGAGCATCTGGGTGCCATATCCACTCCCCCATATTTTTCCATTCTGAATCGCAGAGGAAATATTCACCATACTGCTTTCCATATATCTTTGATATGATAGCAGACTACGTAATGGTATACGAAATGTTCTGTGAAAGGCCACCACGTATAATCCCATTGCACTTCCCATCTGTAACACACGCCTCGTCCGGGCTTCTTTACTGATTACAAGTGCATAAATAATTAATGTGGCACTAATGACATGTATATACAATCTTTGTTCTGTTACCAAAAATAAAACCACAGCTCCCAAAAATCCAACCATTCCCCATCGTTTTGGGACACAGGAAATCTTTTTTCTATCCCTATATTCTGAAATTCCGTACACTATTACTACGCTCAAAACTGCCATTACGACCTGTTTTGCCAATTCTAATACATTGAATTGTGTTGCCGCAAATGTCATCGCAGTCCCATATACCCACAAAAAACTAATCAACATCAAAATTTCCAAATTCATTTTTCTCTTTTTTGTATTCATATTCTGACATATCCTTTACAAAGATTTCTCACATGTAATGCAGTTCCTACTCATCATCTAATCCCAAACCCCGAATCGCCAATTTCTACCGGAATATCTGCTACATCAATTTTTCTGATCTTAATCAGATCACTGCTGTTTTCAACCAATTTCAACGTCTTTTTTATCTGTTCTTCCGTTCCCTGCATCTCTGCAGTCACACTGCCATTCTGATTATTCCATACCCATCCTGCTACTCCAACCTGCTCAGCCATATCACGAATTCTGCGGCGAAAGCCACATCCCTGAACCTTTCCAGAAATAATCAATCGTTTTCTAACTATAATATCCGCACTCATATACTGCCTCCCTGAAAATGCTATCCTAAAAGATCTGCGTATCCTCAGTTTTCTCCTTCCTGTCAGTCGTCATTATTTTCAATTCTAAAATACTCCCATGCATCATATGTAATGTTCACCAGATCAAAATAAAAGAACAAAAAATCAGCATCATTTAACCGCATTCTTTCTCCATTTATATCTAATACATCTTCCAACTCACCATTTGAATTCACTAACAAGATTGCTCTGATATTTTCCGAAAAATTTTTTATGACTTCCAGTAAAATGATCATCTCTTTCTTTACTACTTTTTGTATCCACCTATACAGGCAATTTTCCTGCATGTCCGATACCCTGAGATATTCTTTCACTGTTTCCGGAATCATAACCTTCATCTCTGCACTTTCGGCTTCATACCTACAGCATTCTTTTTTCCACTCTTTCAGGCTTCTATCCAGTACTCTTGCATTCCCGATCAATGATATAACTGTACTCTGTTCCCGTATCGTATCCTCCAGTTCCGCTAATTCTGGAAATGTCTCATAAAAATGATATCCCTTTTCCCTCAGATAGCGCCTGTTTTTCATATATGCTCACCACATCCCTTTATCATGTACATCAATCAATAT
Organism: uncultured Marvinbryantia sp.; assembly: GCA_934373455.1. Taxonomy (GTDB): domain Bacteria; phylum Bacillota; class Clostridia; order Lachnospirales; family Lachnospiraceae; genus Marvinbryantia. Next base: position 19,859 of record CAKRON010000007.1, read on the forward strand.
ACCCATCCGGTGCCTTTGCACACTGGACAATCTTTGCCATTCTGTTTTTTCGTTCCATCACATGCGCTACATACATGTTCTGCCATATCTGTCTACCTCCTCAGTAAATACATTTACATTATTCTGTGAATACCGTTCCACACCTGTTACATACATATTTCCATTTTCTGCCGTCTTCAGATGCCAATTTTCTGGCAGTAAATCCACAACTAGGGCATGTTGCCATTTGGCTCACCTCCTCTCCTTGATACGATTGTCTCATCACATTTCGCCTTTCTTTTGGAAATTAAAGCCGAATCATTCTTCCGCCACACTGTGAGCAAGTTGCTGTATCTCTCAGCGCTCTCATGCGGACTGTATAACCACAACTCGTGCATTTAAACCATTCGCTCATATTTTCTAGTCCTCCTCTCTTTGATAATACGAGTATGCCATGCCATTCCGCTTCTTGTTTGGAAAAATTTGTCGAACGATTTTATTTGCGTCCGTCCAATATCTATGTTATCGTAAAACTACATTTCAACGGAATCTAATTATCCCGCCATTCGGCATTTATTCCTAAAATGTAAAATATAATAGAAACGAGGTATTGTCTATGACCGAAACTGACAAACATATACTTGCGCTGAATCCATACAACCAGCTATTGGATTTCATTAATCCAGAGGAAAAAGTGTCATATGGCATGATGAATGATTATATGTTCCGCGCTGTTCTACAGAAATCACCAGATGCTTTACGAGGACTTCTCAGTGCTCTTCTGCATATACCTGAATCTGAGATCATCTCCTGCGAAATCTGCAATCCGATCATACTTGGTGATGCACTGGATGAAAAAACTTGCATTCTTGATATTCTGGTATTATTGAATCGAAATCGACAGATTAATCTTGAAATGCAGGTTGGCTCTATTGAAAACTGGACTGACCGATCTTTATATTATCTTTGTAAGATGTTTACTGATCTAAAGGAAGGGATGGATTATACGCAAACCAAGCCTTCCATTCATATTGGTATCCTTTCAAAATCACCGTTACCAGAAGATGCCGCTTTTTATAATGAATATTCTTTAAAAAACAGAAAAACTGGCTATGAATTTACTGGAAAATTCTCGCTTCACGTGTTAGACTTATCCTATATTAGTAAGGTCACAGATGATGTGAAGAATACCTCATTATATTACTGGGCATGCTTATTTAAAGCAACAACATGGAAGGAGATGCTAACTATGGCTGAACAATCAGAATCTATCAGAAAAGCGGTTGTAACCCTTCATCAATTGACAAACGATGAGAAAATAAAATTACAGTGTGAAGCCAGAGAACGCTACCGTATGGACTGGCAAAGCTCCATGCGTACCAGTTTTGAAAAAGGTAAAAAAGAGGGGCTGGCTGAAGCTGCCAATGAAATAAAACGCGAACGTGATCGTGCCAATGAAGCTCAAAAGCAAGTAGCTGCTGCACAGAAATTTGTTACATTAACACAAAAACTCCTCTCAGCAAATCGCATGGACGATTTAGACAGAGCTTTAAAAGATATGTCTTACCGAGAACAACTTATCCATGAACTTCATATTACTTCGGAAGATTCCATGTCACAATAGATCTTTCCAATTTCTAAATTTTCAGATACTGTGAGAAATAGCTATATTCAAAGCATCATCTCTGGAAGATCTATGCCTTCCATGGCAGAATTTTTGTATATCTGCGACTATCTCGATGTCACGCCAATGGAATTTTTTGATGAATCTGTGGATAATCCGGCACTTATCAGCAATCTTGTTCAAAAAACTTCAAATCTTGCTGATTCTGACCTTCATATGCTGTGCCAGATGACTGACCGTATGGCATCCAAATCATGATAAATGGATGATTTCATTATATAACAGGGAAAATGCAATTTTGTTCTATATTCAAAAAGGAACGAAGATGTTTCTCATCCTCGTTCCCCTTCTTTTTTATTTACTTTCCCCCGCAAATGTCACTCCAATCCTGATCTGATCCTGCATTCGCTCGATCTCTACATTTCCATCTTTATCTTCTATCAGCCTCTGGATCTTCTTTTTCAGATCTGACACTTTTTTCCATTCCTGGCAGGTAAACATCAGTACCTCCTGTCCGGCTATACTATCCATCTGAATATGAATCCATGGCATTTCTGCTGAACTTTTTTTCTGTTCCTGTAACAATGCGAATTCAAACAGTGCCATCAGAATCTTTCCCATACACTGCACATCATCCGAGTTTTGTAGATAATTCTGTATCTGACACTGCACTTCCATTCCCTGTTTTCGAGCCTGCTCGATCTGTACATACAACATTGCATCCAATGTCCATTCTTTGCAATAAATCCCCGCGTGAACGTTCTGATATGCTTTTTCCAGATCACTCAGGTATTCTGTAATCTGTTCCTGTTTTTCTGACTGTTCACTTTTCTGCATAATTTCCTGCATCTGTCGATCAATCAGTTTCTGGCTCTCTTCTATATGACTTCTCTGATATTGCATTGCCTGATATTGTGACTGCATCATGGTCAGCTCCAACTGCAGGAACTGGTTCTCTGTTCGGATCTTTTCTTTTTGATTACTGAATATTTTAACTAATCCAAACGTTGCTGCCGCTGCTACTATAAGGCACGGCAGCACCATTCCACGTCTGGTTCCATCTTCGGTTGCAATCGGGATGAGCTGTGAGGTCTGCATCACCAGAAAATATTCCAGATAAATGATCCAGATCAGCCTCGTATGGCGGATTTCGTAGTTCCGGAATAAAATTTGAATTTTTTTCATTATGGCATAAATCGGTATAAATAAAAGTATTTCAAAGATCCATGCCAGCAGATCCATCGGTCTGAAAGTCAGATACCAGCCAAACATTCCTTCCGGTCGTTTTTCCAGCCAGTTCAAGACAACCATTGAAAATACCATAACAGGCATAGCAGTCAGCTCCGAAATTGCAATTGCAAATAAAACTCGTACCGGTTCTGCCTCAACCAGATAAATACAGAGAAGGCATGCACCTATACTTCCCAAGGCTCCCAGTACAATTTCTGTCAGATGTCCTGATACGGAAATCTGATCACCAAGAGACTGAAAATAACACAGCAATGTAGTTCTGACAAGCATAAAACCAATCATATAGCCTTTATGCTTCATTTTTCCCACCAGAAGTTCCAGGATTTTGACAGCAAAAAGCTGAAGGGGCAGATTGAGCAGCACCATTCGGATCCAATGATTATCTCTCAGAAACCATTCTATTACACTGCTCATTTGCTCTCATCCTCCTGTATTCTGCATTTCAACAAAATCGTCTCGCAAAAAACGGATGTTTTCTGATCAATACTTACTTTTTCTTCACCCTGATATTGTTTTACCAGATATTCTATAATGCCTCTTCCTATCCCGTGCTCTCCCTTTTTCTCCGTTTGAAAATTGATCTTCTTATCTGGACGGATTTTATTCTTTATCTGCAGCCAGACTTCTCCCTGCTCTTTTTGTTTCATATCAAGCCAGATGCCCCGCTGCTCTTCTGCCTCTATTTTCTCATTCTCTTCTATGGCATTGTCCAGAAGATTGACCAGAATTCCTACCATATCCATATCTCTGACCAGCGAATATTCCTTTTCTTCTATATTAAGGTACAACGAAATCCCCTTCTCCTGACACTGCTTTCTTTTCATAGATAGAATGGCGTTCACTACTTCACTTTCACTCTCACCTTTATTTTCTACTCTTCGATATTCCAGCTTCAGCCCATCCGCATACTTCTGTAATTCTGCTCTATCTTCCTCCGCCATCAATACCTCCAGTGTCTGAATATGTTTTGCCAGATCATGACGGAACTTTCTTGTCATATCGATCTGCTCTTGTATCGTTTGATAAAATCCCTGCAATGTAACCATATAAGACTGTATCAACCGATTTCTTTCTTCTTCTTTTTCCAGCTGCACTGTTTTCCGCGCTAATAACAGAACAGAAAGAGCAATCAATAAATAAGCTGCTATAATATACATCTCATTATGCTCCTTCCATTTGCCCCATAATCCATCTGGTAAAAGCAACCTTTGTCTCTTTTTCATATGCTCGGCTGACAGTAAGCCTGTCACCGTTTTTCATATGAAAGATTCCTTTTGTGTACTGTTTTACATTCGGAAGATACACAATATAGCTGTTATGACATCTGACAAAATCTGGTTTGGTCAGATAGGTTTCGCAATCATCCAGCCTGTCTTTTATTTCGTAATTGCCCCAGACTGTAACCAGCCTGGTTTTTCTTTCATTTCTCTCGAGATAATAGATATCATCCGGTGCCAGACATACCATCTGTTTATTCGTGCAGATAAACCGAAGCTGTCTTTTCTGCTTTTCCCTGTTGCGGTAAATTTTATCAAAAATCTCTCCCACTCTGTTTCGAAACTGTTCTTTTACTGCAAACCAGATATGTTCGGTCCGATACACATCTGTAGCATAACTGATATAACTGGTCAAAAATATCACCGGACATTCTGCCCACTTATCATGCACCCTTTCTGCCAGATCTATTCCATTTTGATCACCCAGTTCAATATCAAGAAAAAGAGCTTCGATAGGTTCCCCCTGATAATTTAATAAACTATCTCCATCTGGAAAATACTGTATTTCAATCTCCTGGGATGCTTTTCTTGCATATCCTTCAATAATATCACTTGCCTTCTTCTCCCAGTTTTTATCATCATCACAAATTCCGACTAACATAACTCACTCCGTATGTACTCATAAAATTATCCATCTAAATTATATTATACCGATTTTAACCTGTCAAACGTTTCTATGGCATTTTGCATAATAAAACTTTTTGTTTTTATGAGTTCTTACTGATTTTTTACGTCTGTCGCACCATCAAATCTCACACAGATCCTTTGCTTTCCTTCACTTTCTTTACTTTCCACAACACTTTTTATATTTTTTCCCGGATCCACATGGACATGGATCATTCCGCCCTATTTTCGGATTCTGGCGTACAAACGGCTGTTGTGATGCAAGGAAATCCTCATCCCGTATCCAATCAGGATCCATACTGTTTTCTTCCCAGTCATCTATTACATTCTGTCCATCCTCTATGTTATCTGTTAATCTTTGCGCTGCTTTCTTTCCATACGCTGAACTCTTCTTCAACAGACCCGTCAGATATTTTGCCTGCTCGAATTCTCCACACTGAATGCAACAGTCTGCCAGAAGATATAAAAATTCCTCTGAACAGATGGTCTCCTGCTTCTGGTATTTGATCAGTTTTTTTCTGCTTTCTTCCATTCCAAAAGTATCCCGGACATACACTCCCACATCTCCGAGTCTGTCACGATATCTTTTTGAGATTCGTCCACTTTTTCCAGGATTTCATTTAATGAAGCGCCATTCATAACTTCCGTTACAAGCCGTTGCATGAAATATTCTATGAAACCTTCTTCATAGTTAAATTCATATCGCAGCAACATAGCAATCATTGATATCCACTCATTTCGTTGCCCCAGATCTGCTGCTTTTTCCTGCAATTCTTTCAAAGGAAACATGGCGTATGGTAAATCTTCTGCATATTTCTGCTGCAATTCTGTTATCTTTTCAAGATCCAAATCTTCCATGGAAACGAACGCTTTTCCATCCTCCTGGCGAATTCCGGTTGTCACAAATCTCTGTAAACTGGCATGCCAGTACACCATTCGGTAAAATGATTCGCAATTCATATCTGTGTTATAGTACTTCTGATACATTTGAAAGGCACTTTCCAGTTCAATAAAACCGTACATGCACATGATGTCACCAAATCTCTGGTCAAACTGCTCGATCATATGATGTGTCTGTTTTGCTTTCTTTCTGTCCAACTTCTGAAAAATCACTCCTAAGTCTGCTGCCAGTCTGATTTCTTTTTTACTGCCGGCACTATGAAATTCACAAAGTCCTAATGTAATTGCTTTTGAAATGCAGGTGTCATATTCTTCTGTCTGTAATTCTGTTCCCACAGAAATTTTTGACAGCTTCTGTAGTTTCTTATAGTCCTCCTGATTCAGAACATATAAAAGATACTCTGGATATTCCTGAAAACACTGTGCAATAGCATCCAATCTCTGTTTTTGTGTTGCTCTCTGATCTATCACCAGCTGCAAATACTTGCAATAATCCATTGCATTATTGGATCCAAGTTTCTCCAGACACTCCCTGTTCGTCTTCTTTCCTGCTTCCAGTTTTACGTTCTGCCCATTTACTTCATTTGTAAACGCATTCCATTCCTCTGCCATTTCTTCCATTTCCGAAGCTTTTGTTGGTATACGGAACAATTTTTGGAACATTTCTGTAATCTGATTCATCATCTCTCTGAAAATCTTTGGCTCTTCCAAATCTGGATTCACCGGCATCACATAATTCTCCAATCCGGCTTCCACATCTGCCAGTAAAAAAGGAATACGGGGTTCAGAACCATAGACTCCGCCACTGTCCTCACCAAAATGATCCCCTTTCCATTTCAGCAACTGCGCTGTCCGTTGATCATATTCAGGATTCTGCTTTTCACAGATAATCTTATGTCTCCAGTCATCCCCGAAATCATAGGTATATCTGATCCATTTATATTCTCTTACAAATGGATCAATCAAAGTCTCCTCTTCCATATAATGTCTGCCCGGAGAAAATTCATCATCATCTGATATCGTAATATAATCCTTCGGTACGGAAAACTCATGTAAATGTCCATCATCCCAGTTGAATAGCATCTGAATCAGCCTGTGCAGATCATGAAATGTAATCCTGTCTGGTACAATGATTCTTCTCCTTCATTATTTTTCAAAACGGAAGTTCTTCATCATCCCACAGAATATCATCGTCATCATCCATATCGGCATATTCTGAAAAATAAGCTTCCAGGGCCTGTTCATAGGCTTCTAAAGCGTCTTCCATCTGTGCATGTTTTTTCGTATCTCCAGTCTGTTCATAAAATCTGGACGCGGCTGTAAACATGATATCATTGTCGTCACAGCAGATCATCACACATGCGCAGAAGCATTGCATGATCTTCTCTCATATCCATCTCATCCAGGCAGTCCTCCAGCCATCCCTCTATGTCAAACCGATAATCCGTTGCTTCATCCAGAAGTTCCAGTTCCAGTGCAAACTGCGGATCTGTTTTTCTCTCTTCCAGAACAATCTCTTTCAGTAGTTCAAATCCATTCTACCAACAGGAAGCATCTAACTCTGCTCCTATCATATTTTCATAACATTCTTCTGTGAGTTTTTGAAATGATCTCCATTTCTTGTTCATCGCCGGTCTCCTTTCAGTTTTCATCTTTCTTTGTTCTTTTCATAATACGATCAGTCATAACACTTTTTATTCCAAATACGTTTCTTTTATCGTATCATTCGTATCACATAAACACAACGTATTTCTTTAACGTATCAAATGATTAGTCAGAATTTTATTGTTTGACAAATCTATAGAAATTGCATATACTACACTTAACAAGGCAGCCGGAAAGTGAAGGCTACTCACCCGACCCGGCGAAATTTAATTTGGACTATAAGAATAGTCGTCCGTTCTTTTAGCAGGGAGCAGGACGGCTATTTCTTATGTGTATAAGTCAAAATTGCAACAATCAGTATCGCAGTAGAAAGTATAATTTGCAATTCTTCATATGTACTCATAATAATCACCCTTTCTGTAAGGCTCAGATCAGGCAAGAGCACATCCCCCAGCTACCCGGTTAAATGTATTACAGTGTCAGTAATCAAATATATTTTATTAGATTGTAAATGGAAATAATAGTATTCGAATTGGTGTATACGTGAATTCCATTGAAATGTGGTTTTACCATAACACAGATATGAAAATGATGCAAATAAAATCGTTCGACAAGTTCTTTTCTATAAAAATCCCACAGCCTATCGGTTTTTCTCCCGATTCTGCTGTGGGGTTCTTTTTCTACTGATTTGGCAGCTCACACCTATAGATTCGTATATCCCATCAGTGACTCATCCACTGCTTTCGCTGCTTCTCGTCCTTCCCGGATGGCCCATACCACCAGGGACTGTCCACGATGCATATCTCCTGCGGTGAACACATTTGGCACACTGGTCTGATATTTTCCAGGTGCCGTGTCTACATTGGTGCGTCCGTTGATGTTGACTTTAAAAGCATCTGTGACGTATTTCTGGGAGCCAAGAAATCCTGCTGCGATAAGTACGATATCGACATCGACCACTTCTTCACTTCCTTCGACTGGCACCATCATCATGCGGCCACTTTTTTCATCTTTTTTACTCTGAAGCTTCACCAGTTTAGCCTGCACCAGATCACCATTTTTGTTCTTGATAAATTCGGAAACAGTGGTGGTGTAGATCCGTGGATCGTGGCCGAATTTGGCAATGGCTTCTTCCTGACCATAGTCTGTCTTGCAGACTCTTGGCCACTGCGGCCACGGATTATTAGCTGCACGTTCATCCGGTGCCTTCGGCATCATTTCCAGCTGGATTACATTTTTCGCGCCAAGACGGATAGAAGTACCCACACAGTCGTTACCGGTGTCACCACCGCCGATTACCATGACTGTCTTTCCTTTACATTCAATATATTTATGATCTGCAAAATTAGAATCCAGCAAACTCTTTGTTGTTGCCTTTAAAAAGTCTACCGCAAAGTAGATGCCCTTTGCATCTCTGCCCGGTGCGTTGATATCTCGAGGATTGGATGCGCCGCAGCAAAGCACGACACGATCATATTTTTGAAGTAATTCTTCGGCTGTAATATCCACACCAATATTGGCATTGGTCACAAATTCGATGCCTTCTTCTTCCATCAATTTTACACGACGGTCAATGATCTGTTTTTCCAGCTTCATGTTAGGAATCCCGTATCTCAAAAGACCTCCGATTCGGTCGTTTCGTTCAAATACTGTTACTTTATGACCGCGCTTATTCAACTGCATGGCTGTTGCAAGACCGGAAGGACCACTGCCTACCACTGCAACTGTTTTTCCTGTTCTTACTTTCGGTGGATTGGCTTTTACAAGACCTGTCGCAAAAGCATTTTCGATAATGGTACGTTCATTTTCTTTTGTAGAAACCGGTTCTCCGTTCAGATTACAGGTGCACGCTTTTTCACACAACGCCGGGCAGACTCTGGACGTAAATTCCGGAAAACAGTGAGTCTTCATCAGTCTGGCATATGCCTGTTCATAGCAGCCATTGTACAACAGATCATTCCATTCCGGCACCAGGTTTTGCAGAGGGCAGCCACTGGCCATCCCTCCGATCATCATACCTGCCTGACAAAATGGTACCCCGCATGCCATACATCTTGCCGCCTGCTGGCGCTGTTTTTCTTTGGAAAGAGGAGTATGGAACTCATTAAAATGTCTGATTCGTTCCAGAGGGGACTCTGCTTTCGCCGTTTCTCTTTCATATTCCATGAATCCGGTTGGTTTTCCCATCTTATTTTCCTCCTTTCATAATCGCATTAAATGCTTCAATCTGAGCCTGTTCACTGCTCAACCCTTTTTCTTCCATCTGTACAATCGTATTCATCATCTTCTTATAATCATGTGGAATGATCTTCTTAAACTTCGGAATATATGCCTCAAAATGATCCAGTATCTCTTTTCCCTTTACAGAATTCGTGTAGGAAACATGATCGGTGATCATCTGCTTCAATTCTTCCACATCGTATTTATTTTCCAGTTTTTCAATGGATACCAGTTCTTTGTTGACTTTACGGTAAATATCACTGTGTTCATCCAGTACATAGGCAACACCGCCGCTCATACCAGCTGCGAAGTTCTTGCCAATCTTACCGATCACAGCCACACGGCCGCCTGTCATATATTCACATCCATGATCTCCCACACCTTCTACCACTGCCGTAGCTCCGGAATTTCGAACACAGAAACGTTCGCCAGCCAGACCATTGATGTAGGCTTTTCCACTGGTTGCACCGTAAAGTGCCACGTTACCGATGATAATATTTTCATCCTGTTTATAAGTAATGCCCTTCGGTGGATAAACGATCAGTTTTCCTCCGGAAAGTCCTTTTCCGAAATAGTCATTGGAATCTCCCACCAATTCCAGAGTCAGTCCCTTTGGAATAAAAGCTCCAAAACTCTGTCCGCCGGCACCGTTACATTTTACGGTGAATGTATCCTCTTCCAGAGTATTATCATATCTTCTCGTAATCTCTGAACCAAAAATCGTACCAAATGCACGGTCTGTATTGGTCACATCCACTTCTATACTTCTCTTCTGCTTTTTATCCAAAGCCGGTTTCAGCTTCTTCATCAGAATACGTTCATCTGCTGTCTTTTCCAGATGGAAATCAAAAACATGCTCCGGATCAAAGATACATTTTTCTCCCAGATATGGGTTATTCAGGATCGCACTTAAGTCTACACGATTTGCTTTTTCCTTATAGAATCCACTGCCCTTTTTCAAAAGATCTGTTCTTCCTACCAGTTCATCCACACTGTGTACGCCCAGTTTGGCCATGTATTCACGCAAATCCTGAGCGATAAATTTCATAAAGTTTTCCACATATTCCGGTTTACCCTTGAATCTCTTGCGCAGTTCCGGATTCTGTGTTGCTACACCCACAGGACATGTATCCAGGTTGCAGACACGCATCATAACACATCCCATCGTTACCAATGGTGCAGTGGCAAAACCAAACTCTTCTGCACCCAGAATGGCTGCGATGGCAACATCACGACCGCTCATCAGCTTACCGTCTGTCTCAATGCGCACTTTATTTCTCAGACCATTCATGATCAGTGTCTGGTGTGTTTCGGAAAGTCCCAGCTCCCATGGAAGTCCTGCATTGTGGATAGAACTTCTTGGTGCTGCACCGGTACCTCCGTCATAACCGGAGATCAGGATAACCTGTGCTCCCGCTTTGGCTACACCGGCTGCGACGGTACCCACACCAGCTTCCGATACTAATTTTACAGAAATTCTTGCCTGCTTATTGGCATTCTTCAGATCATAAATCAGCTGTGCCAGATCTTCAATGGAATATATATCGTGATGTGGCGGAGGAGAAATCAAACTCACACCCGGTGTGGAATGTCTGGTCTTGGCAATCCAAGGATATACTTTTCCACCAGGCAGATGACCACCTTCACCCGGTTTTGCGCCCTGTGCCATCTTGATCTGAATCTCCTTGGCACTGGTTAAATATTTACTGGTCACACCAAATCGTCCGGATGCCACCTGCTTGATCGCAGAACTTCTGTCATCTGCTGTTCCTGCAGTTGCAAGACGTTCATCACTTTCACCACCCTCACCAGAATTGGATTTTCCATGGAGATGGTTCATAGCAATGGCCAGTGTTTCATGTGCTTCCTGGGAAATAGAACCGTAAGACATGGCACCTGTCTTAAACCGAGTCACAATGTTTTCTACCGGTTCTACTTCATCGATTGGAATGCCTTCTTCCGGATAGTTAAAATCCATCAGGCTTCGCAGATATCCGCTTTCTTCCCGGTTCACACGATCTGTGTATTCTTTAAACATGGCATAATTACCCTGTCTTGTGGATTCCTGTAATAAATGAATGGTCAGCGGATTGTAACGATGTTCCTCGCCCTGACTTCTGGACTTATGACGTCCGATACTGTTCAGAGTCAGGTCCGTGGTCAGGCCCAGCGGATCAAAGGCTTCATTATGAAGTGCTTCGATCTGTTTTTCAATATCTTTTATAGTAATACCACCTACACGACTGACGGTATTGGTAAAATAACGATCAATGACTTCTTTGCTAATACCGATGGCCTCAAAGATCTGAGAACCCATGTAGGACTGAATGGTGGAAATACCCATTTTGGATGCAATCTTGACAATGCCATGAAGCACTGCTGCATTGTAATCATCCACAGCTGCATAGTAATCTTTATCCAGCATCTTACTGTCGATCAGTTCATGAATGGTATCTTGAGCCAGATATGGATTGATGGCACAGGCACCATAACCGAGTAATGTTGCAAAGTGATGAACTTCTCTTGGTTCACCGGATTCCAAAATGATTGCCAGTGAGGTACGTTTCTTTGTCTTTACCAGATATTGATGCACAGCTGACACTGCCAGCAGTGACGGAATCGGTACATGGTTTTCATCTACACCACGGTCTGTCAGAATCAGGATGTTCACACCATCTCTGTGTGCCTTATCTACTTCTACGAACAATCTGTCAATGGCACGATCCAGACTGGTACTCTTATAATAAGTAATCGGCACTTCTGCCACCTTAAATCCGTCTACCTTCATATGCTTGATTTTCAGCATATCAGTATTCGTCAGGATCGGGTTATTCACTTTTAATACTTTACAGTTTTCTGCTTTTTCTTCCAGAAGATTTCCGTCTTCTCCCACATAAACGGTGGTAGATGTGACTACTTCTTCACGAATCGCGTCAATTGGCGGATTGGTAACCTGTGCAAATAACTGTTTAAAGTAGTTGAACAGTGGCTGCTGCTGATCAGATAACACAGCCAGTGGGGTATCAATACCCATAGCTCCAATGCTCTCTGCCCCATTTAATGCCATGTTGCGAATAGAAGTACGGTATTCCTCAAAGGTATATCCAAAAGCTTTCTGCAGTCTTGCTCGTTCTTCATCTGAATATTCCGGTACTCGTTTGTTTGGAATCTTCAGATCTTTTAACTGTACCAGGTTGTTGTCCAGCCACTCGCCATATGGCTGTCTTGATGCATAGAATTCTTTTAATTCTTCATCGTCTACGATTCTGCCCTGAACGGTATCAATCAGCAACATCTTTCCAGGATGAAGACGTTCTTTCATCACAATCTTTTCTGGCGGGATCTCCAGTACGCCTACTTCAGAGGAAAGAATCATATAACCGTCACTGGTGACATAATAACGAGAAGGACGCAGACCGTTACGGTCCAGAACTGCGCCTACCAGATCACCATCGCTGAACATGATAGATGCCGGACCATCCCATGGCTCCATCATGGTCGCATAGTACTGATAAAAATCTCTCTTGTTCTGAGACATGGTCATATTGTTTGCCCATGGTTCCGGAATCAAAATCATCATAGCAAGTGCCATATCCATACCACTCATGATCAGGAATTCCAGTGTGTTATCCAGCATTGCCGAGTCAGAACCTGCGGCATTGATAACCGGGAGAATCTTGTGGAAATCTTCTTCCAGATACGGAGATGCCATAGTTTCTTCTCTTGCCAGCATCTTGTCCGCATTACCGCGGATGGTATTGATTTCACCGTTGTGCACAATGAATCGATTTGGATGTGCACGTTCCCAGCTTGGATTGGTGTTGGTACTGAATCTGGAATGTACGGTAGCAATCGCTGATTCATAATCCGGACTCTGCAGGTCCTTAAAGAAGGTACGCAGCTGTCCTACCAGAAACATACCTTTGTATACAATGGTACGGCTGGAGCAGGATACCACATAAGTATTTTCATTACTCTGTTCAAACTCTCTTCTTGCTACATAAAGTACACGGTCAAACGGAAGTCCTTTTTCCACATCTGCCGGTTTCTTAATAAATGCCTGACAGATATACGGCATCTTATCCAGTGCCTTCTGTCCCAGCACTTCCGGTACTATTGGAACCTCACGCCATCCTAAAAGTTCCAGACCATTTTTTTCCAAAATAATCTCAAACATCTTCATGGCCTGGCGTCTCTTTAATTCATCCTGTGGGAAGAAAAACTGACCGATACCATATTCTCTTTCTTTTCCAATAGAAAAGCCGAGAGCATCACAGGTCTTCTTGAAGAATTTGTGGGAAATCTGTAAAAGGATTCCTACTCCATCACCTGTTTTGCCCTCGGCGTCTTTGCCGGCTCTGTGTTCCAAATTTTCAACTATCTTTAATGCATTCTCTACGGTCGCCCGGGTCTTGATACCCTTGATATTTACCACTGCTCCGATACCGCAGTTATCGTGCTCAAATTCTTCTCTGTACAATCCAGGAGACTGAGCAGGTATTGTTCTTTTTTCCATAACCTGACTTTCTTCCTTTCTTTCAAACTGATTCTCGAATCATGTTGATCGATATTATCGATCAATCTCTATTCTTTATTTTCTTTTTGCATTATCATACACCTGTATTTGCAAAATGTAAACCTCTTTTTTTCTTTAAATTGTCAGATTATCAGACTATTATGTTGTATTCTTTATTATTTTTTTAATATTTTCAAAATTATTTCATTTTACGCTTAAGAAAACAGAAAAAACACAGTAAAAAGACAATTCTTCTTACCATGTTTTTTTCAAACAAATTCCTGTACTTTGCTGTTTCAGAAGTTTTTACACAATTCTTGCCATAACCGCCCCAATGGCAGCCCCACAATCGTGGTATATTCTCCTTTGATTTCCCGGATATATTTTGCGAAATATCCCTGAATTCCGTAAGCTCCTGCCTTATCCATCGGTTCTCCTATGCGGATATAATCCCAGATTTCACTGTCTTTCATCGGATACACCGTCACATCACTTTTTTCATAAAAAGAAACTTTTTTCTCTCCACAGATCAATGTCACTCCGGTATACACTTGATGTGTCTGTCCCTGCAGCATCCAAATCATCTCAAATGCTTCTGACTCATCTTTGGGTTTTCCAAGGATTCTCTCTCCTATCGCCACTACCGTATCGGCACCGATCACGATTGCATCTTTTTCCTCTTCCTTTAATTCCAGTTCCACCGCCATAGCCTTGCAGTCCGACAGTTCCTTGACCACTTCCCCTGGTTTGGTACTGGTCATTACCTCTTCGGCATCACTGACAATTACTTCAAAGTCCAGACCAATCTGTGTCAGTAGTTCACGACGACGAGGTGATGCGGATGCTAAAATAATCTTATTCATTTTATTACTCCTTTTCCAAATTTTCTATAAAAATATAGCTACAATCGGTATGGTCACTACAGACAGCACCGTGCTGAAAAATATTCCTTTCGATACCAGCTGCACATCTCCGTCATACTGTATCGCCAGCATGGTTGCATTAGTTGCCACCGGGGTCGCTGCCAGAACAACTGCTGTCCCGCGAATGAAATATTGCTGTTCATGAAGAAGATTCATGGCTAACAGCACCGCCAGCGGCATAAGAACCAAACGGAAAACCGTGAAGATATAAATTCTCCAGTCATCAAACAATTCTTTCAGATTCATCTTTGCAATGGTTCCGCCAAGAATAATCATAGCCAGTGGCGTAGTCAGATTTCCCAGATAATTTAACGCGTCATTTAAATATTCCGGAACAGGAATCGGTGTAAAAAATAATCCCAAAGAAATCAGTGCGGTAATCATCGGTGTATTTATCAGCATTTTCGGATCAAATTTTCCTGCTTTTTCTCCTCCGATCAGCATGATTCCCAGGGAATATACAATAAAGTTAAACATTACGTTAAACACCACTGCATAAATCATTGCCTCTATTCCAAATACTGCCTGAATTACCGGGTATCCCATAAATCCGACATTTCCAAACAGCAACATAAAAATATATGTTCCCCACTGTTTTTTCGGTGCCTTTGTGACAGCTATAAAGATCGCTGCAACCAGAAAATAAACGATATAACAAAACAAACTAATTCCTGTAACTTCTAACAGCGTCATGTTTGATACTTTTCCACGATTTGATAAAGAAATCAATATCTGCGCCGGAAGCGATACATTCAACACCAGCGTTGTCAGATTTCTGATTGCCTCATCGTTTGTCACATGTACTTTATACGCCACATAACCAGCCACCAAAAGTAAAAACAGGGCCAGCATCTGATAAGTAATTAATATAACATCCATACTACTCTCCACTCCAAAATTTCTCTAATTTTCCCCTCACATTCTTCAACGTACAGTTTTCACAGTCACTCCACTCCCGGGGGAAACTGTTGCGGTACTGTATCTGTCCAAATCGTTCATCCAGCAGCACGATCACTCCCACATCTTCATCTGTCCGAATCACCCGGCCTGCTGACTGCATGACTTTATTCATTCCCGGATACCGGTATGCATGATCAAATCCATCCATATTTCTGCGGTCATAATATTGTTTTAAAATTTCCCGTTCGTTGCACACCTGCGGAAGTCCCGGTCCTACTACGATCGCACCGATCAGCCGATCCTTTTTCAGATCAATTCCTTCACCGAAAATTCCTCCCATAACACAGAAGCCAACCAGAGTACCGGACGTCTGCTCTTTAAAGTGTCCCAAAAATTCTTCTCTTTGTATTTCTGTCATGTGAGTGCTTTGCTCTATGATTTCCGTATCCGAATCTTTCTGTTCCAGGAAATACGCCTCAACATCCGTCATCATTTTATAAGATGGGAAAAACACAAGATAATTTCCGGGTTTTGCCGCTGTTACCTGTCGTATATATGAAGCAATTTTCTCATATTCTGCCGGTGTCCGTCTGGTATATCTGGTGCTGACATCTAACCCCAGCAGCACTTTTTTCTTCGACGGTTCAAACGTTGATTTTGCATAAACTGCATAATCTTCCTCTTTTCCGGCCAACAATTCCATATAATACCGAACCGGCAAAAAGGTTGCAGAAAACAAAATGGATGCCCTTCCTTTTCCAAGACATTGTCCAATCTTATCTGCTGTATGGATACAATATAATCGAAGCGCAAACCTTCCATCCTTATCGTGCTGTACGTAAATTTCATAACTGTCATCTAGTTCTTCATAAATATCCAGAAATGCACGTACCTGAAAATAAAAATCCAGCGTCTTTTTCTTTGCTTCTTCTATTTCACTGTCTCCTGTCGGACGATTCATGATGGAATCCCGGTCTTCCAGCAGTTGTTCCAATGTATGACTGACGTTCAGCAGATTTAAAGCAAACAGGTCTATATTGGAAAGCAGCGTGTATTCACCACATTCTCTTTTCCATTCCAGTAAGTATTTATTTCCTCTTTCCAGTGCCGAAACTGCCTTTTTACTATATGGTTTCAGGAAGCGCTTTACTTCCAGAAAATCTTCTTTATAGAGGGTGGCACTGTACATCTCCCGTCCCCGTTCTACCAGGTTATGTGCTTCATCAATCAGAAACAGGTAATCCCCTTTTACGCCTTCGGCAAAAAATCGCTTCAGTTTTGCCTGGGGATCAAACACATAATTATAATCGCAAATAATCGCATCAGCCCATAATGAAACATCCAGCGCCATCTCAAAGGGACATACCTGCCATTTTTCTGCCTGCGCCATAATTCTTTCTCTGTTATAATTGCCGGTATTATCATCGTAACTGCTTAACAGTTCAAAAACAGCATCATTTACACGATCAAAATGTCCCCTGGCATAAGGACATTTTTCCGGATTACAGTCCGGCTCTTCACAGAAACAAATCTTTTCTTTTGCCGTCAGAGTCACTACTTTATATCGAAGACCCTTGGATTTTAGCAGCGAAAATGCTTCTTCTGCTACAGTTCTGGTAATCGTCTTGGCTGTAAGATAAAATATTTTGTCGCCCAGGTTCTTTCCAACCGCCTGCACTGCCGGAAATACTGTCGAAAGCGTTTTTCCAACTCCTGTCGGTGCCTGAATAAATAATTTTTTGCCATGCCAGATGGTGCGGTACACCGCCGCTGCCAATTCTTTTTGACCTTCACGGTAAGGATAAGGAAATACAGTATGGCCGATGGATTCTTTTCGTTCATGCTTCCATTCCAGCTCCATCTGTGCCCATTTTTGATAAGCTGAAATAAGTTCTGCAAACCAGTCATCCAGTTCTGTCTTCTTATAGAAGTAATGAAATCTTCTGATTTCCTCAGTATCCAGATTTGCATACGTCATCTGCACACCAATTTCTTCCAGATTTCTCTGATCTGCATAAATATACGCATAACATTTTGCCTGTGCCAGATGAATGGGATCCGATTCTTCCATTCGTTCCAGATCGCGGAATACTCCCTTGATCTCATCAATGACCGTTCTGCCCTGATCTGTAAATATTCCATCAGCTCTTCCTTCTACTATCAAAAGAAAATTTCCGCAATTTTTTTCCGTCTTCAGGGGCACTTCTGCATGATAATCCGGTCCCATCTTCCCCTGGATCTTACGATGCAGTCTGCTGCCCATCTGCATGGCATCTTTATCTGCCATCGTGCCTCTTCGATTGTCTATATCACCGCATCGTAAAATAAATTCTACCAGATTACGCACGGACACCCGGATCTCTTCCACGTTCCCCCTGTATCCTTTCCTCAAGTTCTTTATCTGTTCTGACAAACCTCATATATGACTGAAACTTTTTTCAGTATAACGCACCTTCTGTTTAAATGCAAAACTTTTACTCAATTTATCACAATACATGTTTGCATTTTTATACATTGTGTGTTATATTGTTTCATATTTTATTTTTATTTTATATTTTTTATAGAATTTATTTAGAATTATCAGTTCTTTCGACTGAAATCGTAAAAACAGATATTACAGATTTTTTAGGAGTTTATCGCATGAAACATATGGTATTGGAATTAAACAGGGATGAGATTCTGGAAAAGCTGCTCCATTCCTATGAAGGATATTTTGATATTGAACGCTCAGATGATTTTGAACCGCCACTTGAGGCTGTCTGTCATTTTCATGTACGTTCTGCCAAATATGTTCTTCTGAAGAAAGCCGAATTATGGAGCGCCACTTCCAACGAACACGTTTACATCTTTTCTGTCCCAGAACTAACCGGTGAACTCTACCATATCTGTGAAAAACGGGCTTATGACGAAGGCATGAAGCTGATTGATCCGAAGCCCGGTCATATGTACACCTATATCACTGCAATATTCATCTGTGACAACTGCACACCTGAAGCCAAAAAACTGCTGAAGAAATGCAGGCTTTACAAAAGTTTTCATTTTTCGCTGCACGGCTGGATGGATTTCCATACAGTCCTTATTCAACGCGGAACATCGGATTTTCCGACCAACCGCAGTGGTAAGAGCAATGCGAAATTTATGAAAAATATATTCATGAAGAAAATAAAAAGAAAAGGAGAGTGTAATTCATGAATGCAGCATTATTATTAGTAGCAGGTTGCGTGATCCTGATTGTAGGTTACGTAACTTACGGTAAGTGGCTCGCTGATCAGTGGGGCGTTGACGAAAACCGTGCCACACCGGCCCATGAGCTGGAGGACGGCAACGATTATGTGCCGGCAAAAGCTCCGGTATTGATGGGTCATCATTTTTCCTCTATTGCAGGAGCAGGTCCTATCAACGGACCAATTCAGGCAGCTGTCTTTGGCTGGGTACCTGTACTTCTGTGGGTACTGGTCGGAGGAATCTTCTTCGGAGCAGTGCATGACTTCGGAGCATTATTTGCTTCTATCCGCCACAAAGGACAGTCTATCGGTGAAGTAATCGAAGACAGCATGGGCACAGGTGCCAAGAGGTTATTTATTATCTTCTCTTACCTGACCCTGATCCTTGTTGTCGCAGCTTTTGCCTCTATCGTTGCCAACACATTTAAGGCAACTTATGATGCAAACGGTGCAGTTGATATTGCTAAAAGTTCAGCAAATGCTTCTACAGCAATGATATCCATTTTATTCATTCTGGTGGCTATCGTATTTGGTTTCCTTGTATACAGAAGGAACGCAGGGCTTGGAATCTCTACCGTAATCGGTGTGGTAGCCATCGTCATCTGCATGGCAATCGGTCTGAACTTCCATCCACTTTACTTAAACGCCAAAACCTGGATGATCATCGTTGGTGTCTATATCACAGTTGCATCCGTAACACCTGTATGGATTCTGCTTCAGCCACGTGACTACTTAAGTTCTTTCCTTCTTTACGGAATGATGATCGTAGCCATTGTTGGTATCATCGGAGCTCATCCTTCACTGGACATCCCTGCATTTACAGGATTTGTTGACAGTGGTGAATTTGGTTCCGGTGTATCTCTTGGATCTATGTTCCCGGCGCTGTTCATCACTATCGCCTGTGGTGCTATTTCCGGTTTCCACTCACTGGTCGGTTCCGGTACAACAGCAAAACAGCTGGACAATGAAAAAGACGCACGTCCAATCGCATACGGTGGTATGTTAATCGAATGTGCACTGGCCCTGATTTCTCTGTGTGCCGTTGGTTATATCTGGAAAGAATATATTCCGGCAGAAGGTGGTATTGTTACTCCTACTGCAGTATTTGCAACCGGTATCTCACGTATGTGTGCTACGATTCCGTT
The DNA here is from genome assembly GCA_934373455.1 of uncultured Marvinbryantia sp. GTDB lineage: Bacteria > Bacillota > Clostridia > Lachnospirales > Lachnospiraceae > Marvinbryantia. Next base: position 40,047 of record CAKRON010000007.1, read on the forward strand.
CCTTGCAGGTGCAGAAAATGTTATTTATTCTCTGCTGATTCTCGCAGTATCCGCATTCTGCCTGACATCTCTGGATACAGCTACACGTCTTGCACGTTACATGTTCCAGGAATTCTGGCTGAATCCCGGTGAAGATGTGGCCAGCGTCACGGGATTTCGGGCAATCCTTGTAAAACCAATCGTTGCTACACTGATCACTGTTGTTCTTGGTATTTTCCTTGGAATGAACGGATATGCAAATATCTGGGCTTTATTTGGTGCAGCAAATCAGCTGCTTGCAGCTCTTGGTCTGATGGCCGTAGCCACATGGCTTGGACAGGTTGGAAAGAATAATAAAATGTTCTTCATCCCGATGTTCTTTATGTTGATCGTCACAATCTGTTCACTTGCTCTGACTATTAAGACAAACCTTGGTGCTGTCGGCGCAGAAGGTGCCGGTTCCTGGCCACTCGTTCGTCTGGTACTTGCAGCACTGCTGATCATACTTTCACTGATCCTTGCTGTAAAAGCAGTATCCACCATCAGTGGTCAGAAAAAGAAAGCTTAATTATTCAAGAATGCCTCGGCATTCTTGCTGCGAGATGCGCGTCATGCAAAGCATGACATATTTCTTTTGCGCATCTCTGCAATCCTGCCGGAGGCTATATCAGATGGGGGATTGACTCCCACCACTGATACTAATTTGCTCCTCACCACCTGAAGAGGTGGGAGCCATCTCACATCTGATATTGTCTCCATTTCCCAAAAGAGATATCCGGAATCTTTCGGATGTCTCTTTTCGACTTGAATTCAAACCCTTTTTGTCTTTACTTCGCGTACATCTGTATTTTTATGGTTGACACTCTAATAAATTAACGATATAATGTTCTCCAAGTTCGGTCATCATTTCTTGTTTTTACTCACCGAATCAATCTCATTTATAAAACACAATCAGGAGGAACACAACATGTATTCATTAGAAGAAATCCGATCCGTAGACCCGGAAATTGCTGCCGCAATTGAAGCTGAAACTGAGCGTCAGAATTCCCACATCGAGCTGATTGCCTCTGAAAACTGGGTAAGCAAAGCTGTTATGGCAGCTATGGGAAGTCCTTTGACCAACAAATACGCAGAAGGCTATCCAGGCAAACGTTATTACGGCGGGTGCGAATGTGTAGATGTTGTAGAAGAACTTGCCCGTGAACGTGCATGTAAGCTGTTTGGATGTGAGTATGCCAATGTACAGCCTCATTCCGGCGCACAGGCAAATATGGCTGTAGAATTTGCTATCTTAAAGCCTGGAGACACTCTGATGGGTATGAACCTTGCTCACGGTGGTCATCTGACTCATGGAAGCGCTGCAAATTTTTCCGGTTCTTATTTTAATGTAGTATCTTATGGTGTAAATGACGATGGATTCATCGACTATGATAAGGTTCGTGAAATTGCGTTAGAAAATAAGCCAAAATTAATCATTGCCGGTGCCAGTGCTTATGCCCGTACCATTGATTTCAAAAAATTCCGTGAGATTGCTGATGAAGTTGGCGCTTACCTGATGGTAGATATTGCACATATCGCCGGACTGGTTGCTGCAGGTCTTCATCCAAGCCCAATCCCATATGCACACGTAACCACTACTACTACTCATAAGACCCTGCGTGGTCCAAGAGGCGGTATGATTCTGTGCAGCAATGAAATCGCTAAGAAATTTAATTTTAATAAAGCTATCTTCCCTGGTATTCAGGGTGGACCTCTGATGCATGTTATCGCGGCCAAAGCTGTCTGCTTCCAGGAAGCGCTGCAGCCGGAATTCCGTGCCTACCAGGAGCAGGTAGTAAAGAACTGTTCCGCACTTTGCAATGGTCTGCTTAAACGTGGCGTAAACATCGTATCCGGCGGTACTGACAATCATCTGGTACTTGTAGATCTTCGTGGTACCGGAGTGACCGGAAAAGAGATGGAACACCTGTTGGATGATGCCAACATCACATGTAACAAAAATGCCATTCCAAATGATCCGGAATCTGCTTTTGTCACCAGTGGTGTCAGACTTGGAACCGCAGCGATCACTTCACGTGGTCTGAACGAGGCAGATATGGATCAGATTGCAGAGGCCATTTCTCTGATGATTCAGAGTCCTGATAACAAAGAGAAAGCCAGAGCCATTGTAAAGACTCTGACTGACCGTTATCCTCTTGATGTTTAAAGTCTTTTTACTGAAATAGCATGTTTTGGGCACATTTCCTGGCAGCAGTAACACCGGATACATTTTTTATAATCGTATACCGGTGGCTGCCCTTTGCCCTTTTTAAAGTTCACTGCTTTTCCGGGTACCGGACAGTGAGATACACAGATTCCACATTTTACACAATTCTTTTCATCAATTACCGGTCGTTTCGCCAACCGTGTCATAAAATCAGAATATCTGCTCAGAAATGTCTTTTTTCTTCCCACACGATCCACATCAAAATTTGGTTTTCCGTATTTTTTCTGCATTTCCGTCATTGTCAGTTCCTGACTGTTTCCATGTATATCTACCTCTGTGATTTGAATTTCTTCCCATTTATATGTACCGATTCCCATCGCCATTCCCTGCACACAGGTTGGCACCAGCTGAGGATCCAGATCTACCATGTGGCAAAATACACTGTCTAGTGCTACCGGATCTGTGGAAAACAGCAGCACGTTCATATGGATCGGTGTTCCTGCTCCCGGTCCATTTCCTTCCATGGCCACAATTCCATCCATTATATGCAGACGAATGTCTGTGCTCCTGTGAATATCTGCCAGCATTCTGGCAAACACACTGGCATTTGGATACTTTACATGTCCAGCCGCTTTTCTGGCACCACAGATAAATCCATAGACATTTTTTACTGCTCCTGTCACTCTTTCCAGAGCATGTGTCTTCATTTTGCATACATTGATGATGGCATCTGCTTCCGTGATTCCTTTTGCAAAATAGAATTCTTTTGCAGTCTTCCCTTCTGAAAATGTGGTAAGAACTTCTTCTTCCATATTGGCTCTTGTCACACCATACTGCCTGGCAGCCGTCTCCAGTCCAATCTTAGATGCCGCAGCCTGACAGCTTCCATGTCCCGGAGAATCTCCATATTGAATCTGCAGATAGCCATCTTCCTGCAATATACGAAACAGCGCTTCCAGTACTGCCGGATGTGTCGTCACTGCCTTTTCCGGCTGCGCCGCCGACAGGAAATTCGGTTTTACCAGAATTTTCTCGGTTTTATCTATCCACCTATCCATTCCTCCAAGTTCCCGAATTCCGGCTCTCACTGCCTTATATACGGTCTCTTTCTCATAACTGCTGCATGGCACCAGAACCACTTTTACTTTTTTACTCATATCGGCTTCCTTCCATAAATCAAATCATTGTCATATCTTGTATTTTTTCCGGAACAAGTGTATAGTAATCTCATTGGAGGTGTTATTATGATAGAAGAATTACTTGCTATGCTGGAGATGCAGGAAGAGATTCTGCAATTCACTCATTTCACCAATGAAGATGCCTGGGAGCTGGGAAAAATCATTGTTTCCGAGATCCAGCGCCAGAAGCTTCCGGTGGCTGTCACCATACGTCTGAATAATGGGTACACTGTTTTCCGTTATGCAGCAAATGGCACCAATATCCAGAATGAGAACTGGATGCAGCGTAAATTCAACACAGTACGTACTCTGGAAACCAGCACACTTCACGCAGCCATGCTGCTGAAAAAGTCAGAACAGACTCTCGCTGACTGGTTCCTGGATGAAAATGAATATGCCGCAGCAGGCGGTGGATTCCCAATCCGTATTGAAGAAGTCGGCGTGATCGGTGCTGTCATCGTATCCGGACTTCCTCATTTTGCTGATCACGATCTGATCGTCAAATGTATCAGTCGTTATCTTCATGTAGACGAAGTTCCACGAATTCGTGGTTCAGTAAACATCTAGTGGGGTGCCATTGGGGCGGGCTGCCATGGGGACGGAGTTTTCTGGCTCTAAAGAGCCAGAAAACTCCGTCCCCAAGGCGGTTCTGCTGCGAAATGCATCTGCTCTCCCGTAATCGGATGACGAAATTCCAGTTTCCAGGAATGCAATGCCTGATGATCCAGTATGCGATAATCCGGATTGTAGAGATAATCTCCCGTCAACGGATGTCCCAAATATTTCATATGTACACGAATCTGATGGGTGCGTCCTGTTTCCAGCTTTAAACGAACCAATGAATATCCATTGCGGTAATCCATCCTCCAATAATGAGTCCCTGCCGGATCTCCTTTTTCAAAATCCACGCATCTCTCGATGACAGATTCTTCTTTTCTTGCAATTGGTGCATCTATGACACCTTCTTCCGGAACTTTTCCTTCTGCGATAGCCAGATATTCTCTGTGTATCTCTCTTTTCTTACTCATATCTGACAAAATTCCACCGCTTAACATATTTTTCGCTACAATTAGAAGTCCTGTGGTATCACGATCCAGGCGGTTGATACAGCGGTATACAAAAGCTTCTTTTTTTTCCTGATAATACCACATCAGTGCATTGGCCAGTGTATTATCATAATTATTGATAGATGGATGAATTGGCATATCTGCCGGTTTATTTATGACCAGCAAATCTTCATCTTCATATATAATATCCAGTGGCAGTTGTCTTGGCACAATCTGTTCCGATGATGCTTCTTCCAAAATGCGGATTTCCAATTGATCATTTGCTTTTAACACCTGTCCTACATAAGCCCATTCCTTATTAAGCAAGATGCCATTTTCTGTTTTCTTCAGATGAACGATCACATGTCTGGAACAACCTTTTTTTCTCAGGAAATCACCGATCTTCATGCCTTCCTCTTCTTCTGTCACCTTATAAGTCAATTCTCTGTTCATTCTCTGACTCCTTCGCCGTTAAATGCAGGGATAAAGCTTTCTCCCACCGGATCGCCTTCCTGAAAAAATCCATTCTCAATGCCAAGCTCCATTGCAAAATCCAGGAGCCTCTCATATTCCCGTTTCGTTACCCTTCGATTCAGTTCCGGATACTTTTTGATCTGCTTTACAGGAGTATACTGACTCATGATGCTGATATAAATCTGATCCCGATATGTTTCATATAAATATGCCAAAACTTCTTTTGAATTTCTCACATGTCCGGGCAAAAGAAGATGCCGCACAATGACTCCCTTTTTCATGATTCCCCGTTCATCAAATTCACAAACCGGGCACTGACGAACCATCTCTGCCAGAGCTTCTTTTGCCACATCCGGATAATCTTCTGCATGTGAATATTGTTTCGCCAGCTGTGTATCCATATATTTCATATCCGGCAGATATATATCCACCAGTCCCTCAAGGAGCTGAAGCGTACGCGGTGTCTCATATCCGCTGCTGTTATAGACAACCGGTATGGTAAGTCCTTGCGCTTTCGCCCTGCGCAGGCTCTCTGCCACCGCCGGCACATAATGTCCCGCAGTCACCAGGTTAATATTGTTTGCTCCCTGAGCCTGCAGATTCAGACAAATCTGTGCCAGCCGGTCTATGGATATTACTTCGCCTTCCTGACCTCTGGAAATATCCGTATTCTGGCAGAATACACACCCTAATGCACAACCGGAAAAAAAGACTGCTCCTGACCCTTCCTGACCGGAAATGCAAGGTTCTTCCCAAAAATGAAGGGCAGCCCTGGCCGCCCTCATCTGCGCATCCGCGTGACATGCTCCCGTTTCTTGGGCCAGTCGATTGACTTTGCATTTTCTGGGACACAATGTACAACTTTCAAAAAACTTTATTACATCGAAAACTTCTGAGTTCATTTATATTTTTACCCTTCTACAATCAGAAATCTTCCATCTGGCAAAGGAAATACTTCGCTGGCTTCCAGAATCTCTTCATCTGACATTCCGGTAATGTCCATATTATCTTTAAAATACTTCTTTACTTCTTTCATATTATTTTTCACAACTGCCATGGCATCTTCCAGAAAATATTCTGCATCTTCCAGTGTCTCTGCCACCGGCTCATCAAATAACTGATTCTGTTTTTTTAAAAATGTTTCCAGACAAACTTTATCGTATTGCATATTTTCCTCCTAATCAGGGTTGATTTTCTTAATTTATAATCCTATAATAATTCTTGCTTTTACCATTATACATAATTTGGGGGTATTTATGAACAGTAATAATTTACAAAATTTTCGAGAAGGTCTTCGAGACGGTATTCCCATTGCCTTAGGTTATCTCGCAGTCTCTTTTACTCTTGGAATAGCAGCCAGAAATTTCGGGATCCATGCCGTCCCTGCTACCATCATGAGTCTGACAAACTTTACCTCAGCCGGTGAGTTCGCTGCTCTTGGTATCATCAGCATGGGGGCTCCTTATCTTGAGCTGGTTTTATCTCAGGTTATTATAAACCTTCGTTATCTCTTGATGTCCTGTGCACTATCTCAAAAGTTTTCTTCCGATACCTCCCTTTTTCATCGGTTCTGGACAGGCTTTTTTATCACAGATGAGATTTTCGGGATTTCTTCTTCCCGTCCCGGAAGACTGAATCCTTTTTATACATATGGTGCCGCATCTATTGCGATCCCAGGGTGGGCACTGGGTACCTGCCTTGGCGTCATTTTAGGTACTGCGCTCCCGGCCCGTATTACAAGGGCTTTGAGTGTGGCTCTGTATGGCATGTTCCTCGCAATTATTATTCCACCTGCAAAGGAAAATAAGGTCATTGCCGGGCTGGTGATTATCGCCATGCTTTGCAGCAGCCTGTTCTCTTACCTGCCTTTCCTGTCCGGTATCTCTTCCGGCATGAAAGTCATTATCCTGACGGTACTGCTTTCCGGCGCCGCAGCTGTTTTATTCCCTGTAAAGGAGACCAAAGAAGATGCAGAATAATGTTTATATCTATATCGCAATCATGGTAGTGGTCACCACCTTAATCCGTGTTTTGCCACTGACTCTGATCCGTAAAGAGATCAAGAATGTTACCTTACGTTCTTTTCTTTATTACATTCCTTATGTGACACTTGCTGTTATGACTTTCCCGGCAATTCTTTCCGCTACAGGAAGTGTCATCTCTGCATGGGCTGCACTGGCAATTGCCGTTGTCACTGCGTGGATGGGAAAAAGTTTATTTTTCGTTTCCTCCACTGCCTGCATTGTGGTATTAATTTTAGAATTGTTTCTTGTATAATTTCAAAAAATACCTTGACACTTACAGAGTCTTATGCTAGTATATTGAAATGTAGCGAGCAATCGCTCAGGCTGATGTGGCACAGGTGGTAGCGCACCTCATTGGTAATGAGGAGGTCACGGGTTCAACTCCCGTCATCAGCTTGCGTTCAAGTTATCGCAAGATAACTTCTCCCTAAAACAGTGGTTTCATGTTTTCATGAAATCACTGTTTTTTTATATACCAGGAAATATGATTTCCTGGTATATAAAAAGCCTACAGCAGAACAAGCAGGGAATTTCCCTACTGTCTCTGCCGCACAATCTCATAAGCAAGCACGCCTGCTGCTACCGATGCGTTCAATGAATCAATATCCCCTTTCATTGGAATAGAGGCTATATAATCACATTTTTCTTTTACAAGCCGGCTGACACCTTCTCCTTCATTTCCAATCACCAGACCAATCGGTCCTGTCAGATTCAGGCGATACATACTCTCTCCCCCCATATCTGCACATACAAACCATATGCCCTGCTTTTTCAGCTCTTCAATGGTCTTGCTCAGATTCGTTACTTTCGCTACCGGTGTATAATTCAAAGCTCCTGCAGATGTTCTGGCAACTGTTGCGGTCAGACCCACTGCACGACGTTTTGGAATAATTACCCCATGTGCGCCTGCGAGATTGGCTGTACGGATGATTGCACCCAGATTATGTGGATCTTCGATATTATCCAGTAAAAAGATAAATGGCGGCTCTCCTTTTTCTGCTGCCAGCGCCAGAATATCCTCTACTTCTGCATATTCATAAGCTGCAGCCATAGCAATAACGCCCTGGTGCTTTCCGGTCTCACTCATCTGATCCAGACGTTCTTTTGACACATAGTTAATAATCGTATCATACTTCTTTGCTTCTCTGATGATTGTCCTGACCGGACCATCCTGACATCCATCCAGCACAAACAGCTTATCTATCGTCTTACCGGAACGAAATGCTTCTGTGACTGCATTTCTGCCTTCAATCGTTAATTCTTCGTATCTCATAACAATCCTTTCTTTTCCTGATTCTCTTTCAGATTTCCATGATGGTTATGGGCATCGACTCTTTTAAAGTCCTCCCCTTCCAGCCCAATCTTTACCAGGTCAATGATCCGCTCCATCTTTTTCTGCAGGTACAGATAGCCGATCAATGCTTCGAATCCTGTGGCCTTTCGATAAGTTCCTGTAGAGGCATTCTTCGCCTTTGTGTAGGATTTTGCATTTCGTCCTCTGCGATACACAGCCTGTTCTTCTTCCGTAAGAACATCCATCATGCGGTCTATCATTTCAGCCTGGTTCTCGGCCTTTACCAGTGTACTGGTTCTCTTATGGAGTTTCTGTACCGGACAGTTGTCCTGTCTCACGATAATCGTCCGGATAATCAGTTCAAATGCAGCATCTCCGATATAAGCCAGCACCAGAGGAGAATACTGACGTAAGTCCTTCTCCTCCAGATGCATCTGCTGCTCCAGATAATCCTGATTTATTATGCTCTCTCCCATTTTACTCCTTCTCTGGTATCTTTTAATACAATGCCTTTTTCCAGAAGGAGATTACGGATCTCATCTGCACGGGCAAAATTCTTTTCTTTTCTGGCTGTCTGGCGTTCTTCAATCAGCTTCTCGATGTCGCTGTCCAGAATTTCTTCTTCTTTTTCTACGATCAGACCAAGAATATCAGAAAGGCTGATGATTTTCTCTTTTACAACATTGATAAATGCTTTTGTATTGTCAGCTGTTACATTGCTGTTCGCATATTTTACCAGTTCAAAAATAGCTGCAATGGCATCTGCAGTATTAAAATCATCATCCATAGCCTCATCAAACTTCTTCTCATATTCAGCAAGTCCGTCAGCTTCTTTCTGCTCTGCCTCAGTCATTTCTCCATCTGCCGCACTTCCTGCCAGGAACTTCAGATTTTCTACCGCATTCACGATACGATCCAGCGCATTCTTAGATGCTTCCATCAAATCTGCACTGAAATTCAACGGGCTTCTATAGTGGGCGCTGAGCATGAAGAAACGCAGTACCTGAAGATCATATTTCTCACCAATCTCACGAACAGTAAAGAAATTTCCGAGAGATTTTGACATCTTGCGGTTATCAATATTCAGAAACGCATTGTGCAGCCAATATCTGGCAAATTCTTTTCCATTGCAGCATTCACTCTGTGCAATCTCATTTTCATGGTGTGGGAAAATCAGATCTTCACCGCCTGCATGAATGTCAATCTCTTCACCGAGATATTTTTTTGACATAACAGAGCACTCAATATGCCAGCCAGGACGTCCGTCGCACCATGGTGACGGCCAGGATGGTTCGCCTTCTTTCTTCGGTTTCCAGAGCACAAAATCCAACGGATCTTCTTTCTGATCCTCTCCGGATACCAGAAGAGAACGATTGCCTGCACGCAGATCATCCAGGTTCTTATGGGATAACTTTCCGTATTCTTTAAACTGGCGTGTACGGAAATACACCGTACCGTCTGCAGCCGGATAAGCATATCCTTTGTCAATCAGTGTAGAAATCATATCGATCATACCGTCGATCTCCTGAGTTGCCAGCGGATGTGTAGTAGCAGGTTTTACGTTCATCCCTGCCATATCCTTCTTACATTCTTCGATATAACGCTGTGCCACTTCTTCTGCGGTAGTGCCTTCTTCAATTGCTTTTTTAATAATCTTGTCATCTACATCTGTAAAATTGGATACATAATTCACTTCATATCCTTTATGCTCCATATAACGTCTTGCAGTGTCAAAAACAATCATCGGACGTGCATTACCGATGTGAATCAGATTGTACACAGTCGGACCGCATACATACATGCTTACCTTTCCCGGTACCAGTGGCACAAACTCTTCTTTTCTTTTTGTCATTGTATTATAAACTCTCATGTCAATTCTCCATTTTTTTCTCTTATTTTCGCTCTTCTAAGTGTATGAAAAAAACATCTATTTGTCAACAAAGCGAAACAGTTTTGGGAAATGTTCCTGCCACATCCGATAGTTGCACAGCCCCTGTTTTCTCCAGGAACAATTTCCGCAGGATTTTTCAAACACTTCTTCTGTCATATTCTTCTGCACCGTATCCACCAGTTCTTTTATGGTATACACTTTTCCACCTATCAGACCAAATGCATTCAGGAGCATACTGTCTTTTGATGAAGTTCTGGACTCATGTTTGCAGGATCTTCCCGCCACTCTGGTATCTTCCGAACGGATCAGTGTCCAGTCTATCTTTTCTCCTTCCAGATCCTGCTGTTCCTCTGATACAGGCTGCAAATTCGGGCAATGACTGCATACCTCATCCGGTGATGGCAGAATCCTTAAATCTGGTTTTCCGGTATGAAGATATGCAATTACTTCTGACATATGTTCGCAAAAATCTTCACTGTATCCATGACCGGAATACATCGGCATACAGAGTAAATGGTGTGCCCTCAGTTCTATTGTATCTTTTTCTTCCATATTCATTATACCACCTCATTCAGATAAATCCGTTCCAACAAATGTAATTGCGTTTGCGGGATTTTATCTGTTCTCTTTTTTCCACATACTGCTTCTGCCAGTTCTGAAATTGTCATTTCCGGTGCATCTGTGGATTCTATCGGAACACATCTGCTGTTTTCCGGTCCCAGTATAAACCGGAATGTTCCATTATTTGCCTGCAGAATCGGATCTTTTATATTCAGTTCAAAAATTACTTCTTCGCTGGCCTGCAGATACTCTGCAAATGCCTCCAGATTCACGATACGTATCATAGTCATCGGACGGAAAGATACTTCTTTTACTGAAATTCCTTCTATTTCACTTCCCGGAAGAAATCCACAGATCCTTATCGGAAACTGAGCACTTTTTGCAAACCATCTAAGCAGTGCATCTACTGCTTTTCGATTTCCTTTTTCCTGGCATTCATCACGAACCGCTATCTCCCAGACCTCCGTGCTGTCCTCACAACCGGTAAAACAATATCCTTTTAACTGCTCTTTTTCATAAAAAAGCAGGATCTGTCCATTCATAGATTCCTGTTCTTTCCAGATACGTCTGTAATATTCTTCGGATCTTACTGTGGATATGTCTGATGTTTCTTTCAAAAACTGTTCCGACCATAATACAAGTTCTGGAATCTGCTCTTTTTTACATGGCCGGCAGACCCAGGTTTCTGCGTGATTTTCGCTGATATCTGTTCCGATCGAAATCATACTCTGTCTGTATACCGTTACAAAATCAAATGGCTGATAGATTGCCTCTGAGGCAGGCATCAGCCAGGTAAATGGAATTCTTTCCCGGTACATCTGATGCATGGCTTCCACTAAAAGCCTTCTCATCCTCCCCTGATGTCTGTACGCCTCTCTGGTTGCTACCGCAACAATATAATAACTGTCTGCATCCCGTCC
>CAKRON010000008.1 GCA_934373455.1 uncultured Marvinbryantia sp.
AAGCACATATGGAAAATCTTCTGCTGACTGACTGCTTCAGGTAGACTTTATAAATTTCTGGAAGTGCTTTCTTGAAACTGGCAGAATCAAATCTGTTAGAAGTAACATTTGTGTACCGCACGATATATTTTCCTACTTCCATTTCTTCAGAGTTTTCTTTCAGCATTTCTGTTTTGATAGTATCTTTGATGGATTCAATCTCTGCCTTTGCTTCTTCCATCAGATTCTCCCAAGACTGAAGTTCCTCGATTTTCTTAATCATATCCATTTTACACATTTTCTTGTTCTCCTTTTCTTTTGTATTCCAAGTGGTAAGTGGCTTTAAAGCTATCTAAGGCATCCTGCCGTCTCATTATCCCCTTATCCGTTCTTACCCTTATGCTACCTTCTTACGTTCATTCCTGTGAATCTCATGTCCCTCGGTAATCACTTGCTTTCTTTAACTGTCTTTATTATAGCACTAAATATCGTGCAATTCTATTGACATAATGCACGAATATTCGAGCAATCATTTGTACAATTTGCACTTGATTTCGTGCAGAAATAAACAGTATAATATAATAAAAAAAGGGGGTTTTTAATAGTGCCATTACAATATAAAATTGACATACTAAATGCATTAAAAGAAAAAGGATTTAACACCAATAGGATAAGAAAAGAGGGATTATTCAGTCAGTCCACTTTGCAGAAATTCAGAACCAATCAGGGTGTAGACTGGAAGAATATAGAACAGGTGTGTAGACTGTTAGAATGTCAGCCAAGTGATTTTATGGAATATATAGAAGATAATACGGGGAACGCCCCAGAAGCCGCAGAATAGCCTTGTAACGTATTCCAGAAGGGAAAGTAATTGCGGTTTACCGCACATATAAAACCCGCAATGGCAGCAGGATGCCCGCAGTAACTGGATAACAGGGGGCGTATATTTCAGGCAAATTCCAGAAAAAGTCTGATTTTCACTTATACGGGGGCAGAACTCCCACTAAAAGGTGCTTTAATTTCAGGGAACGGATGTAAGGGGAAATACCAGAAAATAAACGCAAAAAAGCGGCAAGCCCATTTATGAGGTCTTATAATCTCACAAACGGACTTGCCGCAATTTATTTATTAAATCCTGCCAGAAGTTCATCAAGTGCCTTCTCGACAGCTTTTTCAAGGTCTGCATTGATAGAACGTTCTAGTTCCTGCTGCTCTCGTTTTGCCTGTTTCTCCTGCCATATTTTACGGAACTTCTTTCTTTGGACTTTATCAAAAGCACGACAGATTTGATTAACGTCATATCCGTCGAGATACATTGTATCGTAATAGTCTGGAATACCGTCCCTTCTATCTAGTTCATCTTGAAGTGTTTCATGTTCATACATCATAATGTGTCCTTTCTTTTCCTGCTGTTGGCAGGATATTTTATTTGCTACTATATATAAAAATTGATGCAGATGGATTATCCATGTATGATCTATAAGCACATCAGGGCGGGAGCAGGAGATATTTTATTTCAATCAGAATTTTCAGACTGAAACCGCAGAAAAATGAAAATTCCCGTTACGGTTTTCGGAAAGAGAACGAAAAAAGCAAGCAGACTATAAGAAGCCTACTTGCCATTTTTGTAGTTATTCTATAGTAAATACTACAGTTTTGGCATTATTAGATATTTAGACGTAAAACTATGAAAGAGAGAAAAGCAAATACCTAAGAAGCCTGTATGCCATTTTTGTAGTTATTCTATAGTAAATACTACAATTTTGGCATTATTTGATAACTTCATCTTTATAAATTGGTGCAAGTGTAATGATACTGTAACGGCGGTTGTTAGAACGTCCTTCCGTCACCTGATAATTAAGGTCTAAAAGCAGTCTGTGAATGGTGTTCCATCCGTATAGACGATTTTTTTTATTGCGGATATTCAGGACACGGCAAAGTTCCTGTTTATCTTCTTTAAAAAGCTGTTTTCCTAAAAACTGTTCAGGCACTTTGATGTCTGTTAATTTGTTTGATGGGAGATACAGGTTTTCCAGATCTCCTGTATACCGTCCACGCACTTGAACCTGTGTGTCTTCATCTGAATTATTAACAATCATATAATCTACGTGTGATTTTATCTTGATGCTTGTTTCACAGCTTGCGTTTATGATTAGTAAATTGTACTGTTCTGGAATAGTAAAGTTATTTAAAATTTCTTCCCTTACCGCTAACTGTTCCTCTGTCATGGGATGGTCGGTATTTGATGTACTCCAGATACAGACTGGTGAATATTTCTGTTTAATAGCAATTTCCTGTAGTTTAATCATCATTGAAATATGAGATACATAACAAATTCCAACTTTATCGGTAGCATGAATGGAAGCAAACTGATAGAAAAGATTTGTGTACCGTTCTATCCTTCTGGTTTCATAGCGCCGCACATCATTTGGTATAGGTAATTCATAGTAGCTTGTATGAAAGTGCTTTTTTATTCGCTCAGGTGTTGCGGAAAGTGCAATTACTTTTGTCCGTTCATTGGCTACAGCCCTTTCTAACCCTTCCCTCGCAATGGAATGACTGTTGGGAAGTTGTGAGAAATATTGGAACTTAATAAGGCTATGTAATTCATCACAAATGATGTAGTCAAAATTATTATAGAAGTCGGGATATTTTTCAAGAATAATTCCAAACTTTGCATAGGTCATAATCACAATTTGTTTATTCTCGCAGAACCATATATAATCACCGTTGATATCCTCTATCCAGTTTTCCGTACATTGTACAGCACCATAGTTTTTTAGAATTTGTTCTTTCCCGTTAATGGTATCAATCAGATATACTGTCTGATGAATAGTATCATTGCACCGAGAGGCGATATCATGTAAAGCAAAATAGGTTTTGCCACAGCCGGTTGGTGCTTTAATAATATTGAGTTTTTTTATTTCAAGTGTATCAACATTAATTACTTCAGAAAGATACTTCGTGCCAATCATCTTTTCCCTTTCTATTTATATAATACATAATTTTTTATTGAAAATCGAATACGTGCATTTACCGCAACCACAGACAAAAAATACTGGAATAAAGATATCATGCGGCAATGGAAATTTTACTGCCATTATCTTTTGCTTCTGGAATGGAATATACATCTGCATACAATTTTCCATTTACAAATTCTGGAATACATTCATAGTCAGGAAACTGTGAGCAGAACCAGTTGTATACAAAATGGTAAGGTGAGGTCTGAATTTGTGACAGGCTTCGTACCTTGTAAAACATATTCAGCAATTCGTCACGATTCTCATATAAGCGAATATAGTTTTCCATTTTGGTATAAGTAAGTCCTTTTGTTGAATTGGACTTTCTGGTACGTGTTTTTCTGTTGGTGTAATAAGCAAATTTTAAATCAGGACAGATTGCGCGGCATCTGGCTATAATCTTTGCTTCTTCTGAATCAAGATTACTAAGTGCCGTTTCGGCAAAAGCCCTGGTAACAGTTAAAGTCTTAGTCGTCAAATCCATTTTATATGTTTTCATAATTCCCACCTGTCTTTCTATTAAGCGGCTTCGTTATTGGTTTCGATCTCTTCATTTTCAAGAGCGGCTAATTCTTCAGCCGCCTGAATAGCCGCCGCAGATTTTGGTGCTTCTTCTGGAGAATTGCTTTCCACATTAATAGCAATGTCAGATTCTTTGTATTCTGGATAAGTCTTTAAGAACCATTTCTTTGTAAGTGGATATTTAGCATTTTTTGCTGTTGCAATCTTCAGAACTTCTTCAAAAATTTCTAAAGCCGCTTCTTTGTTTGGCTGAAGTTCAATATATTTTTTCATACTTTCAATAGAAAGATTTTTGTAAGTTTTTTTCTGAGCCTTATGGTTAATAACCTTTTCTATAACAATGAAATCAGGGTGTTCTTTTAACATATTGCTCAACTGTTCGTATTCTGGATTCAGACCTGCATTTGCTTTTCTGATGCTTGTTTTTGTTCCAACAATTGCCTTCTTTGTAAAATCATAAGTAAATCTTGCGTTCATAATAGTACGTCCTTTCTTTTGGTGAGTTGTTATTTTGTATCTCCCTTTGATGGTTTTAGTATACCGCAGAATGAAAAAAAGTAAGTCATTCTTTTGGTAATTTCGAACCAAATATGATATAATGAAAAAAGAAAATAAAGACTTTGCTAGTGGAGAGGAGATGCAATGGAAATCTGTAAATCTGGCAGAGTTATGCAAAAAACACTCAAGGGAAAGGAGTACTATTTTTTAAGGCTAAATTTAATAGAGACAGATAATACAGGAACGAATAAGTATCATGTAAAAGATATTCATACAGAATTAAGCGTAGGAAAAAGAAACTTTCAAAAAGCAGTTGCGTTACTTGAAGAAATGATTGAAAAGTATAATTCCAATTCAGAAAGTTATTATTTTCAAGATTATTGCCGCAAATGGCTAGAAAGTAAGAAGAATACAGTAGATGTTATTACTTATGAAGGATATGCCTACAGGTTAAGTAAAATTGAAAATTTCTTTTCGGACAAAAATGTCTTACTTGAAGATTTAAGTGCAAAAGACATTCACAAGTTTTATCAGTATCTTCTTACTGTAGAACATGGAAAAGGAAAACGTTTTGCTGTTGGATATTCAAACAGAACAATAAAAGATATTGCGATTTTACTTCGTGCTATTTTAGAAGAAGCGGTTGAATTAGAAGATATTAAAACGAATCCTGCTTCTAAGGTTAAAATTCCGAAAAAAATAGATAATATAAAATCAAAATCATATATTGCATCTGATGAAATTGAAATCTTTTTTGAAGCAATAAAAGGACATAGACTGGAAGTTCCGCTTATGTTTTGTTTATATTATGGTCTTAGAAGAGAAGAAGTATTAGGGTTGAAATGGAACAGCATCCATGATGACGGAAAACTCTATATTGAACATACGGTTGCTCAAATGAAAACATTAGTTAGAAAAGATAGAGTAAAAACAGATGCAAGTTATAGATGTTATCCAATTCCTCAGCCACTACTGGAAAAATTAAAACAAATAAAATTTCAGAAAGAAATAAATCGGAAAATATATGGTGAGGAATATTTTCAATCAGATTATATTTTCACGTGGGAAGATGGACATTTGTACACGCCTGATTATTTAACAAAAAGCTTCAAAAAAATAGTCAGGAGAAATCCTAATCTTGATGATTCATTAACCCTTCATAGTCTGAGAGCATCTTGTGTCAGCATTCTGATACATGAGGGGATTGATATAAAAGATGTGCAGGAGTGGGTAGGGCATAAGGATATTCAGACAACATTAAATATCTATGCGAGAATCAATGAAAAAGAGAAGCAGAAAGTTAATCAAAAGATGTTAGAATGTGTATTTAAAGATGTATAAAGTTGTTTCCAAGATGTTAGGAAGATGTTTGATATTCCATGAAAGATGAACGGATTCGTAAAAAATTCGTAAAATGCTGTAAAGCTATGTTGTTTCCATGCAAAGCAAAAAAAAGAAACCCTTGTAAAATCAGGGTTTCTTTAGTCGATGCGACAAGATTTGAACTTGCGACCTCTGCGTCCCGAACGCAGCGCTCTACCAAGCTGAGCCACGCATCGATGTTTTGAACTAGCTTTAATATCATAACATTGACGGAATAAAAAAGCAAGTATTTTTTTGGAATTAGTTATCATCCGTTATAAAAATTTCAAAAAAATATAATAGGATAAAAAGTAAAGACTTGGTACAATAGATTCAAGGGGGGCTACGTTTTATAGCTTACAAAAGATAAAGGGAAAAAGAATACAGCCGAAGATGTTGATAGGACACAAAAGATAAGAAAACAAATGACGGATACAAAAATGAGGAGTTTTATGTATATTTTGAGTTTCAGACAACAGAGACTGAAAGAAAAAATAAACAATGGAGAGGTGTTAGAGGATGAAGATTTCGCAGGTCTGGCACTTGCACCATTGATGTCTGGAAATCAAGGGGGTGGTGCTAATGACGCGACTTGGCCGGATGTGTCATAGCATCCGGCTGATTCTTTTACCAGAGAATCGCTCAAGCGAGAAGTTTTCTCTAAGCCGCATCATCATGCTGTAATAACTTTTTATAAGACATATCGATACCAAAGGCACCAAGAGGTGCAGTGATTACAATGCCCATGACAGCTACAGAAAGAATGATTTTTCCACATGCCAGACCAGCCGCCAGTGGAACAGAACCAATCGCGGCCTGCACAGTTGCTTTCGGCAGATAAGCGATGACACAGAAAAGCCGTTCTTTTTTGGTGAGCTGTGTGCCGGCGGTGCAAAGCAGTACGCCGAATGAGCGTATTAGAAGTGCAAGGAAAATCATGATAACGGCAGAAATCCCGGCACTTAAAGTGTAGCGGATATCTACAGCGGCACCTACCAGCACAAATAGGATGACCTCAGCAGCCAACCAGAGTTTTCCGAATTTTTCAGAAAGACGCTTGGATACAAAGGCGGTACTTTTCATTTTCAGAACGACAGCCATGCTGGTTACAGCCAAAAGACCGGATATGGAGATTTTACCTTCCAGCCAACCTTCAATGGCAATCAGAAGGAAAGAAAATCCCAGGACAATGATGACTTTCATACTATTTCGTACATAGTGCTTTCGGGCATAAGAAGTCTCAAAAAACAGATAGAGCAAATAGCCGGTCAGAGCACCAAGCAGTATGCCAAGGACGATAGATATTGGAATATTTACAAAATCCATAAGGCTGGCATGACCACCCTGAACCATTCCGAGGAAAGTAGAGAACAATACAATAACAAAAATATCATCACAGGAAGCACCAGCCAGGATCATCTGTGGGATAGCTTTTTGCGTGCCGTATTTATTTTCGATCAATTGAACCATACGTGGCACAACAACAGCAGGAGATACGGCAGAGAGAACAGCTCCCATAAGAGCGGCTTCCGTTCTGTTTACTCCAAGAAGATATGGGGCAAAGACGATATATGCCAGTATTTCGCAGGATGCCGGGACAAATGACATCATAACAGCGGGACGGCCAACTTTTTTCAGGTCATTCAGATCCAGGGAAAGACCGGCTTTGATCAGAATAATAATCAGAGCCATTTTTCTCAGATCAGAAGAAATGGATAGGATAGATGGATCTAAAAAGTCCAGAACATAAGGACCGAGAATAATTCCGGTGATCAGCATTCCAATAATACGAGGCAACTTTAATTTCTGGCATATGGCGCCCATAGCCAGACCTACCAGAAAAATTAGTGATAATGATGTTAACATGGCAATCTCCTTCCATAGGTGAGTTTTGAATTTGGGGATACACACAAAAAAGCTGGTAACTCTGCGATTGTATAATCGTAGAAGTCATCAGCTTGTATAGCAGTTTTGGTTTCCCAGGGGAGAACTTCATTCCCTACGGTTTTTTATCATAACGGAAGAAGTTGGAAATGTCAATAAAAAATCTGAATTAAAGTAAAGATGTAAAACTGTTTCATAAATAAGGGAAACGGTTTCATAACAAAAAATTAAAAAATAATTATGCAAATTATACAAAAAAATAAAATAAAAATTATATACATGCTACAAAGTGCAAATAATGTATTGACATAAATACAAAAAGGCTATATGATTTAGATAACAAGATAAGGAAACGGTTACACAACATGATTACGATTAAAGATGTGGCAGAGCTTGCAGGAGTTTCAAAAGCGACAGTATCAAGAGCATTAAATAATAGTGGCTATGTGTCACCAGAGACAAAGAAGAAGATAGATGAGATTATTGAGAAGTATCATTATCTTCCTTCAGCATCTGCGGTAAATTTATCAAAGCAGGAGACAACCACAATCGGAGTGGTTGTGCCTGAGATAGGAAATCTTTTTTATGCAGATATTGTTCAGGGAATTACCCGCAAGGCAGATGAGTTGAATCTTTCATTGGTCTTGTTTGATACAGGGAATAATATGGAGCGAGAAGAAAAAGCGATTCGAGTGCTGCAGCAGCAGCGTGTAAAAGGAATCATTTTGGGACCCTCCATTGATTATGCAGAGAGCAAGCGTGGAAAGAAACTGTTAAAGCAGCTGACAGATATGCATCTTCCGATTGTGATCTTTGACCGTGATTTTGAGCAGATGCCGTGGGATGCGGTGATTTATGAGAATTATCAGAGTTCTTATCGTGCAGCGCAGGAACTGTATCGTGCGGGAAACCGTACAGCAGCGATTATTGCCGGAGATATGAATCTTAAGATTGGTCGTGACCGTTTGGACGGATTTCGCAAAGGCGCTCAGGATTGTGGTCTGGAGTTGAAAGAAGAGGATGTTTTGTATGGTAACTTTTCTATGGAAGACAGTTATCAGATAGCAAAGGAACTTTTGACAAGAGATCATTTACCAGATGCGGTATACACTTGTAATAATGCTACGACACTTGGATTTTTAAAGGCAGCCAAAGAAGTAAAAAGAAAAGCGGGAGTAGATATTGCTCTTATAGGAAATGACCGTATTGATATTGTAGATATTCTTGGAATGAATATCAGCTGGATTTACAGAGATACATATAATATGGGTTACACTGCGATGCAGCTTCTACAGGAACGATTTGAGCATCCGGATAAACCAAGAAGCCTGTGCATGATACCATATCAGGTGGAGCTGAACGGATCAGAAAAAAAGAAAAAGTAATTTTTCTTTTTTCTAAAATATGAAACCGGTTACACCATATAGGGACAAAATTCCCTATTATATATTTTCTGAAATATGAAACCGGTTACACCGACAGATAGAAGATAGAAAGGAAGAAAAATATGATTTACAAAAAAGTTGCAAAGATAAACGAAGAAATATCAGCAATCGGTATTGGATGCTGGAACATGGGTGGTGACTGGGATTCATCAGAGGAAAGTAAGTCTATTGACGTAATACATGCAGCGATCGATATGGGAGTAAATTTATTTGACGTGGCTCCTGTATATGGATGGGGAAATTCGGAAAAAGTTCTTGGAAAGGCATTAAAACAGGATGGTCTGAGAAATAAAGTCCTGATTGCATCAAAAGCCGGATTGACATGGGATAAACCGCATCATACGGCCAACAATCTATCAAAAGAAAGTCTGTTAAAAGAAATCGATGATTCTCTGATGCGTCTTCAGACAGATCATATAGATATTTATCAGATGCACTGGCCAGATCCAAATGTACCATTGGAAGAGACAGCAGAAGCGCTGAATATTATGAAAAAAGCGGGAAAAATTCGTTACGTAGGATTGAGTAATTTCGCACAGAAAGATGTAGAAAAAATGATGGAATACATTTCGGTTGACTGTCAGCAGAGTCTATATAATATGCTTGAGAGAAATCCGGCAACCTATCATGGAATTCCACTGGATTATCGAACAGAGAAAGAAGTATTTCCGGTAGTAAAGAAGTATGGTCAGGCATTTTTACCTTACAGTCCATTGATGCAGGGACTTTTGGCAGGAAAGTTCCTGGATGGAATGACGATTTCAAAGCATGATATTCGTAATGAAAACCCTAAATTTTCAGGAGAAACTTTTAAAGTATATCAGGAAGGTGCCAGAAAATTAAAGGCATTTGCAGATGAGATTGGAAGACCGATGAATGAAATGACGCTGAACTGGACCAGACAACGTGAAGAAGTGACATCCATTATAGGAGGAGCATCTTCTCTGGAACAGCTGAAGCACAATATTCATTGTACGGAATGGAATCTGACAGATGAAGAAATTGCAAAGATTAATGAAATTCTAGTACCATTTGAGGATATGGATTAAAGTTTTAGCGATGTAATGGGGGAATGAAATGACAAAGTTTTTAATTGCGCATGACCTGGGGACTTCGGGCGATAAGGCAACGTTATTTACCACAGATGGAGAGCTGGTAAAAAGTATTACATATGTGTATGATACACATTTTTTTAACAGTACCTGGGCAGAACAGAATCCGGATGACTGGTGGAAAGCAATTTGTGAAAATAATGAGGAACTGCTGAAAGAAATAGATAAGAAACAGGTAGCTGGTATGGCTTTCAGTGGCCAGATGATGGGATGTGTTCCGGTTGATAAAAATGGAAGAGCTTTGAGACCGGCAATTATCTGGGCAGACCAGAGAAGTCAGGATCAGGAGAAGCAGATCAAAGATAAAATTGATGAACAGGAATTTTACCGGATTGTAGGACACAAAATAAGTGCTTCTTATAGCATTGAGAAATTGATGTGGATAAGAGATCACGAACCGGAAGTATTTCAGAATACCTATAAGATGCTTCAGCCAAAGGATTATGTGATTTATAAACTGACAGGAAAATTTTTGACAGATTATACGGATGCATCCGGTACAAACTGTTTGAATTTGAATGAACTCAAATGGTCAGAAAGAATTTTGGCAGCGGCAGAAATCGGAGAAGAAAAATTACCGGATTTGTATCCATCTACGCATGTGGCAGGCGAGGTGACAGGCAGTGTTGCAGCAGAATGCGGACTGGCACCGGGAACACCGATTATTATTGGAGGTGGAGATGGAGTATGCGCTGCAGTTGGTGCCGGAAGTGTCAGAGAAGGAGATACTTTTAATTATCTCGGATCTTCCTCCTGGGTAGCAATGACCAGTGCAAAACCTATTTTTGATCCACAGCTTCGAACATATAACTGGGCACATATGGTTCCTGGTATGTATTCACCAAATGGAACCATGCAGGCAGCAGGCAATTCCTATCAGTTTATTAAGAAAACGATCTGCAAAGATCTGGAAAAAGAGGCGGCAGAAAACGGCATTAGTGCATATGAACTGATGAACCGGGAAATAGAGAAATCTCCGGTTGGAGCAAATGGATTATTGTATCTGCCATATATTCTGGGAGAGCGAAGTCCAAGATGGAATACGAATGCAAGAGGTGCGTTTGTAGGTTTGAAAATGGAACATACCAGAGGTGATATGCTCCGTGCCACAATAGAAGGAATTTTGATGAATTTGTGTATTATACTTGATGTTTTCCGAAAGGACATGGACATCACAGAGTTAAACGTAATTGGTGGACTGGCAAAAGGCGATGTGGTAAGAAGGGCATTGGCAGACATCTATGGAGTTCGTGCAAAGCGATTAAACTGGCTGGATGAGGCAACTTCCATGGGAGCAGCTGTTTGCGCCGGGGTAGGTGCAGGAGTATTGGAAGATTTTGGAGCAATTCATCGTTTCATCAAAGTAGATGATGTGCTTGAACCAGATATGGAACACCATAAACGCTATAATGAACTAAAACAATATTTTGACGAATGTTACACTGGATTGCTGAAAACTTATGATAATTTAGCACAGTGGAAATAAGAAAGGAGCATGAATATGAACAAAAATGAAATTACACCGGAGAAACTTGCAAAAATGATTGATCAGACGTTACTGAAACCTTATGTAACACTGGACGATTTGAGAGAACACTGTGAAAAAGCAAAAGAATACAATTTTAAAACCGTTGCGATCAATAATGCACCAGTTCCATTTTGTAAAAAAGTTCTGGAAGGTTCTGATGTGCTCTGTGATGCAGCAGTAAGCTTCCCGCTTGGTCAGTGCACAATTGATACGAAAGTGTTTGAAGCAAAGGATGTTATTGAAAAAGGTGCCGGCGAAGTAGATTATGTAGTGAATATTGTAGAATTAAAGAGCGGCAACTGGGATTACGTTGAAGAAGAAATGAGACGAATTGTAGAAGCCTGCAATGAAAAAGGTGTAACAAGTAAAGTTATTTTTGAAAACTGCTATCTGACAGATGAAGAAAAGAAGAAACTTTGCGAGATTGCTTTAAAAGTAAAACCTACATTTATTAAGACATCAACCGGTTTCGGTACAGGTGGAGCAACTGTAGAAGATGTAAAATTGATGAAGTCCTGTGTGGGAGATGCAGTGAAGATCAAAGCGGCAGGTGGCATTCGAGATTATGATACTGCAATGGCAATGATTGAAGCCGGTGCGAGCAGAATCGGAACCAGCGCAGGCGTTAAAATTGTAGATGAATGCAGAGCCAGAATGGCAGAAAAATAGGAGATAATCAGTCTGATGAAATACGGAATCTATTATGCTTACTGGGAAAAACAGTGGGGCGCAGATTATCTGAAATATGTAAAAAAAGTTAAAGATCAGGGATTTGATATCCTGGAAATATCCTGTGCCGGATTAAAAGATATGCCGAAAGAAGAAATAGAGAAACTGAAAGCATATAAAGATGAACTAGGTATTGAATTGACAGCAGGGTATGGACCAAAACCAACAGAAGATATTTCTTCATCAAATCCAGAGATTGTAAAAAATGCATTTCAGTTTTGGAAAGAGACATTTCCAATATTAAAAGAACTGGATGTACATATTGTGGGAGGTGGACTCTATTCCAGCTGGCCGGCAGATTATTCAAAAGAGCCAGATAAAGCAGGAGATTTAGAACGCAGTATCACCAACATGAAAGAATTGGCGAAAATGGCGCAGGAATATGACCTGACATTGGGAATGGAAGTGCTGAATCGTCATGAAGGATATCTTTTAAACACTGCCAAAGAAGGTGTCAGGTATGTGGATGAAGTGGGAGAAGAAAACGTAAAAGTAATGCTGGATACTTACCATATGATTATGGAAGAAGATGATTTTACTGAAGCAATCCTTACCGCAGGAAAAAAACTGGGACATTTTCATGTAGGAGAAAACAACCGAAAATTACCTGGTCAGGGTCACATTATTCCGTGGAATCAAATCGGAGACGCATTAAGAAAAATCGAATATCAGGGAGCGGTGGTTATGGAACCGTTTGTCATCTGTGGAGGACAGGTGGGGAAAGATATACGAATTTGGCGAGACTTGAAAGATGATTGCAGCGAAGCAATTCTGGATCAGGAAGCAGCCCAATCCGTGCAGTATCTTAGAAAAACATTTAAACAGCAGTAATTTAAATATTTATGAAACAAAGTATCGTTAGTGATACTAAAAAATAAAAAAGTAAAGGAGAAACAAAAATGAAAAGAAGGTATTTATCAACATTAGCGGGAACAATGGCAGCAGCAATGATGGTTTGTGGGGGCACTGTATTTGCTGAAGAGACTCCGGACTCACTGGATATTGTATGGGTAACCTGCTCAACAGAATCAGAATTCTGGCAGTATCAGCAGATCGGTATGGAAAATGCAGTAAAAGACATGGCAGAAAAATACGGTATTGAAATTAATTTCACAACAGTAGGTCCTGCAACAGAAGCAGAAACAGAAGCTTATATCCGTGCCTTTGAAAATGCAGTAGCATCTAAACCAAATGCAATTATTTCAGCAACACAGGTGCCGGATTCTACAATTGCAGTATCGAAAGAAGCTATGGATCAGGGTATCGTAGTAAACTTCACAAACTGTGGATTGGAACCGATGGATTCTGACGAATATTCAGACTGTTATAACCAGTTCTACACAACTGTCAGCGCAGATATCGGAGATATGGCCGGAAAAGTTATGCTGGAATTAATGGAAAAAGCAGGAATCGAAGCAAAGGGAACCGTAGCTATGGAATTTTCAAATGTAAATCCTGCACTTCAGCCACGTATGGACAACTTCAAAGCTTATCTTGAGGCTAATTCAGAATTAACAGTTTTGGATACACTGTACAACAACAACGACCTGAACCAGGGACAGGCAGATATTGAAAATGAAATTGCTACATATGGTGATGACTTAGTTGGTATTTATGGAGCAAACAATACATCTGGTGACGCAATTGCTCTGGCAGTAGAAAATGCAGGCATCAAAGATAAGGTCATTACAATTGGTGTTGACTCTGATCCTACTGAAATTGCAGCATTGGAAGCAGGAACCATCGATTGTATTATCGTTCAGGATGCTTATGGACAGGGATATGCAGCATTGGAAAATGCAGTAGAAACAATTATGGAAGGTGCAAATCCTGAATCAGAACAGAAAGTAGCAATGGCACCTGTAGCAGTTACCACAGATAATATGCATGAAGATGAATATGCAGCTATGCTGGATCCTACTCTTAAAAAAGCAGAATAAGATGTATATTATGTGAGGATGTGAGCTGGCGGAATATCATTTCCGCCAGTCATATAAAAGGTAAGCTCAAAGACAGTGGGAGGTTATAGCATGGAACAGGAAGTACTGTTAAAAATCGAAAATGTTGTAAAAACCTATCCTGGCGTTCAAGCTTTAAAGGGAATTACGACAACTATCAAAAAGGGGGAAGTCAGGGCACTCGTAGGTGAGAATGGTGCAGGGAAATCAACATTGATTAAATGTATCATGGGTGTAGAATCTCCAACTGAAGGAAAAGTAGAAATCAATGTAGATGGGACATGGAAGAGCCCGAAAAATGCGATCGAAGCAAAAGATTATGGCATGCATGCCAACTATCAAAATGTAAATATTGCAAAGAATTTAAGTATTGCAGAAAATTATTTTCTTGGAAGAGTTCCATTAAAAGGAAAATTTGTGGATTGGAACACCATGTATACAGAAAGCCAGAAGGTTATTGACAAGTTCCAGTTAAATGTAAATCCAAGAGATACCATAGTATCCTTGCCGGTAGCGATGCAGGCTATGATTACCATCAGCAAAATATCTGTAAATGATAATATCAGACTGGTTATCTTTGATGAACCGACAGCGTTGCTGGAAAATGATAAAGTAGAAACATTATTTAAATATATCAGAGAATTGAAAGAAAGTGGTGTCAGCGTAATCTATGTTTCCCACAGACTGGAAGAAATTATGGAAATCTGTGACAGTGTAACCATTATGAAAGATGGAAGCTATGTGGAAACGAAGGATATTAAAGAGGTGGATAAGGACTATCTGATTTCAAAGATGGTTGGAAGATCCATGGTTGACATTTATAATATTGAACGCCAGAAGCCTGGAAAAGAGCTTCTTCGTGTGGAACATTTGAGCGGTGACAAATTTACAGATGTAAGTTTCACGCTTAGAGAAGGAGAGATTCTTGGTTTCTTCGGTCTGGTAGGTGCCGGACGAAGTGAAGTCATGCGGGCAATTTTTGGTGTAGATAAAATACATTCAGGGAAAATATTTGTAAAAGGTGAAGAAGTCAGTATTCATAGTCCAAAACAGGCGATCTTAAAAGGAATAGGTTTCCTGACAGAAGACAGACGAAAAGATGGGCTGGCACTTCAGCAAAGTGTAAAACTGAATACAAATATGTATTCTTACGATATGATCAGTAAAAATGGAATTATTAATCTGAAAAAAGAAACGGATCGTGCCGAAGAATATCGAAAGAAAGTGGCTGTAAAAACACCTTCTGTGAATCAGATTGTAAATAATCTGTCAGGTGGAAATCAGCAGAAAGTAGTTATAGCAAAACTGCTTTGCAGAAATCCGGATATTCTGATCTTTGATGAACCGACCGTTGGCGTAGATGTCGGTGCGAAAGACGAAATATTCAAGATTATCGAAAAACTGACTGCCCAGGGAAAAGGCGTCATCATTGTATCGTCCTATCTGCCAGAGGCAATGGGATTGTCAGATCGGATGATTGTCATGTCAGAAGGGCATGTGGCGGGAAGTCTTGACAGTCAGGAGTTACGTTCTCTTCAGGAAGAAGATGTATTGAGACTGGCGTCTACAGTAAATTTTGATTAGAAATAAAAGTGGCAGAGGAGGTTCGTTCATAATGAATGCAGAACAACAGAAAAAGAATAAAATTATGTCAATTCTCATGAAGACAGAAGTGTCTATGGTTGCGATTATAGCGATAATTTTTATTGCTGCGAGTCTGGGAACTCAGAATTTCCTGACAGCATATAATTTGACCAATATTTTAAAACAGTGTGCGATTATCGGTATTATTTCCATTGCTGAAACTTATGTTATCATCACAGCTGGGATTGATATCAGCTGCGGTGCAATTGTAGGTATGAGTACCCTGATTGTAGCAATGTCTCAGGCAAAATGGGGATTAAGTGTACCGGTGTCTTTGCTACTTGGTATTTTAGTAGCGATTATTTCAGGTGTATTTAATGCAGCATTAGTATACGAATTCCGTGTTCCGGCATTTGTGGCAACCCTTGGATCACAGACAATTCTTAGAGGTTTGATCAAAGTAATCTCCAATGGTGGAACGGTAGCCGGTATTAATAAATCTTTTGCTGGATTTGCCTCTGCATCATTTGGATTTATTCCAAATCTTGCTATTGTATGGTTTGTAATTGCCGTAATTTGTTTCTTAATTTTGAAATATACGATTTTTGGAAGAAATTTATTTGTACTTGGTTCAGGAGAAGAAGTGGCAAAACTGAATGGTATATCCATCAGAAAAACAATTTATTCTACTTATGCTTTTGCAGGACTGCTTTATGGAATTGCCGGTATTCTGCTGTGCGCACGTATCAATTCAGCAATCCCAACCGCAGGTGAAGCATATGAAACCAATGCAATTGCAGCAAGCGTACTGGGAGGTGCATCACTGGCAGGTGGATGCGGTTCGGTGTTTGGTACAGTACTTGGAACAATCTTGATTATTCTGATTGATAATGTAGGTACACAGTTTGGAATTGGAGCATTTGTTATGCAGGTAATTACAGGATGTGTAATTGTTATAGCAATTGTTGTTGACCAGCTGAAGAAACGGGGAAAACGTTAATAGATTTTGAAAGGGCTGTCCGGAAGGGCAGCCTGATTTTGTGCAGGAAATTCACTAGAAAACTTCTAAAAGAAAATTAAGGAAAATTTCACATATTTTTCATAAGGTTCTATGTTATACTTTTATAATGGATGGGAAATATCACCCACGGTAGAAGGAGGACTTTATGAAGAGAGGGAAAAGATGTCTCAGAGTATTGCTAATCAGTGCATTACTTATTCTGGCATTTGCATTGCCGGTATCGGCGAGTTCTAAGCCAGACAAACCAAAGTATTTTCGTGTAGAATCACAGGGAGATCTGTCAGCTACACTGAGATGGTCCAGAGCAAGCGGAATTTCGGGATTTACACTGTATCAGTATAATTTTGCTACCAAGAAATATAAAGCAGTAAAACAGCTGCCGGCGAGCAGTTATACCTGTACAATAAAGAATTTAAAAAAGAATACAAAGTATCGCTATATTTTAAAAGCGTATAAGACTAAGAATGGTAAGAAGATATACAGTTCTGCTTCTGACAAGGCAGATTTTACAGCAAAGGAACTTTCTGACAGCGTACTGAGTATTCGCAGACCAAGATATACAGTTACAACAAAGAAGAAAGTTACGGTGCTGAATAAAACAACGAAGAAGAAAGTTACTTTGAAAAAAGGAACAAAGCTGACGGTTACAGCAAAAGAAGGTAATACCGTAAATGGTTTCCTGGAAAACGGAGATCGGATTTCTATTAAAAGAAGTTATCTGAAGTATACCGGTCTGGATGCTTCTGCAAAGAAAGATTACTCGAAGCGTCTGAAG
The DNA here is from genome assembly GCA_934373455.1 of uncultured Marvinbryantia sp. Taxonomy (GTDB): domain Bacteria; phylum Bacillota; class Clostridia; order Lachnospirales; family Lachnospiraceae; genus Marvinbryantia. Next base: position 17,418 of record CAKRON010000008.1, read on the forward strand.
GAAGAATTTGTGAATGTCAAAGGTTATACCAGCAATACTGACTGGATGATCTGGGTATCAGAAATGACTTTCAAGGTCAATGTATATAAAGGAAGCAGGGGAAAATGGAAACTTGTGAAATCGTTCCCATGTTGTGTCGGCAGATGGAATGCCAGAACATCCAGTGGTGTCAGAAGTATTCTGAGCAAAGGTACAAAGTGGGAGTACGGCGGACCGTGGATTTATTTTACATCAGGAGCCGGAGATAAGTATAATCCGGAAGGATGTGCATTCCATGCCCAGCCGGATAAAAACATGAGCAAGGCAATCTCTCATGGATGCGTTCGAATGCAGATGTCAGGACTGATGTATATTTATAATAATTGTCCGGTTGGAACAAGAGTTGTAATTTATTAGTGACATTAGATGTGAGGTATTTTAAACAAAAACAGGATTGGAGCATATTACTCCGATCCTGTTTTTGTTAATAGTCCATTTACGATTCGCTTTTTATAAATCAGCCATGAAATAAGTGCAGATACAGTTTCAGCAATCCAGAAAGCATGCCACACGCCTGTGGCACCAATGAGGTGGCTTAACAAGAAAGCGGTTGGAACAATGATCAGAAGATATCTCATGAAAGAGATAATCAGTGACAATGTGCCTTGACCGAGCCCTTCCAATACTCCACTGGCTGTGACAGATATGGAAGATATCAGGAAACCAAAACTGATGATACGTAGCGCAATGCATCCGGCACTGATGGTTTCTGGATTAGATGTAAACAGACCTATAAGCCTGGAAGCAAATAGTATACATATAATTGTTCCGGACAGCATAACAACGGCAGTCAGAAACAGAGCTGTTTGGAATACCTTTCGAACGCGCTTGAATTCACCGGCACCATAATTATATCCGGTAATTGGCCGGATGCCCTGGACAATTCCGTTAGCAGTCAGATAGATGAAGGTCTGAAGCTTGTAATAAATTCCAAGAACCAGGACGTATATGGCTGAGAAAGAAGCCAAAATACCATTCAATAAAGTAATCATCAGGGATGGCAGTGCCATGTTAACAGCAGCAGGAATACCTACACCATAAATCTTGCCGCAGAGAGTTCTGGTAAACATACCTTTTCTTTTATGCAGGCGAAGGGGCAGGGTTTTTTTAAAATAAATGATAAAGTAGATCACTGTAGGAACGATTTGCCCAATTCCGGTAGCCCATGCGGCACCGGCAATGCCCATTTTCGGCACAGGACCGATTCCGAAGATGAAGATCGGATCTAAAATAATATTGGTGATACAGCCGCACAGCATGGTTCCCATAGTAATTAGCATTTGCCCTTCTGCCTGAAACACCTTTTCAAAAGCAATGGATACGGTAATTGGTACAGTGAAACCAAATACAATATAAGAATATGTAAGGGCATAAGAAATAACTTCTTTATCCTGTGTAAACAATCGCAAAAAAGAAGGAACAATCAGGATGCAGACGATCGTCAATATCAGTCCATGAATCAGACTTAATATCATGCCGACGGAAGCAGAATCATTTGCCTTTTCATGATCCTGGGCGCCCAGATAAAAGGCGGCTGTGGTATTGATTCCGATACCCAAACCAACCGCGACAGCATTGATCAAAATTTGCAGTGGATAGACAAGGGAAAGTGCAGTCATAGCATTTTCACTGATCCGGGCAACAAAGTAACTGTCAATGATGTTGTAAAGTGAATTTACCAGCATGGATAAAACCATAGGAAGGGACATGGATAAAACCAGTGGCAAAATTCTTTTCTCTTTCATAAATGTTTGATTCATAAAGACTCCTTTTTGTAGAATATTTTTGCATTTATAGTTTTGAACAGACAAAAAAATCGCCACATCATCGAAATGATGTGACGAAAAATAAACGATACCGTTTAGAAAAATTCACATAAGTTTTGGAATTACAAAATAACATAGAAAAAATCGGATGTCAAGAAAAAATATTTCTGCTTAGTCAATCCTACTCAGTCAATCAGATCATTCTGAAATCTGGATAAATGTTCATACGGTAAAATCAGCCGTCCTCTGTACAGACCACATCCATCGTTGATGAGACTATTGTCGATGGCAGAGAACATATTTACATCCAGTTCGGACAAATCCAGCTGAAGCAGACGCATACCTCGAGAGTAGGCATCGTCAAAATAAATATTTTCTCCACGTGGGATCAAATCTCTTTTGGAACGTTCATCCTGTTGTTTTTTCTCGTAATTCAGATGGTTGGCTGTGCCGATTTCAGCAATATCATCCATATCTTTGGTACGCAGCTGCATTTCCATATAAGATTTGGAAGTATTATCATAAAAAGTAATATGCAGAGAACGATAGCCATAGACATTCTGATTCCATATATAATCCCGGTAATAGGGCTTTACGTCATCACTTAATAAAGGAGATGCACTGCATTTTACGCCATTTGCAGGTTCAACAGTAAAGCCACGCGCCTCCAGAAATTTCGGAAGTGCATTGGCTATCTGATACAGATACCTAAGTTCTTCGGTTTCTTTATCCTGACCTGATTTTAAATAACATTTGGGAATTGATATAACAATGCGGTAGGCAATCAGATCACGGAAATGATTTAATTTTGTTTTTAATTCATTTACAGGAGGATATGTTCCATGTTCACTGTAAAAATCTGAGATATATTCTACGATATAACCATTGAACTTTTCTTCAGCGCGGATCAGAGATTTAATCCGTCCACGAAATGTGAAAGCAAGAAAAGGATATTCTTTGGCCATATATTTATAAAATTCTCGAATTTGCTGTGACTGAGCAGTCAGGAAATCATTGTGTTCCAACAGCTCTTTGATCTGTAAAAGAAAGTCACAGTGAACCAGGTCAATTTCATTTTGTGTGCGTATTGCATCCTCACGTAAATCAGTCGTATATTGTAAAAGTATTTTCGGAATAGTAGATCCGGAATATAAATAATCGTTTAATGTAATCATTAGTAATACTCTCCTGAACGGACAAATGTCTTTTTAAAATAATATCATAAATCCATGTGCATTTCATCCATAATTTCAAACATAAGATTTTTCCACCGAAAAAATGTATATACACTACGATTTTTCCACCGAAAAAATATTGACGACGATAAAGACCGGGAATACAATAAAGGAAATAGAGTGACTTATAAGTAGGAGGTGGAAGATGGATAGATTTGCATTGGAAAAATTAAAACAGTGGAAAGAAAAAAAGAACAGGAAACCTCTGATTATACGAGGGGCCAGACAGGTTGGAAAAACATGGCTGATGAAAGAATTTGGAAGAACCTGCTTCAAAAAAACAGCTTATGTGAATTTTGACAGTAATACCAGAATGCGTCAGGTATTTGAAGGAGACATTAATATTGAACGAATGATTCTTGCCATCAGTGCTGAGACTGGTGTATCCATAGACAGTCAGGATACACTCCTGATTTTCGATGAGGTGCAGGAAGTACCGAAAGCATTGACAGCTTTAAAGTATTTCTGTGAAGAAGCACCGCAATATGCAATTGTGGCAGCAGGATCGCTTCTTGGTGTGGCTATGCATAAAGGAACTTCTTTTCCCGTGGGAAAAGTGGATTTTATGGATCTGTATCCTTTAAACTTTCGGGAGTTCTTGTGTGCATTGGGAGAAGAGCGGTTTGTTGAAATATTGAATAGCTCTGATACAGATATGGTCACGATGTTTAAATCAAAATATATGGATCGTGTCAGAGAATACTATTATGTTGGTGGGATGCCGGAAGTCGTTCAGTGTTATGTTGACACAAAAGATTTTAATGAAGTGCGTGAGATTCAGAAAAATCTGTTGAATTATTACCAGCAGGATTTTTCCAAACATGCAGAAGCTACATTGGTTCCAAGATTGAATCTGGTGTGGAATTCTATTCCGATGCAATTGGCAAAGGAAAATAAGAAGTACATTTATGGGCAGGTCAGGGAAGGCGCACGAGCGAAAGACTTTGAACTGGCTATTCAGTGGCTGATGGATTGCGGATTGATTCATAAAGTGCAGAGAATCAAAAAACCAGATCTTCCGCTAAAAGCTTATGTGAATTTTGATGCATTCAAAATATATCTTCTGGATATTGGTCTGCTTATAGCGATGGTGGATTTGGATGCCAGAGTCATCATAGACGGGAATCGGATATTTACAGAATTTAAGGGAGCTTTAACAGAACAATATGTACTTCAGCAGTTAATAGCAGATCTGGGTGTAGAGGCTTATTATTATTCCACAGAAAAATCCAGTGGAGAAATAGATTTCCTGTTACAGGGAAGAAGTTCTATCCTGCCATTAGAGGTGAAAGCAGAAGAAAACTTAAGAGCCAAAAGCCTGAAAGCATTTTGCGAAAAATATCATCCGGCATATGCGGTTCGCACGTCCATGTCTGATTATAGAGAACAAGAATGGATGACCAATATTCCACTGTATAATATCTGCCGCATAAAGCAGTATTTGGAACAGTAAATATTCCATCGAAAATACATACCGAGAATTATTGGGATATGATTCATATCCTGATAATTCTCGTTTTACGCTATGACCATACAGACTGCTCAATAGTGGAAAAATCAATATAGAGGTCTTCGTAAATATTTACTTTTATGGTGGATGCAAAGTTATAAGGAACACTTAATTTTCCACCTTCAAAATAATTGACGGAGATGCTTTTTCTCATGGGATCCACAATCCAATATTCCCGAACACCATATTTCTGATAATAATAAAGTTTTTTGACATAATCATCGGCAGCATTAGCTGGGGAGACAATTTCAATAATAAAATCTGGAGCCCCATTGCAGCGGTGACCATCCAGTTTACTTTTATCGCAGATAATCATCAGATCTGGTTGGACGATGGTAAGTGGGTCATCAGACAGCTTTACATCGAAAGGTGCGGCAAAAACTTTGCATACTCCCCCTTTTTGTTTTATGTAAGAGAGTAGCAGACTGGATAATTCCATGGAAAGTGCCTGATGATCCTGAGAAGGACCAGCCATGTAAAAAATTTGTCCGTCAAACACTTCGGCTCGGACATCTTCCGGAAGTTTTTCATATTCTTCTAATGTAACTGATATATGCTGTGCAAGTGCTGGCAAGGGATCACGTCCTTTCGAAATTTGTTAAATACATTATACAGAAAAAGATATAGAAAAAAAAGGGGGAACTGCTAAATTGGCAGTCCCCAAGAGAGTGTATATCGTATTTTGTATCGGAAATATCAGATTACATGTGATATCCTTTAGCGAAACTATAGTAATATTCGGATAACAGTTCTTTAAATTTCTTCATGATCAGTTCCTCCTTTTCAACATTGTGAGAAATAAAAATTAATTAAGTGATTTCACATCTTGTTAAGTCAGGCCTGACTTTTTATCTGTCTATAATATAGCACGGGATATAACTATTGTGAAATATTTAATTTAAGCGGTCAACGATACCTTTTGAGTATGAAAAAGAAAACTGATGCATGAATATATATTTAGAATCAGATTTTTTGCATCTCTACAAAATGTGCAAATCTCGGTAAGGAAAAGGATAGAGTAAATAGATCATTCATACGTTTCACCTCTTACAAGCCATTGGTGACGGAGTTTTCTGGCACTGTCGATCAAAACTATTTCATATGGAACATTTTTTTCTTTGCAAATCAGGAAATGTGTTTATAATAGAACTAAGTTGATGGTGAGGAGGATGAAGAAATGAAGTTAGAAAATTTTGAAGGTTACACTTATGTAGATGGCGGTGTCTGCGCAGCGCAGGGCTTTGTGGCAAATGGTTTAAATGCCGGAATTAACCCGGATAAGAAGAAAAATGATCTGTGTCTGGTATATAGTAAAGTACCTTGCAGCGCAGCTGGTGTGTATACACAGAACAAAGTAAAGGGCGCTCCGGTTATTGTGACACGTGAAAATCTGAAAAAGAGCCATGGCATTGCGCATGCAATTTTGGCGAATTCCAAGAATGCCAATACCTGTAATTTTGATGGTATTGAGATTGCAGAAAAAGCATGCAAACTGGCGGCAGATCAGCTTGGAATCAAACCAGAAGAAGTGATTATCGGATCAACAGGTGTTATTGGACAGAGACTGTCTATTCAGCCTTTTGAAGAATATATGAAACCACTGGCAGAAGGTATGACGGCAGACGGAAATGACCGAGCTGCTTATGCGATCATGACGACAGATACTGTTATGAAACAGGTAGCAGTGGAATTCAAAATTGGTGATGCTATCTGCCGTATGGGCGGAATGGCAAAAGGAAGCGGTATGATACATCCAAATATGGCAACTACATTGAACTTCCTTACATCTGATGTGGCGATCACACCGGAACTCATTCAGAAAGCATTAAGTGACGTGGTAAAAGTTACCTACAATTGTCTCAGCGTTGATGGAGATACTTCTACCAATGATACAGTAACCGTTATGGCAAATGGTCTGGCAGGAAACACATTAATTGACAAAGAAGGAAAAGATTATGAAACCTTCCGCCAGGCGTTATACATTGTGATGATGAACATGACCCGTATGTTGGCAGCAGATGGAGAAGGTGCAAGTAAACTCCTGGAATGTAGTGTGACTGGTGCACCAGATCAGGAGACAGCGATTATTATTGCAAAAAGTGTGATTCGTTCCCCACTTCTGAAATGTGCCATGTTTGGAGAAGATGCGAACTGGGGACGTGTATTATGTGCCATCGGTTATGCCGAAGCAGAGTTCGACATTGACAAAGTAGATGTGGATTTTGCGTCAGAATTCGGAAAAATTGCAGTCTGCAGAGATGGATCCGGCGTAGAATTTTCGGAGGAAATTGTCGCAAAAATTCTTTCTGCAGAAGAAATTCACATACTGGTAGAATTAAAACAGGGCAAAGCACAGGCGAAAGCATGGGGATGTGATTTGACATATGATTATGTAAAGATCAACGGAGATTATCGTTCATAGTTGGCGAAAAACAAACCCATTGGGGACGGAGTTTGAGCCAAAAAACTCCGTCCCCATGGCAAGGTGAAAGAATGTCAGAAAATCAGAAAACATATATTGCGATAGATTTGAAGTCTTTTTATGCCTCCGTAGAGTGTCGTGAGTTGGAGAAAAATCCTATGGACACCAATTTGGTAGTGGCGGATATTTCGAGGACGGAGAAAACCATATGTCTGGCGGTGTCTCCGTCTCTGAAGGCATATGGGATACCGGGGCGGGCCAGATTATTTGAAGTGGTGCAGAAGGTAAAAGAGATCAACCGCCAGCGTCTGCAGAAGGCACCGGGACATCAGTTTACGGGATCTTCTGCAGATGCGGGAGAACTGGCAGCTCATCCGGACTGGAAACTGGATTATATCGTGGCACCGCCGCGAATGGCTCTTTATTTAAAACGCAGTACAGAGATCTATCATATTTATCTGAAATATATTGCGCCGGAAGATATCCATGTGTATTCCATTGATGAGGTTATGATGGATGTGACACATTATCTTAGTACGTATGAGATGACGGCAGAAGAGCTGGCAGCGAAAATCATGGAAGATATTTATGATGTTACAGGAATGACGGCAACAGCAGGAATCGGAACCAATCTGTATTTGTGCAAGGTGGCCATGGATATTGTGGCAAAACATATGCCGGCAGATGAGCATGGAGCACGAATTGCAGTGCTGGATGAATTCAGTTACCGAAAGCTTTTGTGGAATCACAGACCAATTACGGATTTTTGGAGAGTGGGACGCGGTTATGCCAGAAAGCTGGCAGAATATGGAATCTACACTATGGGAGACATCGCCAGGTGCTCTATTGGGAAAGAAACAGATTTTTATAACGAAGATCTTCTGTATCGGCTTTTTGGAATCAATGCAGAACTTTTGATTGATCATGCTTGGGGCTGGGAACCGGTAGAAATGAGTGATATTAAAAGCTATAAGCCGGAAAATAACAGTATTTGTTCTGGTATGGTACTTCAATGCGCCTACAACGTGGAGAATGCCAGGCTGGTAGTGAGAGAAATGACAGATCTGATGTCTTTGGATCTTGTAGAAAAAGGTATGGTGACAGATCAGATCGTACTGACCATCGGTTACGATATTGAAAATTTATCAAGACCAGAGATTCGGAAGAAGTATCATGGACCGATTACCACAGATCATTATGGACGCCAGGTGCCAAAGCATGGCCATGGAACACAAAATTTAAAGAAGGCTACAGCGTCCACCAGACTGCTCCTGGAGGCAGCGGAAGAATTGTTTGAGCGAATTGTCAATCCGGATCTTTTGATACGACGTATAACCATCACAGCGAATCATGTGGTGAGAGAAGGCGAAGTACAGCAGACAACATCATTTGAACAGCTAGATCTTTTTACCGATTATGATGCGCTGGAGAAGCGGCGTAAAGAGGAAAATGCGGAACTGGAGAAAGAAAAGAAGATGCAGCAGGCTATGCTCAGCATTAAAAAGAAATTCGGGAAAAATGCCATATTGAAAGGAATGAATCTGGAAGAAGGCGCGATGGCAAGACAAAGAAATGATCAGATTGGAGGACATAAAGCATGATATCTAATGAAGAAATGTTATATATGCCTCATCCGGTATCCAGGAAGCATCCACAGATGTCCAGATATGACCGCGCAGCTCAGTTTTCTCCCTTTGCAGCACTGACCGGGCATGATGCGGCAGTGCGGGAAGCAGCGAGAGTGACTGAAGAAAAAGTGGAACTGGACGAAAGCGAAAAGGAACAAATGAATCAGATACTTGCCGAATTATTGGAAAAATATCAGGGACATCCACCGGTCAGTCTGACGTGTTTTTGTCCGGATCAACATAAATCCGGTGGAGAATACAGAACGATCAAAGGAAAAATCAAAAAAATAGATCATACCAGACAGAAGATTTATCTTGAAAATCAGGAAAGTATTGGTCTGGAACAGATTGTAAAAATAGAAGAGCAAAAAGAAACAGACTTTATCTGACGATAAAGTCTGCAAATTTTCCACGAACCAGTTTTGCCAGATCCTGCGGATTTAATTTTAAGGTGTAACCGATACGACCGCCACTTACATAAATCTGGTCGAAATGCTGGGCACTTTCCTGAATATAAGTAGGAAACAGTTTTTTCATGCCAATGGGTGTACAGCCGCCGCGAACATATCCGGTGATGGCATTGATATCCTTTACATGTATCATTTCAATGGACTTTTCACCAACAGTCTTTGCGGCAAGTTTCAGATCCACTTCTTCTGCAATCGGCACTACAAATACATAATAGGCTTTGCTTTTTCCCTGGGCAACCAGAGTTTTAAAAGACTGCTCCACAGGTGCACCGGTTTTCTCGGCGGTGTGCAGTCCGTCAATAAATTCATCACATTCATAAGATATCAGTTCATATGGGATTTTGTTCTTATCCAGAATACGCATTGCATTTGTCTTTACTTCTTTTGCCATGATGTCAGATCCTTTCTGCTTTTTGCTGTCGTTTTTGTAATCTTTCTCGGTTGCATACAATCCATTCATCCAATGTCAGCGGTGTATAATCGGAATACATGCAGAAACAATTAATCATATTGCAGGGAATATGCATTTCTTTTCCATCGCGCCCGGTACGGACAGTGGATACCGTAATATCATGAAACTGTTCGATCAGTCTCTGATCTGTCGTGTCATGTACGTGTCCGTAAAGCATGTAAGTTTTATCTTCGCCTTTTTCATTTCGATAATACTGACCATTGTAACACATAATTGGATAATGGCTGAGAATAATTTTCCGTTTATTATCTTTTAATTCTTCATAATGCTTCATCCAGACAAAACGGTCGGTCCGGTAAGCATGGTTCTGATGAAAGCGGTCATGATTGCCAATAATCAGATAAAGCCGTCCATTTAATTTACTCAGGAGTTCATTCGTTTCTTCTGGCTTTCCCCATGAAAGGTCTCCGAGAATAATGACTTCATCGTTAGGCCGTACCTTTGCATTCCATTTCTTTAACATATATGCATTCATTTCTTCTGTCGAAACAAAACCGCGGTGATCCATATTGTCATTCAGTTCTCCGTGGAAGAAATGGCAGTCAGCGATATAATATCTCATAATCAGTTCTCCCAGCTGCGAAAGCCTTCCTGATTCCAGGTCTGTTCATTCTTCAGCTGAATATACAGCTCGGCATTTGTCGCGTGTTTATAAGGATATACGAAAAAGATGCCGGCCAGTCCAAAGGTAAGAATGCTGAGATAATCCCAGAAGAAAAATGACCAGTCCAGTATAAAGGCATTCCATTTCTGCCCATACATCATTTCTTTGCTTTTTTGAAATACTTCTTTGCGTTTCATATCTGGATGGTCAGCCAGAATATAAGGAACCATGCGGTATTCGTAAGACTTTATAATACCAGGAACGACAAGAAGCAGAGACCATAGTGTGATAAAGATATCACGGCATAATAGATTCGAAACAACATTCATATAATTACGGTCTTTAAATGCACAGGAAAAATGACTAAGTGTTGTCTGAGCTTCTTTGTGTCTTTCATTTTCCACAAAAAACTTATAGCCTCCGACTTCCAGTGGAGAAAGTACGAGAACACCGAGAAGAAACATCAGGATAGAACCGGATCCTCCCAGTAGATCAGAAATTGAATCCCAGATTACCTGCATTGGACCAAGGACAAAGCGGCGAAGTATGCGCAATGTAGGATTCTGTGTAAGATCCTGAGCCTGCTGGTATATGGCTGCATAGCCTTCCGGCGTTAATTCGCCGGCAGAATTAAATGAATCGGTATCTGAGAAATCGGAGATGGTGCCGCTGTTTATCAATTCCAGACTCTGGTAATAAGCGTCACTGGCATCCTGTACTGTGGATGTAGAGGAACCACCGAAACTCTGACTTCCGGCAGCAAATAAAAGAATGATACCGGCCAGCATACATTTCAGATAATTGGCTTTTAAAGCCGTTTTTGCATTTCTTTTTAAATCAGATCGTTTCCACATATCGGACTCCTTTTTAAAATCACTTTATAAGATCTTGTAATTATACTACAAAGAAGAGGGAGATGCAAAGGTAGAGAATAATTTGAAAAAGTATTTTGCTATTGACAAATATACAAACCTAGTGTACTATCTAACTATGACAGTAACACGGCATTCTTAAAGAAGATAAGGAGGGTGAAATGGAATACAATACGGCGCTGCCGATTTATTTGCAGGTAGCGAATTCAATTAAACGAGATATTGTAACAGGAAAGCTGGAGCCTGGAGCCAAGCTGCCATCGGTAAGAGAACTGGCAGTGGCATATACGATCAATCCGAATACAGTCAGCAGAGTGTATAAGGAACTGGAAATGGAGAATGTCTGTTTTACCAGAAGAGGTATGGGGACTTTTGTGACACAGGATCCGGAGAAGGTAAAAGCGATGAAGAGAGAGATGGCAGGAGCATTAATATATGAGTTCTTAAATGGGATGAAGCAGCTGGGGTTTAGCCAGGAAGAAGCGATACACATTCTGGAGCAGAGTGAATATAAGGAAAAATAAGATAAGGAGATGGCAGATAGTATGTTAGAAAGCAAAGAAGTTACGAAGAATTATGGCAGTAAGACTGCAGTAAATAATGTATCATTAAAGCTGGAACCGGGGCTGGTTTATGCCATGCTTGGCCCGAATGGAAGTGGAAAGACAACCTGGATGAAGATGACGGCAGGTTTGGTGACACCAAGTGCAGGTGAGATCCTTTATGAAGGAGTTCCGGTGGGAAAAGAGAGCAAGAAAGAGATCGCATATATGTCCACAGAACCATATTTTTATAATTGGATGACAGTAGCTGATGTGGGAAAATACTATGAAGATTTTTTTGAAGATTTTTCGATGGAGAAATATCAGCAGATGCTTTCCAGAATGGAACTGACAGAGAATGTGAAGGCGAAGAAGCTGTCTTCCGGTATGATGGCAAAGCTGAAGATTGCAGTTACTATGGCAAGGAAAGCCAAACTTTATCTGCTGGATGAACCGTTAAATGGAATTGATCTTCTGGCAAGAGATCAGATTATGACCAGCATTCTGGAGGCAATGAGTCAGGATGTCACATTGGTGATTTCTAGTCATCTGGTGGATGAACTGGAGAGAGTGGCAGATGCGGCAATCTTCATGAAAGATGGATGTCTGGTAGAACAGTGCATGATAGAAGATCTGCGCATGAAACGAAATAAATCTGTGGTAGACCTGTATCGGGAAATTTATGGACATGGAGGAGAAGAAAAATGTTAAAATTAATGAAATATGAATTTCGTAAAACCGCTTTTTCGAAATTTGTTCTTATAGCGATTACAGTAGTTGCTGAACTGGCATTTTTACTGGGAATATTTTTGAAAAAAGATAATCTGTTGTCCATGGGGATCATGTTTCTGTTTCTGTGCGCTGTGATTGGTATTGCTTATATTGGCTTGGAAAGTGTCATAGTATTGCAGCGGGATTTGAACACAAAGCAGAGTTATATGTTGTTTTTGACGCCACATAACAGTTACGAGATACTTGGTGCAAAGGTGCTGGAGAACGGAATTTCCATTCTGATAACAGGTGTGTGTTTTGTGCTCCTGGCAGCACTTGATTTTTCGGTTGCGATTCTTTATATTGGCGGAGTAAAAGAAATGATGGATATGGTAAATTCATTTTTGAATATCAGCATGAACATAGTGCTGGATCCGATTCAGCTGTGTCTGATTTTCTTTACGACTCTGGCAAGCTGGCTGGTATATATTGTGAATGCAGATCTGGCTGTGATTCTTTCAGCAACAGTGCTGGCGGGCAAACGAGGCAGCGGCGTGGCAGCATTTGTAATTTTCCTGATTTTATCATGGGTATTTGGAACATGCCTGGATCATCTTCCGGTTCCGGAGAATATGGATATACAGTATATCATATATATTTTGGCATCACTTCTGATATCAGCAGGATTGTATGTGGTCAGTGGATGGGTCATGGAGAAAAAGCTCAGCGTATAACAGTGACAATGACCAATTTTTGCTTGAACATAGAAAAAATATTGTGTAAAATAGACATGCAGGGGCGTTTTTGTTCCTGCATGTCTATTTTTAGTCAGAAAAGAATTGTGTTTCCGATTTGATTAAAAAACGCTGAGAAGATACGACTTAATAATAAGAACTGGAGGCCGGGTATGAAGAAGAAAATAATTGCAGCAGGACATATCTGCGTAGATATCACACCAGCAATTCCTGGAAAAAAAGTAACAAAAATTAATGAATTAATGATTCCTGGAAAGTTGATAGAAGTAGGAGACGCCACTGTCAGTACGGGTGGTGCAGTTGCGAACAGTGGACTTGCTATGAAGGTGTTGGGCGCAAATGTTTCGCTGATGGGAAAGATTGGTAATGACGCATTTGGCGAAATTGTAAAGAGTGTGCTGAAAAAATATGGGGCAGAGGATGAACTGCTGGTTTCTGATACAGAAGCAACGTCTTATACTTTGGTAGTGGCGGTACCGGGGATTGATCGAATCTTTTTGCATAATCCTGGTGCGAATAATTCTTTTTGTACAGAAGACATTCCGGTAGAAGAGTTAAAAGATGCTGCATTGTTCCATTTTGGATATCCGCCAATTATGCGTTCCATGTATTTGAATGACGGTGAAGAACTGGTAAAGATGATGAAGATGGTGAAAGAGGCCGGTGTGGCAACCTCCATGGATCTGGCAGCGGTAGATGAAGCTTCGGAAGCAGCAACCGTTGACTGGCATCTGGTTCTGGAACGCGTTATGCCATATATAGATATTTTTGTACCAAGCGTGGAAGAACTTTGTTATATGCTGGATAAAGAGCGATTCCAGGAATGGCAAAACAGAGCAGCCGGTAAAGACATCACAGAGGTATTGGATATTGAAAAGGATGTGAAGCCACTGGCACAGGAATGCATGAAGCTGGGAGCTAAAATTCTTCTTCTGAAATGTGGAGTGCCGGGCATGTATTTCTGCAGTGCAGACAAAGAGGCGTTGTCACAGATCAGTGACCGTCTGGAACTTGATGTAGATGCATGGGCAGGAAAAGAGTATTTTGAAAAGAGTTATGTACCGGAAAGAGTGCTGTCCGGTACAGGAGCAGGCGATACATCAATCGCAGCGTTCCTGACGGCGATGACAGATGGATATACACCGGAAGATGCACTGCATCTGGCAGCAGGAACAGGAGCATCATGCGTGACTGCGTATGATGCGTTAAGCGGTTTGAAATCTTTTGAGGAATTAAAGAAAAAGATAGATGCTGGCTGGGAAAAAGTAAATTAGATATAAGACTACCTCGGTATTCTTAAACAGGAGGGGCGGTTATGGCAAAGTATATTATGGCGCTGGATGCAGGGACGACCAGCAACCGTTGTATTTTATTTGATGAAAAAGGCACCATGTGCAGTGTGGCTCAGAGAGAATTTAAGCAGTATTTTCCCACACCTGGCTGGGTAGAACATGATGCAGATGAGATCTGGGCCAGTCAGCTTGGCGTGGCAGTAGAAGCAATGAATATGATTGGAGTGACAGCGGGAGATATTGCGGCGATTGGTATCACCAATCAGAGAGAAACCGTCATTGTCTGGGATAAATATACCGGAGAGCCGGTGTATCATGCAATTGTATGGCAGTGCCGGAGAACGTCAGAGTATTGTGACTCACTGAAGGAAAAAGGTCTGACAGAACTGTTTCGTCAGAAAACAGGCCTGGTTATCGATGCATATTTTTCGGCGACCAAGATCCGATGGATTCTGGAAAATGTGCCGGGAGCAAGACAGCGGGCAGAACAGGGAGATCTCTTATTTGGAACAGTCGAGACATGGCTGATCTGGAAGCTGACCAAAGGCGAGGTACATGTGACAGATTATAGCAATGCATCCAGAACCATGCTGTTCAATATCAACACTTTGGAGTGGGATGAGGAAATCTTGAATGAATTGAATATTCCGAGATGTATGCTTCCGGAAGTAAAACCTTCCAGCTGCATTTACGGAAGGACGGATGCGTCTTATCTTGGCGGCAGTATTCCGATAGCAGGAGCTGCAGGAGATCAGCAGGCTGCGTTGTTTGGTCAGACTTGTTTTGGGGCTGGCGAAGCAAAGAACACGTATGGGACAGGATGTTTCTTATTGATGAATACGGGAGAAAAACCAGTATTTTCAAGAAATGGTCTGGTAACGACCATCGCCTGGGGGCTGGATGGAAAAGTTACGTATGCACTGGAAGGATCTATTTTCGTAGCAGGTGCTTCGGTGCAATGGCTGAGAGATGAAATGCGCCTCATTGATTCTGCACAGGATTCGGAATATATGGCGAAAAAGGTGAAAGATACCAATGGATGTTATGTGGTTCCGGCATTTACCGGTCTGGGTGCACCACACTGGGATCAGTATGCGAGAGGAACGATCGTGGGTATAACAAGAGGTGTGAATAAGTATCACATTATTCGTGCCACCCTGGAATCCATTGCATATCAGGTAAATGATGTGCTCGAGGCAATGAAAGCAGATGCCGGGATAGAACTGGCAGCGTTGAAGGTAGATGGAGGAGCCAGTGCTAATGATTTCCTTATGCAGACGCAGGCGGATATTATCAATGCACCGGTAAAACGTCCGGGATGTGTGGAGACAACCGCTATGGGAGCTGCTTATCTGGCAGGTCTGGCTGTAGGTTACTGGAAAGACAAAGAAGAAGTAAAGAAGAACTGGGCAGTCGACCAGGTTTTCTATCCGGAGATCACAGAAGAAGAAAGAAAAACCAGGATAAAAGGCTGGAATAAAGCAGTGAAATATGCCTATGGGTGGGCAAAAGAAGAAGTGAATCCCGAATCATAGATACTATGTATAAAAAACAGCGATTTCATGTAAGTGTGAAATCGCTGTTTTTAAGTGGAGGAAAAACTATGCACCCATATGTACAGTTACATGATATTCTTTTTGACCGTCTTCAAATGGAATCAGGCAGCCCTCATAATCTTTTCCGTTTACCGTAACTTTGCGGACACCTTTTTGTACATGGTCAGGATTGACAACATCAATATAGTACATAGCGTTTCGGAATTGACGTGTCAGCTGAAAATCACCGAAGTCTTCCGGAATACACGGATTAATGGTCAGTCCCTTATAAGAAGGCTGTACACCAAGGATCGCCTGAGATAAATTGCAGAAAGTCCATGCGGCAGTTCCGGTTAGCCAGCTGTTCTTTGCTTCACCATGGAATTTGGCATCGGCACCGGCAACCATCTGAGAATATACGTAAGGTTCTGTGCGGTGAATCTCACTGATATTTTCAATATAGGAAGGGCAGGTCTTACGGTATATTTCAAAAGCACGGTTTCCGCGTCCAATGACAGTCTCTGCGATGGAAACCCATGGATTGTTATGGCAGAAAATACCGGCATTTTCTTTATATCCTGGTGGATAGGAGGAAATTTCACCAAGATTCAGATAATAATGGGTATAGGCCGGCTGCAGAATCATAACGCCATACCTGGTATCGAGGTGCTCTTTTACAGAATCTAAGGCTTTTTCCGCAAGACCTTCTTTTACACCGATTCCTGCCATAACACAGAATCCCTGAGGCTCAATAAAAATCTTACCTTCTTCACATTCGTTAGAACCTACTTTCTGACTTTCGGCATCATAAGCACGCAGGAACCATTCACCGTCCCATCCGGATTTCAGAACAGCTTCATACATCTCTGCAACTGCGGTTTCAGCCTGAACAGCCAGATCATCATGGCCGGAAAGGCGGCTGATATCTGCAAATTCTTTTCCATACTTAACAAACATTCCGGCAATAAAAACAGATTCTGCCACCGGTCCTTCGGACGGTCCGGTAGTCTGGAAAGATTCACCCGGTTCTTTTGAAAAACAGTTCAGATTCAGACAGTCATTCCAGTCAGCACGACCGATTAGTGGAAGTTTGTGAGGACCAAGGTGTGTGCAGGTATAGGTAAACGAACGATGCAGGTGCTCATAAAGGGTATCTGCTTTTTCTTTCTGATTGTCAAAGTCAACCATTTCATCCAGAATACTGAAATCTCCGGTCTCCTTTAAATAAGCAGAAACAGCAGCGATCAGCCATAATGGGTCATCGTTAAAACCACTTCCGATATCCAGGTTTCCTTTTTTCGTCAATGGCTGATATTGATGATAAGCGCTTCCGTCTTCGAACTGGGTAGCCGCAATATCCAGGATACGTTCTCTTGCGCGTTCCGGGATCAGATGCACAAAACCGAGCAGATCCTGACAGGAGTCACGGAAGCCCATACCACGTCCAGTACCGGATTCATAATAAGATGCGGAACGAGACATGTTAAAAGTAATCATGCATTGATACTGATTCCAGATATTTGCCATACGGTTTACATGAATATCATTACTCTTTACCGTATAACGGGAGAGAAGACGATCCCAGTAAACATGCAGATCCTCAAAAGCCTTTGCAACCTGTTCTTCCGTGGAAAAACGTGCAATCAGAGCATGGGCAGGCGTTTTATTAATAATATTAGGAGCTTCCCATTTTTGATCCTGTGGATTTTCACAGTAACCAAGCAGGAAAATCAGCTTTTTAGTTTCGCCAGGCTGCAGTGTGAAATCCAGCTGGTGGCTTGCGATCGGATACCAGCCACTGGCAACGGAATTACGACATTTTCCTTCGGTGACGGTATTTGGAAAAGCATTGCCGTTACCTAGACCAAGAAATTCATCACGACTGGTGTCGTATGCTGTGATATCGGAGTTTACCGTAAAGAAACTGTAATGATTGCGGCGTTCACGATATTCTGTTTTATGATAAATCGTACTTCCTTCAATTTCCACTTCACCGGTACTCAAATTTCTCTGGAAATTTGTCATATCATCCATAGCATTCCACAGACAAAATTCTACATAAGAGAAAAGAGAAATCTGCTTTGGCTGGTCAGAATGGTTTGTCAGAGTCAGTTTATTGATTTCGCAGGAAGCATCTACCGGTACGAAAGCCAGGAGATTTGCTTCCAGATGATTTTTCGTGCTGATGAAACGGCTGTATCCCATACCGTGATGGCATTCATAGGAATCCACAGGTGTCTTGGTTGGCATGGTTCCCGGATTCCAGATCGTATCGCCGTCTTTTATATAGTAATATTTTCCGTTGGAATCAACAGGGAGTGCATTGTAACGGTAGCGGGTGATGCGAAGCAATTTGGCATCTTTATAGAAACTGTAACCTCCGCAGGTATTTGAAATCAGAGAAAAGAAACCTTCTGTACCCAAATAGTTGATCCATGGAAGAGGTGTGTCAGGGGTGGTAATCACATATTCCCGTGCATCATCATCAAAATATCCGAATTTCATAATAAAAAACCTCCGTTATGATTTATTTCATTATTTCAGTAAAATGTGCGGAAAACGTTAGAAAAAAACGAAAAAGCGAAAACGATCAGATAAAAAGTGAAATTAAAACGAAAAGATATTTGACTTGACATCAGTATAGCGGAAAAAAAATAGAAAAGCAACAGTTTTTTCTATGGTAGATTATACGAATCTGAATCGCATCAAGAGCAATCATGCTGTGAAAATTGGCTGTTTATAATGTGGGTGTATGATAAAATACAAACGTCGTTACGAAAAGTTTCGCAAATCTCACATATTCTGTTGTAAAATGTATTAATAGAAATACAAAAAGCATGAGATGTGAATTGTGCAATACTAATAAATCTGTTAAAAACGCTAAAAAGTAAAGAAAAACCATTGATTTTTTGTGCAAAAAGATATAGAATACAGTTACGAAAACGATTAAGAAATAAAAACTGAAAAACAAAAAGAATTGAGGGCACGGATGATGGTATCTATGAAAGACATCGCAAAACAGTGCCATGTATCCATTGCCAGTGTCAGCAAAGCGCTGAACGGCTATTCGGATATCGGGGAAGAGACCAGGAACCTGATTATTAAGACAGCACATGAGATGGGATATCTTCCAAATTCTTCTGCAAGAGCGCTGAAGACAAAGAAAAGCTATAATTTAGGAGTTTTATTTGTAGATGCAGCTATGAACGGACTGACACATGAATATTTTAATCATGTATTAGAAAGTTTCAAATATCATGCAGAGGCAAGAGGGTATGACATTACGTTTATCGCAGGTCATACATCCGGTCAGGAAATGAGTTTTTATGAACGGTGCCGATATCGCGGAGTAGATGGAGTACTGGTTGCTTGTTTTAAGTACTATGAGGAGAATATTCAGGATCTTATCCGCTCTGACCTTCCGGTAGTTACCATTGATCATACTTTCGAAGGAAAAATAGCAATTGTTTCCAATAATGTACAGGGAATCGAAGAACTGGTTTCTTACATATACAGTATGGGACATAAAAAAATCGCCTATATACATGGCGACGATACCCCGGTTACAAGGAACAGACTCAGTGGTTTTTACCGAACAACGCAGAGATATGGACTGGATATACCGGATGAATATGTGAAAGCATCTTCTTATCGCAACCTTGATATGGCGGCGAAGGCGACAAGAGAACTTCTTGATCTGCCTAATCCACCAACCTGTATTATGTATCCAGATGACTATGCAGCTGTTGGGGGCATGAATGTGATAAAGGAAAGAGGGCTTCGTATACCGGAAGACATATCCATTACCGGATATGACGGAATTGATCTGGTAAGAATGATGGAACCAAGATTAACCACACTATGTCAGGATACAAAGCAGATCGGAAAAATGGCAGCAGAAAAGCTGATCAGTCTGATCGAACAGCCAAAGACGACACTCATCGATAAATTCACCGTAGATGGTGTACTTTTTAAAGGAGGATCGGTGGGACGCAACAAAGAATGTTAACGCAGAAGAGACTGCGCAACAGATAGAGGGTAAATACATATTTTATATTATTTTTTAAGGAGGATGTAGTATTATGAACAAGAAAATGATGGCAATTACTCTGACAACAGCAATGATCGGAACTATGATGGGTGCAACTGCTGTAATGGCTGAGGATGCAGCTTCATCCGATGAAGGAAAAGTATTAAACATTTACTGCTGGAATGAAGAATTTAAATCTCGTCTGACGGATCACTATCCAGGATATGAAGAAGTTGACGGAACACATGGCAAGATCGGTGATGTAGACGTAGTATGGAACATCACACCTTCAGATGACAATGCATATCAGAATAATCTGGATGAAACATTATTAAAACAGGCTGATGCAGCAGATGACGACAAGATTGACCTGTTCCTGGTAGAAGCTGACTATGCATTGAAATACGTGAATACAGACTATGCAATGCCAATCAAAGACCTTGGTATTACAGATGATGAAATCAAAGATCAGTATCAGTATACAAAAGATGTTATGACAGATTCAGACGGCAATTTGAAAGGACTTTCCTGGCAGGGCTGCCCTGGAACTATGATTTACAGACGTGACATTGCCAAAGAAGTATTTGGAACAGATGATCCGGCAGAAGTACAGAAGAAAGTTGCTGACTGGGATTCTTTCAAAGCGGCTTCTCAGGAATTGGCAGATAAAGGCTATCAGATGACTTCTTCCGTAAATGATACCTATCGTGTATTCTCCAACAATGTAAGCAGTCCATGGGTAGTAGATGGAAAGATCACAGTAGACGACAACATCAAGAACTGGGTTGACATGTCTAAAGAAATGGTAGATGCAAGCGAGACTGGCACAGCAGAACTGTGGAGTGATGACTGGAGCAAGGGCTTCTTCACAGACAGTAATGTATTCGCATACTTCGGACCAGCATGGTTCATTGATTTCTCTATGAGTGCAGATCAGGACGGATCTGTAGGTAAAGATGGTGGCTGGGCTGCAACAGAAGGACCACAGGGCTTCTACTGGGGTGGAACATGGATTACAGCAGCTACAGGAACAGACAACCCAACACTGGTAGCAGATATTATGAGAACTATGACAACGAATGTTGATGTAATGGAAGAAATCGTAAAAGCAGATAACGATTTCGTAAACAACAAACCAGCTATGGAAGCTATGGCAGCTGATGAAAGCTATGGTGATGCAGTTCTGGGTGGACAGAATCCACTGGCTATGTTCTGTGCAGGAGCTGATAAGATTGACTTGAGCAATATGAGCATTTACGATCAGGGATGTAACGAAGAATTCCAGAATGCTATGAAGAACTACTTCGAGGGCAATGCAACTTATGAAGAAGCACTGGATCTGTTTAATAAAGCAGTTGTAGAAAAATATCCAGAATTAACATACTAATCTGATATTGCAGCGAATCATTCAATAAGTAAAAAGATGAAATATGCCTGCCTGATCATCAGGCAGGCATATTTAAAACCAAAGCGTGCCTGAAAGGAGAATGAAAATGCCAAAGAATCAAAACCATAAGGCAGTTCGCTATAACAAATGGGGGTATCTGTTTTTGATACCGTTTGTAGTGGTATACCTCATATTTCAGTTTGTGCCACTTGTCAGTACAATATATAACAGTTTTTTCGAAAATTATCGGTCTGGTCTGACGCAGATAGGACCGCGATTTGTGGGGTTTGATAATTATGTAAAACTCTTTCAGGGTGGCGATATTTGGGTATATTTTAAAAACACCATGATTATGTGGATTATGGGATTTGTGCCACAGATTCTGGTATCCTTGCTGCTTGGAGCATGGTTCTCCAATCCAAGCCTGAGACTGAAAGGAAAACGATTTTTCAAAACGGTTATTTATCTGCCAAACCTGATTATGGCATCAGCATTTGCCATGTTATTTTTTACACTGTTCTCTGATGGAGGACCAATCAATGCCATGTTGCTTCATGCAGGAATACTGAAATCAGCATATAGCTTCTTCAGTCATGTCTGGAGTACAAGAACGCTGGTTGCATTACTGAACTTCCTGATGTGGTTTGGTAATACGACGATCCTTCTTATGGCAGGTATGATGGGAATTGATGCATCACTCTATGAAGCAGCAGAAGTAGATGGTGCCACTGCCACACAGATTTTCTTCAGAATCACATTGCCTCTGCTTCGTCCGATTTTGATTTATGTTATGATTACATCACTGATCGGAGGAATCCAGATGTTTGATGTACCACAGATTCTGACAAATGGAACCGGTGATCCGATGAGATCTACCATGACACTGATTATGTTCCTGAATAAGCATTTGTACAGTAAAAACTTTGGTATGGGCGGTGCCTTATCGGTATGCCTGTTTATTATTACCGGTGTACTCAGTCTGATTGTATTCCGATTTAATAAAACCAAAGACTGACAGGGGGAGAGATCATGAATAACAAAAAAACGAAAAAAGGAATGAGTATGAAAGGTCAGCGCACCCTGGCATATATTGTACTGGTTCTGCTGTCTTTCCTCTGCCTGTTCTGGTTCTATGTATTATTTATTAATGCGACCAGATCTAATGGAGCATTGAAACGTGGATTTACGGCAATTCCGGGAAGTTTTCTGATTACGAACTGGAAAAATCTTCTGGCAGGGACACTTCCGGTATGGCATGGAATGTTTAACAGTATCATAATTGCAGCCAGTTCAGCGGTTTTGTGTACCTATTTTTCTACTATGACTGCCTATGCTTTGCACGCCTATGATTTTAAAGGAAGAAAATTTATGTTTACCTTTATTCTGGCTGTTATGATGATCCCAACACAGGTAACTGCACTCGGATTTATTCAGCTTCTTGGAAAAATGCATCTGGATGATTCTTTTATTCCACTGATTGTTCCAAGTATAGCGGCACCGGTTACGTTTTTCTATATGAAACAGTATATGGAGAGTAATCTTCCACTGGAATTGGTGGAAGCAGCACGTATTGATGGATCAGGAGAATTCAGGACTTTCAATACCATTTCGCTTCCTTTGATGAAACCGGCAATTGCAGTGCAGGCAATCTTTACCTTTGTACAGAGTTGGAACAACTATTTTATTCCGGCATTGGTACTTCATACGGATAAAAAGAAAACACTGCCAATATTGATTGCTCAGCTGCGAAGTGCAGACTTCCTGAAGTTTGATATGGGGCAGGTATATGTGATGATTGCATTTTCTATCTTTCCGGTTATTATTGTCTATATTTTGTTATCAAAATTTATTGTAGAAGGTGTCTCCGCAGGTGCGGTAAAAGGCTAAAAATGGAAACGCTGCTGAATGGGAAACCATGAGGCAGCGTTTTTTGGTGGAGACAGAAAAAATTACACTTTTCTTAAAATAATGGAACTTGTCAACGGATATAATCAATGGCATTCTTGAAAGTATAGGATAAGAAACAGGAGGGCAAAAAACGTGAAATTTACAGAAGGATATTGGTTGAGAAGTGAACGAAGCAACGGGCTGTTTGCAACAGAAGGCTATTATGTGGATGAGATTCCCGGGGGCATGCGTATTGTGGCGCCGACAGCTCATACCAATGATAGAGGCGGTACGCTGAATATGCCGACGATCACGATTGAATTTGTGGCACGGAACGACCGCACTATTGCAGTCAGTGCATGGCATTATGAAGGATACGATACACATCTGCCACAGTTTGAGAAGACAGAAGAGATCGGGGAAGCGAAAGTAACGATTACCGAGGATGAAGCGCTCATGGATACCGGCGTATTGCAGGTGCGTGTGAATCGGAAGCAGTTTTCCTATGCATTTGAGGCAGATGGAAAGGTGCTTACATCCAGCAATCTGCGGAACTTAGGTCTGATCCGTTGGGACAGACAGCCAAGCACTATGTTTGGAGAATCGAATTATCTGACAGAAAAATACCAGCCGTATATGATGAATGAATTATCTCTGTCAGTGGGAGAATGTGTGTATGGTCTGGGTGAGCGTTTTACCGCATTTGTGAAAAATGGTCAGGTGGTAGATACCTGGAATGAGGACGGCGGAACGGCATCTCAGATCGCATACAAAAGCATTCCTTTTTATATGACAAATAAAGGATATGGTGTATTTGTAGATAGCAGTGATCAGGTATCCTTTGAAGTAGCCAGTGAAAAAGTGGAATATGTGGGATTCTCCGTGCCGGGTGAAAAACTGAATTATGTATTTTTCTATGGACCTTCACCGAAAGAGATCTTAAATCAGTATACAGCAATGTTGGGCAGACCGGCACTTCCGCCGGCATGGTCCTTCGGATTGTGGCTGTCCACATCCTTTACGACTAATTATAATGAAGAAACTACCAGTTCCTTTATTAACGGTATGTTTGAAAGAGATATTCCAATGCGGGTATTTCATTTTGACTGTTTCTGGATGAAAGCATTCCACTGGTGTGATTTTGAATGGGACAAGGACTGTTTCCCGGATATCAAAGGAACTCTCCAGAGATACCATGAAAAAGGACTGAAGATTTGCGTATGGATCAATTCTTATATTGCGCAGGGCACACCTTTCTTCAAAGAAGGTGCAGAAAAAGGCTATCTCCTGAAACGTGCAGATGGAAAAGGCGTATGGCAGACGGATAACTGGCAGGCAGGAATGGGACTGGTGGATTTCACGAACCCGGATGCAGTGAAATGGTATACCGATAAGCTTCGTACCCTTCTGGATGCAGGGGTAGACTGCTTCAAGACAGACTTTGGTGAGCGTATTCCGGTGGACGTAGTTTATCATGATGGAAGCGATCCACATGCTATGCACAATTATTATACTTTCCTATATAATAAGGCAGTATTTAATCTGCTGAAGGAAGTAAAGGGGGAGCAGGAAGCTGTATTGTTTGCAAGAAGTGCAACAGCAGGAAGCCAGCAGTTCCCGGTACACTGGGGAGGTGACTGCTTTGCAAACTACCCATCTATGGCAGAAACAATCAGGGGTGGCTTGTCCTTTGCAATGAGTGGATTCTCCTTCTGGAGCCATGATATTTCCGGATTTGAAAGTACTGCCACACCGGATCTGTATAAGAGATGGGCGGCATTTGGACTGCTGTCCAGTCACAGCCGTCTCCATGGATCAGGAAGCTATCGTGTACCGTGGCTGTTTGATGAGGAAGCCTGTGATGTAGTGGCTCATTTCTCCAAACTGAAATGCAGACTGATGCCTTATCTGTATGCAAAAGCCGTAGAAGCTCACAAAGAAGGTACACCAATGATGCGCCCGATGGTATTCGAATTTACGGCTGATCCGGCGGTTTCTTATCTGGACAGCCAGTATATGTTAGGGGATGCGTTATTGGCAGCACCTATTCTGCGAGAAGACAGTGTGTGCCAGTATTATTTGCCGAAGGGAGTGTGGACACATCTTTTAAGTGGTGAAGTCAGAAAAGGCGGATGCTGGCAGGAAGATACCTATGATTACTTCTCTCTTCCATTATATGTGAAAGAAAATACACTGTTGGCAGTGGGAACAGAAGAACATTTACCTGATTATGATTATGAACATCAAATGGAACTGCGCCTGTATCAGCTTCAGGATGGCAGCGAAGCAGTATGCGAAGTGCCGGATGTAAAAGGAAATATTGTGAATACAATTCGGGCAAAGAGAGAAGGGGACAAGATTGAGCTTAATGCCGAAAAGCCAATGCCAATGATGAAACTGACTCTGTATATTGGAACAGAAAAATTCGAATATACCATTGAGAGAGGAGAACAGCATATTTGCACAGAAATTAAATAAAGAATGAACGATCCTTTTTTAGGATAAAGGCATCTGACATTGTCGGATGCCTTGTTTTATGTTATACTTGCTATAGATTTATGCGTAAAATTTTAATATGGAGGGAGGCAGGAAAAATTGGAAAATTATGCCATTGAGATGCTGAACATTACCAAATGTTTCCCGGGCATTATTGCCAATGATAATATTACACTGCAGCTGAAGAAAGGTGAGATCCATGCATTGCTGGGAGAAAATGGTGCAGGCAAATCTACCTTGATGAGTGTATTATTTGGATTGTATCAGCCTGAAGAAGGAGAGATCCACAAGGATGGTAAGAAAGTAGAGATCAAGGATCCAAATGATGCCAATGATCTTGGAATCGGTATGGTACACCAGCATTTTAAACTGGTAGAATGCTTTAGCGTTCTGGACAATATTATTCTTGGCGTGGAGACGACAAAGCATGGGTTCCTGCAAAAAGAAGAGGCAAGAAAAAAAGTAATGGCGTTATCTGAAAAGTATGGACTTCAGGTAGAACCGGATGCTTTGATTGAAGATATCACAGTTGGTATGCAGCAGAGAACAGAGATCTTAAAGATGCTGTACCGGGACAATGAGATCTTAATTTTTGACGAGCCGACGGCAGTTCTGACACCGCAGGAGATTCAGGAACTGATGAAGATTATGAAGAATCTGGCAGCAGAAGGAAAAAGTATTCTGTTTATCACACATAAGCTGTCAGAGATTATGCAGGTATCAGACCGGTGTACAGTGCTCCGCAAGGGAAAGTATGTGGGTACCGTCGAGACAAAGGATACGACGCCGGAAAAACTGTCCGCTATGATGGTAGGCCGTGATGTAAACTTTGCAGTAGAGAAGAAGGAATGTGAACCGGGAGATGTGGTTCTGGATGTACAGAATATGACCGTAGCATCCAAACGTCATAAGAATAATGCAGTGAACAATGTGTCTCTTCAGGTACACAGAGGAGAAATTGTTTGTATTGCCGGCATTGATGGAAACGGTCAGACAGAATTTGTCTATGGTCTGACAGGTCTTGAGCCTTTGAAAGAAGGAAAGATTACATTAAACGGAGAAGATATCACACATGCAGCAATCCGTGATCGTTCTTTAAAGGGCATGAGCCATATTCCGGAAGACCGTCACAAGCATGGTCTGGTTCTGGATTACAGCCTGGAGTACAATATGGTGCTGCAGAGATATTTTGAACCTGAATTTACCGGAAAGGGTGGCTTCCTGAAAAAGGGCGCGATTCGTTCTTATGCGAAGAAACTGATTGATCAGTATGATGTACGTTCCGGTCAGGGACCGGTGACGATCGCCAGATCTATGTCCGGAGGAAATCAGCAGAAAGCAATTATTGCCCGTGAGATTGATAAGAATCCGGAACTCCTTGTGGCGGTACAGCCGACACGTGGTCTGGATGTAGGTGCGATAGAATATATTCACAGCCAGCTTGTTGCCCAGCGTGATGCCGGAAAGGCAGTATTGCTTGTCAGTCTGGAACTGGACGAGGTTATGAATGTATCTGACCGAATTCTGGTCATGTATGAAGGAGAGATCGTAGGAGAGTTCGATCCAAAGAAAGTTACAGTAGAAGAACTGGGTCTGTATATGGCAGGCGCCAAAAGAAAGGAGGCCTAAAGGATGAGCGGTGAAAAGAAATCCAAAGGGAGCCTTTTGAGAAATGGAGCAGTGCAGTCTTTGCTTGCATCCGTGATCTGTATTATTATCGGACTCCTTATCGGTTATGTGGTATTATTGCTGATTAATCCGGCAGGTGCAGCGGGAGCTATCGTTGCGATTTTAAAGAACTTTATGTATTATCCGTCAGCAATAAAGGCGACACAATATTTCGGAAGTACACTGGTAAAAGCGTGTCCGCTGCTGTTATGTTCGCTGTCTGTATTATTTGCCTATAAAGTAGGATTGTTTAATATAGGTGCGGCAGGTCAGTATGTAGCAGGTGCAGGTGCTTGCCTGTACTTCGCTCTTGGTTTAAAGATGCCGTGGTATGCGTGTATACTTGCTGCGGTTGTAGTGGCAGCTACTCTGGCAGCAGTTTCCGGTATTTTAAAGGCATACTGCAATGTAAATGAGGTTATTTCCTGTATTATGTTGAACTGGATTGCTTTGTATGTGGTAAATATGCTCTTATCCACAGTGAAGGATCCATCCAGTCCATATTCGCTGGCGCTTGGTTCCACAAATGCGGCAGCATTGCTTCCGACGCTGGGACTTGAGAAGTTATTTGCAAATAACAAGTATGTATCGATTGCTCTTCCGTTGTCTGTTATCGTAGCAATCCTGGTATGGATTCTTCTGGATAAGACAAAACTGGGATATGAACTGAAAGCGACCGGATTGAATAAGCAGGCGGCAAAATACTGCGGTATGAAAGAAAAATATAACATTATTCTTACTATGGTAATTGCCGGTGGTCTGGCAGGTCTTGGCGCAGCATTTTATTATCTGACCGGTGTGGAACAGTGGGCAGTGACGCAGACAAGTGTTCCGGGAATGGGATTTAATGGTATTGCAGCAGCATTTTTAGGTGGTCTGCATCCGATCGGAGCAATTTTTTCTTCGTATTTTATTCAGCATATCACCAGTGGCGGTGCTTATGTAGATAAGTCAATGTATTGCTCTCAGATTTCAGATTTTATTTCTGCGTTGATTATTTATCTGTGCGGTTTTGTATTTTTCTTTAAGCTGTGGATGAACCATATGCTGGATAAAAGAGATGAAAAACGTGCATTAAAAGAAGAGAAAGGAGGCGAAGCATAATGTTACTTTTACTTCAATATACATTAATATTTGCTTCCGTTTTAATTCTGGTAGCTTTGGGAGGATGCTTTTCTGAGCATAGCGGTGTCATCAATATTGGACTGGAAGGCATCATGGTTATGGGTGCGCTGGGCGGCGCTCTGATGCTGCGTTTCCTTTCCCCGTCAACCCCGGCAGGGATAATTATTTTACTGGTTATGCTGGCGAGTATTGTATGTGGAATGGTGTATTCCCTGCTTCTTGCAGTCGCAGCTATAAATTTCAAGGCAGACCAGACATTGGTAGGAACTGCACTGAATCTGCTGGGAACAGCAGCAGCAGTAGTTGTAGTCAGAGCGATTAATATGGCGTCTGACCCGAATAATGTATCTTCCACCGTTTCTTATATCAGTACAAAAAAAGCATTGTTAGTTCGGATCGGAGGATTTGAATTTAACTGGTTCATGCTGGTGGCATTGATTGCACTGATTGCTTCTTATGTGGTATTATATAAGACGAGATTCGGACTTCGCCTTCAGGCGTGTGGAGAACATCCACAGGCAGCTGACTCAGTAGGAATCAATGTTCAGAAGATGCGTTATGCAGGTGTGTTGATTTCCGGTCTGCTTGGAGGGCTTGGTGGAATCGTATATATTACTGCAGGTGTAAGTGAATGGAAGTTTGAAAATGGTGTGGCGGGATTTGGATTCCTGGCACTGGCAGTTATGATTTTTGGCCAGTGGAAGCCGGTAAATATCGGTCTTGCAGCTTTGCTGTTTGGTTTATTCCGTGCCCTTTCCAATGTGTATACAGGATTTGGAGCACTGGTAGCACTGCATATTCCAAGCACTGTTTATAATATGCTGCCTTATATCATATCGTTGATTGTTCTGGCATTTACATCACAGAAATCCAGAGCACCAAAGGCAGAAGGTATACCTTACGATAAAGGTCAAAGATAATATCTTATCTATAAAAGTGAGTGAAAGGATATCCGCCGGCAGAATGAGTAAAAGCAAAAGCCGGCGGATTTTTTAAAGGAGGAAAAAAGATGAAGTATGATGTGATTATTGTAGGAGCTGGTCCTGGAGGAATTTTTTCTTCTTATGAACTGGTAAAATTGAATCCAAATTTAAAGATTGCAGTATTTGAGGCAGGATATTCTTTGGAGAAACGTCGTTGCCCGATTGACGGAGAGAAAGTAAAGAATTGTATCAAATGTAAGACCTGTGCGATTATGAGTGGCTTTGGCGGAGCAGGTGCATTTTCAGATGGAAAATACAATATAACCAATGATTTTGGCGGTACACTGTATGAATATATTGGCAGAAAAGAAGCGATGGATCTGATGCGATATGTGGATGAAATCAATGTGACCCATGGTGGAGAAGGCACAAAGATGTATTCTACAGCAGGTACAGGGCTGAAGAAAGTATGTATGCAGAATAAATTAAAGCTTCTGGATGCGTCAGTACGCCATCTGGGAACGGATATTAACTATGTGGTACTGGAAAATCTGTACGCAGAATTAAAAGATAAAGTGGATTTTTATTTCCATACACCGGTCAGCAAAGTGGAAGTCATAGATGATGGTTATCGTGTAGTGACAGAAACAGAAAGCTATGACTGTAATAAATGTATTATTTCGGTAGGCCGAAGCGGAAGTAAATGGATGGAAACTGTATGTAAAGAGCTGGATATACCTACCAAGTCCAATCGAGTAGATATCGGTGTCCGTGTGGAACTTCCGGCTGTGATTTTTTCAGATCTGACGGATGAGCTTTATGAAAGCAAGATCGTTTATCGTACAGAGAAGTTCGAAGATAATGTGCGTACTTTCTGTATGAACCCATATGGCAGTGTGGTAAATGAAAATACAAATGGTATCGTAACGGTAAATGGACACAGTTTTGAAGATCCGACAAAGCGGACAGAAAACACAAACTTTGCGCTTCTGGTGGCAAAACATTTTTCTGAGCCATTTAAAGACAGCAACGGATATGGAGAAAGTATCGCAAGGCTCTCTAATATGCTGGGCGGAGGGGTAATTGTACAGCGTTTTGGAGATCTGGTAAGAGGAAGACGAAGCAACGCAAAGAGAATAGAAGAGGGTATGGTGACGCCGACACTTTCTGCAACCCCGGGAGATCTGAGTCTGGTACTGCCAAAACGTATTTTGGACGGTATCATAGAGATGATCTATGCATTGGATAAGATTGCACCTGGTACTGCGAATGATGATACCCTGCTTTATGGTGTGGAAGTAAAATTCTATAACATGGAAGTGGAATTGGATGAAAATCTGGAAAGCAGACATAAGGGGCTGTATGTAATCGGTGATGGCAGTGGTGTAACACATTCTCTTTCTCATGCATCCGCAAGTGGAGTATATGTGGCCAGAAAAATTGTAAACGGATAATGAGGAAGTGAAAAAATGGGAAACAGCAGAAAAAAACAAACAAAAGAGGCAGAAGAGAATACAAAAAACAGTGTGAAAAGACTGGTGATGGTTATTGTCAGTATATTGCTTCAGGTAGCCTGGATTATTGGAATGGCAATGAAACTGACGAATTATTATGCTGCAATATCCACCCTGGCAAGTATTGTGGGTTTGCTGCTGGTTTTTCGGGTGTATGGACTGCAGATTAATTCTGCATATAAAATATCCTGGATTATTCTGATTTTGATGTTCCCGATTATGGGCGTATGTCTCTACCTGATGTTTGGAAGAACCGGTGCTCTGGGGAGCATGCGTAAGTGGTTTGACAAGGTTCATACGGCGTATGCACATTTGTTGGTACAGGATCCGGTAATTGTGGATAACCTTGAAAAGTCAGACGGAACGCTTGCACGTCAGTCAGAATATCTGAGAAAGGGCGCAGGCTATCCGGTATATCAAAATACAGATGTGGAATTTTACGGAGACACCGTGCAGGCACTGGAAGCACAGAAGACAGAACTGCGAAAGGCTAAGAAGTTTATTTTTATGGAATACCATGCCATTGAGGATTCCGTTGCCTGGAGAGGAATCGAAGAGATTTTGGAAGAAAAGGCAGCAGAAGGAGTGGATGTACGTGTTTTCTATGACGATATGGGCAGTATAGGGTTCATTAATAAAGACTTTATGGAAAAACTGAAGCGAAAAGGCATCAAGTGCAGGGTGTTTAATCCGCTGATACCGATTCTGAATGTGTTTATGAACAATCGTGACCACAGAAAGATTACGGTAATTGACGGAAAAGTGGGATTTACCGGAGGGTATAATCTGGCAAACGAATATTTTAATCTGACACATCCGTATGGAATGTGGAAAGATTCCGGAATAAAGCTGACCGGAGATGCTGTGCGCAGTCTGACCATGATTTTTCTGGAAATGTGGAATGCGACACAAAAGGAACAGGAGGATCCGATTCCGTATCTGTTGAAGTCGGCATACCGATCTGCAGAAGGAGGCTATGTACAGCCCTATGCAGACAGTCCGCTGGATGGAGAACGTACAGGTGAGAATGTATACCTGAATTTGATCAAGAGTGCAAAAAAATATGTGTATATCACGACACCGTATCTGATTATCAGTGATGAAATGCAGCGTACGTTGATACTGGCCGCTAAAAGTGGTGTGGATGTACGAATCATCACACCGGGTATTCCGGATAAAGCAGT
Organism: uncultured Marvinbryantia sp.; assembly: GCA_934373455.1. Classification (GTDB taxonomy): domain Bacteria; phylum Bacillota; class Clostridia; order Lachnospirales; family Lachnospiraceae; genus Marvinbryantia. The sequence goes on from CAKRON010000008.1 coordinate 49,485, forward strand.
GGTATATAAAGTAACCAGAAGCTATTACGCCAGTCTGGCAGCAGAAGGCGTGAGAATTTATGAGTATACACCAGGATTTATTCATTCCAAACAAATGGTATGCGATGATGAAGTCGCAGCAGTCGGTACAATAAATATGGATTTCCGCAGCCTGTATCTGCATTTTGAAAATGCCTGCTGGTTTGCAAAGTGCAGAGCGGTAGTATCGGTACGACATGATTTTGAACAGCTGTTTCCTGTGTGCCGGGAAGTGACAGAAAAATACGGTCAGAAACGTGCACTGACACTACGAGGAATAGAGTGCATTTTGAGAATGTTCAGTCCACTGATGTAAGCCAATGAAGCCAAGGGCGACCACGGGGCAAACCACTGGGGACGGAGTTACTGGCTCTTTAGAGCCAGTAACTCCGTCCCCATTGGT
>CAKRON010000009.1 GCA_934373455.1 uncultured Marvinbryantia sp.
AAAACTCCGTCCCCATTGGCCGAGGCATAACCTCCGGTGTGTGTTTCTCATTGTTTACAATTTAAAATTCAGGTTTTATAATAAACCTGTTGAAAAGGAGACTGATATTATGATAAATAAATGGCAGATTACGATTCCGGAGCTGTCCGGTGAAGAAAAACGCAACGTCTATCTTTATCTTCCGGAGTCTTATTCATACGAACAAGAAAAACGATATCCGGTATTATATATGTTTGATGGACATAATGTATTTTTTGATTCAGATGCAACCTATGGAAAATGCTGGGGCATGAAAGAGTATATGGATCGTACCGGCAGACAGTTAATTATTGTTGCTGTGGAATGCAGTCATGATCCGGATAATGGGCGTCTGAAGGAGTATTCTCCGTTCCCGTTTACTGCACCGAATATTGGAAAAATCCCGGCATGGGGCAAGCAGACCATGGAATGGATGATTCATACACTGAAAGCACAGATCGACCGGGATTATCGTACACTTCCAGATCGGGAGCATACGTTTATTGCAGGAAGTTCCATGGGAGGATTGATGAGTCTCTATGCAGTGCTTGCTTATAATGACTTTTTTTCGAAGGCAGCAGCACTGTCACCGTCTATCTGGACGAATATGACTCAGATTAATAAGCTGATTCGGGAAGCAGAAATTGTACCGGATACAACGGTCTATATGGATTATGGCGCTAATGAGATCAATTTCCATGCTGTGATGCGAAAACAATTCCGCAAGGTAACAGATCTGTTACTTTCCAGAGACGTTCTGCTCACCAGCCGGATTGTGCCAAATGGGGATCACTGCGAAGCCTGCTGGGAAAAACAGATTCCGTATTTTATGGATGCGCTATTTTATCCTGAGACCAGATAACAGAAAGAAGAATATAAGTATGAGAACACAGTATTTTAAAGAATATAGTCCCGCCCTTGGGCGGGAGATGGAATGGAAGGTCTATGGGCACGGCGGTCGACCGGTGTTGTATATTCCATGTCAGGATGGCAGATTTTTTGACTTTGAGGATTTTCATATGACGGATGTATGGGCACCGTGGATTGATGCGGGTCAGGTATGTGTATTTTCCATTGATACTATTGATCGTGAAACCTGGTCCGATACTTGGGGCAATGCAGAGTACCGCAGTCAGTTGTATGAAAACTGGATCCGCTATATTACAGATGAGATGGTACCGTTTATACGTAAGATGGTTAATGAGATGAACGGCTGGACAGGTTATCCGGACATCATTGCATTCGGATGCAGCTTGGGTGCAGCCCATGCGGCAAATCTGTATTTCCGCAGACCGGATCTGTTTGACGGACTGCTGGCATTGAGTGGTGTATACAGCGCAGAATACGGGTTTGGAACCTTCATGAACGATCTGGTGTACCAGAATTCACCAGTACATTACTTGTCTAACATGCCATACGACCATCCGTATATACAGCTTTACAATAAGAAAAAAGCCATTATCTGTACCGGACAGGGACCATGGGAACAACCGGAATATACCAGACAGCTTGATCGTATCCTACATGCAAAAGGCATCAACGTCTGGGTAGATTACTGGGGATACGACTGCTCCCACGACTGGCCATGGTGGTACAAACAGGTTACCTACTTTGTACCATATCTGATAAATGTTTAAGAGGAGAACGATATTATGAAAAACTTTATCTTTATCTCACCAAACTTCCCGACAAATTATTGGATGTTTTGCCGGGAACTGAAGAAAAACGGGCTGAATGTCCTTGGAATCGGGGACCAGCCTTATGATGAACTGGATTATAATGTGAAAGAGAACCTGAATGAGTATTATAAGGTCAGCACTCTGGAGAATTATGAGGAAGTGTACCGCGCAGTAGCATTTTTGATTTTTAAACATGGTCGCATTGACTGGCTGGAATCCAACAATGAATACTGGCTGGAACGGGATGCCAGACTGCGTACCGAGTTTCACATTACCAGTGGATTTCAGGAAAGTGATATTCCACGTATCAAGTTTAAATCAAAAATGAAAGATTACTATAAAAAGGCAGGAATTCCGACAGCACGTTTCCACATGGTGGATACAGAAGAAAACTGCCTGGCTTTTGCAAAAGAAGTGGGTTATCCGGTAGTTGCCAAGCCAGATAACGGGGTAGGTGCATCTCATACTTTTAAGATCACGTCTGATGAAGAGATGAAGACCTTCTTTGAAGAAAAACAGCCAGATACGATATACATTATGGAAGAATATATCTGGGGCGAGGTAAATTCTTACGATGCTATCATCGATTCTAATGGAAAGCCGATGTTTGAAACCGGCAATGTTTCCCCGGTTTCCATTATGGATATTGTGAACGAGCAGCAGAGTTCATTATTCTATATTCTAAAAAAACTGCCGGCAGATACCAGGAAAGCAGGACGGGCTGTGGTGAAAGCATTTGGTGTAAAGAGCCGCTTTGTTCATTTTGAATTTTTCCGTCTCCAGAGAGATCAGGAAGGTCTTGGAAAAACAGGTGATCTGGTAGCACTGGAAGTCAATATGCGTCCAAGTGGAGGCTTCACTCCGGATATGATTAACTTTGCTCACAGTACTGATGTATACAAAATCTGGGCCGACATGATTGCTTTTGATGAGACAACGATGCCGACAGGTACCAGTGCGTTCTGTGCTTTTGTGGGACGCCGTGATGGAAAAGATTACGTAATGGATGATGCAGCACTCAGCGGAAAATATGCCAAACAGATCTGTATGGAAGACCGTATGCCAGACGCACTTTCCGGAGCTATGGGAAATCGTGTGTATATTGCAACATTTCCCACAGAAAAACAGATGGCATCCTTCTATAAGGATGCGTTGACCTGTAGATAGAATATGGTATAATAGTTAGCAAAAACTAACACGACGGAAAGTGAGGTTAATCTTTATGCATATAGAACAACTGGAATGTCATATCATTGATACCATCAAAGAATGGCAGATGAAGATAGGATATCAGGAAGAGAACATGCGTCTGTATTATCCAGACGTATCTCTGATCGGGATGCTGGAGCTGCCGGATGGTATAACCGAAAAAGAACTGAAAAAGAATCTGGCTGTTTTTGCAGAGATCGTCAGTGAACGACTCGGCCAGATAGAGATTTCCAATGTGGGAGAACGTTACTGTCTGAATGTCCCGGCAGAAGGCTGTAAGTATATTTCAGAAAAAGTGCCGGATTCTGAGTTATTAAAGAATCTTCTGGTCGTTCTGAACAGGCGGGAGAACAATATGGATCAGGTGCGCAAGGTATTCCAAGACTATGCAACAGAACATCAGGGAACCTGTGTAGAAGAAGACCATGAAAGCGAAGGTCTGGGACGGGTCTTCTACTACACATCTGAAGAAACCGATCCATATGTATACTGCATAGAGCAGGATGATTTCGGTATTACTTATCACCGCTTCTCCAGACCAGATTATAACAAACTGGTCAGTGAAGATAATGAAATAAAACACAATGCACAGGAATGTATTATGTGCAAATAATGATATAAAAAGTGCCCAGGACAGAAACAGAGGTTTCGACCTGGGCTTTTAGAGTATTTCTATTCTATACCGTATTCGTCATAAAGTTTTTTAAGAATTTCAGGATTGCTCAATGACTGAAAAATTTCCTCTCGGCGTCCATCCTGTTCCAATTTGGCATATAATGCTTTCAGGCGATTTTCACCTTTAGACATACCCTCAGACAGACCAGCGGATTTTCCCTTTTCATGAGCCTCTTCTAATTCATCTTTGAATAATTCTCTTAATGCTTCGCACATAATAACATTATTCCTCCTTACCTGATCATAGATTTTTTTGTTCGCAGAAATACTTACCTGTAGTACGGCATCTGCATTTTGCCGGTCACCCGGTTCGGTGAAGCTATTTGCACATTCCATAAAATCAAGGAGATCAGACTGTTTCAGCTTTTGTGTAAGCATCTTCAGTGCTGGGTGGAACTTTGACCGGAGCTTTTTGGTTACAATGATCTGTACTGGAATAGGTAATCCCTCAATATAATATATTCCGGGAGCAAAAAAATGGATGCGGTATCCATATCTAGATAACTGGCGTATCAGTTTTACTGGGTTGGCCTCATGAAAAAGTGAAACAGTCAGTTCTTCCAGTGGAATCTGATTGACGAATTCACCCAATCCTTTGTACAGGAATGCATAGCCAATGGTTTTGAAAAAATCATCAATAATTGTGGAATCTTATCCGATGTATATTTTTGTGGCGATTTTCGCCGTTTTATCATTTGTACGTGTAATGTTTTCCTTTCTTAGCATAAGAATAACATGGCTGGGAAAAGGATTCAAGTTTACATTGGAAATTATACTGTGTTTCTGATTCGGATACCAGAAGCGCGCGCCAAGTTTCACATGCGTTTGACTCGAAAAAAACAAAGTCGCAAAAAAAGAGGTAGTTTGGATGAATCTAAGAAGACCTGTCTTGTAGAGAAATAAGGCAGACTTTCTACTGGGTAAGGAATATTAATTTTTAAAAACTACTTCAAATACTACCTTCGTGGCACCTGCGGCTTTGGCTGTGATGGTGCCATGATGCACTTCTACGATATTTTTAGCAATGGACAGTCCCAGACCATAGCTGCCATCGGATTTCCGGGATTTGTCAGCCCGGTAGAAGCGGTCGAAGATAGAAGAAAAGTCGCAGTTTTCTGCATCCGGGAAGTCATTGGTGATGTTCAGACGAATCTTATTGTTCACAGTATGCAACTCTACATGGACAGTACCATGTTCTGCGCAATATTTACCGGCATTATCTATGAGAATCGAAATCAGTTCCCGAATCGATGATTCATTACCGGTTAAAGTAATATCGTCGGTAATATTATAGGTAAGAATTTTATTCTGACTGGTCAGTACCTGCTTAAATGGCAGCATTACATCATACAGAGCATCGCTGAAGTTAAAGGACTCAAAATCCATTTTTTGCTGTTCATCCATCTTGGCAAGTGTAATCAATTCTCGAATCAATTTATTCATACGCTGAACCTGACGGTCGATTCCGTCAAACCATTCACTGTCCCCATAAGTCATACGAGCCAGTTCATTATGAGCAGAGATGACAGTCAGAGGTGTTTTTAATTCATGTCCGGCATCGGTAATAAACTGATGCTGTTTTTGATAGCTTTCTGCCAGAGGCTGAATAGCGCGTCTGGATGCCATTATAATAAGCATCAGGATAATCAAAAACGTTGCAAGCCCTATAATCAATGAAATAATCAACAGGGAGGCAATAGAATATAGCGATGGGGATGCATCAATAAAAGCAACGCAAATTCGTTCCGTTCCATCTGGCTCAGTGTCTGTTCTTAATCGATATTTAAAAACCTGATACCATCCATGTGTTTTTCCTGTTTCACGAATAGCAGCAAGATATGTTTCCAGATCTGCTTCTTCATAGCTGTCTTCCATATTTCGGCGGATACTTTGAATCTGGTAGTCTTTATCAAGAATGACCACGCAGCATGCAGAAGAACTCTGCATGTTTTTATGAAGCAGCGGCAAAATATCAAAAGGCGAGGTGGTTGTTTTAGGTTTTTGCTCAGGTATGTTTGATTTATTTTCAGGCTGCTTTGATTCGCTCTGATTACCGGTATGACGTATCAGCATATCTTCCAGTTTATTATCCAGTAATCGATTACATTGATAGAGAAAGATACCATTAATAGAAGCAATAACAATCAAAATAACAGAAAGCAGTGCCAATGCCGCAATTTTAATAAAGTTTCTCTGTAATTTCTTTAGCATAGATTACAATTCCTCCAGGCAGTATCCAACGCCGCGGACGGCGCGGATTGAAACCGAAGTACCTAATTGCTGTAATTTTTTTCGCAGGTTGGAGATATAGACCCAGATATTATTAACGGAAACATCACTGTCCCATCCCCAGATTTGTTCCATAAGATTATTTGAAGTAACAATTGAAGTCGGTGCGTGCATCAACATTTCCATAATCTGATATTCTCTGCTGGAAAGTGCAAGTTTCTGATCATTGCAGATTAGTTCAAAAGAAGCACTGTTTAAAGAAAGATTCCCATATGACAGAATTTCAGCCTGATATTGTTCACGTCTTCGCAGAATTGCGCGTACACGAGCCAACAGTTCGCTGACAGAAAAAGGTTTTGGGAGATAGTCATCTGCACCGGCATCCAGTCCTTTTACCCGGTCTTCTACTTCAGATTTGGCCGTCAGAAGCAAAACCGGAACTGCATTTTTTTCAGACCGAAGTTTGGAAAGGACTTCCAAACCATCCAGACCAGGCATCATAATATCCAGAATGATGCCGTCATATTGTCCCTGCGAAGCAAACATATAGGCATCTAATCCGTTATCAGTGTCATCTACTGTATAATTATTTTTTTGCAATAAAGCAATCAGTGCTTTACGAATGTCGTTATCATCTTCAGCAATAAGAAGTCGCATGTGATTTCCTCCTTTTAAATACTATCGGAAGTATAGCACAGGAAAAAGCTCTGCGCAAAATAAAACAAGAATATTCACAAAATCTTCAGATTTGCTTTAGGCTGCTTTTAGGGAGGCGTGTTAGCATGATCGGGAAATAAAATATAAATAGAATCGCAGAGGTAGATGACGTATTTTCGAAAATATTGCGGTTGTTAACAGGAGTGAAGATGAGAAAGATAACATGTGTGGTACTTGCAGCAGTTGTGTTTGTTTCCGGATTTTATGCAGGGAATATGTATTGGTCGATATGCAAGGCGGAAGCAAGTAAAGTTGAGGCAGAAGAGACAGAGGAATTGGTGCTTCAGACAGAGTTTGAATCAGAAACACAATCGGAGACCGTAGCGGTTGGGCTGGAAAATACGGTATTATCAAAAAAGACATTAAAGAATTTCGATGGAACAGTTTTAACAGATTTTGGCGTGATCGAACAATACCCGGAATTACCAACGGGATGTGAAATTACGGCTCTTACCATGGTATTAAATTATTATGGATATGATGTGGATAAAGTGACGATGGCATTGGATTATATGCCGAAAGTGGCGGCTGAGTTTTATCGCAGTGAAGATGGACGCCTGATAGGACCGGATCTTGAGAATTATTTTGTAGGAGACCCTACAGAAGAAAATGGGTATATCTGTGGAACAGGAGCAATTGTAACAGCGGCCAACAGTTATCTCAAAAATGTGGGAAGCAGTCTGACAGCGGTGGCAATGAAAAATGCAGATGCAGATCAATTGTATGATTTGATCGATCGGGGAACGCCGATTGTGATCTGGTGTACCATTAATATGGAAGACCGGGCAGAAACAGACGGATGGTATCTGGAAGATGGTACCTATATGGAATGGAGTACCAATGACCACGGCGCGGTTCTGATTGGGTATGATGAAGACACTGTTACAGTGGCAGATCCTATATACAGCCGCATTACTGTCAGCAGGGATCAGTTTGAAAAGATCTTTGCAGAGCGTGGCGGTCAGTGTGTGATCTTACAATAACTCAGACAAAACCGGGAATGTGTTCGAAAATCGGACATCCTTCCGGTTTTGTGTATTGTGAAAAAACAAAATGACAGGTAAGATATAGACATAAATCGGGAATAGTAGAAATGAAGTAACTGTTCAGAACCCACTGTCCCGCGAAGTGAAGGTACTGAACAGATACGATTCACAGGAAAGGTGGACAATATTATGGCAAAGAAAAAACATTCTGCATTAGGCGTAGCAGTAGCAGCGGCAGCAGGTGCAGCCGTTCTTGCATCAAAGAATCGTAAAGAAAAAGAAGAAGTAAAAGTTCATGCAGATCCAAATTACCGCAATACAGAGCGCGGTAAACAGGAGAAAAACAGCAAAGGTATTTATTATACAAATGGAAACTATGAGGCATTTGCCCGTCCGGAAAAACCAGAATGTGTGGATGAGAAACATGCATATCTGGTAGGCAGTGGTCTGGCATCACTGGCAGCAGCCTGCTTCCTGGTGAGAGATGCACAGATGCCTGGGGATCATATTCATATTTTAGAATCCATGGATATTGCAGGCGGCGCATGTGACGGTATTTTTGATCCGACCAGAGGCTATATCATGAGAGGCGGTCGAGAGATGGAAAACCATTTTGAATGTCTGTGGGATCTGTTTCACAGCATTCCGTCGTTGGAAAAGCCGGGTGCATCCGTATTGGACGAATATTACTGGCTGAATAAACATGATCCGAACTACTCCCTTTGTCGTGCAACCGTAAAACAGGGACAGGATGCCCATACAGATGGAAAGTTTAATTTAAGCCAGAAAGGCTGTATGGAAATCATGAAATTATTCTTTACCAAAGATGAAGACCTGTATGATAAAACCATTGAAGACGTATTTGATGAAGAGGTACTGAACTCTACATTCTGGTTATACTGGAGAACAATGTTTGCATTTGAAAATTGGCACAGCGCTCTTGAAATGAAGCTGTATATTCAGCGTTTCATTCATCATATTGGCGGTCTTCCTGATTTCAGCGCACTGAAGTTTACAAAATACAACCAGTATGAATCACTGATTCTCCCAATGAAAAAATATCTGGAAGATGCCGGCGTGGAATTTTGTTTCAACACGGAAGTAACGAATGTATTATTTGATATTAAAGCTGGCAAAAAAGTAGCAACAGAGATTGAATGTAAGGTAAAAGGAAAAGAAGAAAAGATTCTGCTGACAGAAAATGATATGGTATTTGTCACAAATGGAAGTTGTACAGAGGGAACAATTTACGGCGATCAGAACCATGCACCAAATGGTGATGCAGAGGTGCGGACAAGTGGCTGCTGGAATTTGTGGAAGAATATTGCAAAGCAGGATCCATCTTTTGGACATCCTGAGAAATTCTGTTCCAATATTCAGAAAACCAACTGGGAATCAGCAACGATTACCACATTGGATGACAAGATCATTCCTTATATCACCAATATTTGTAAGAGAGATCCTAAGAGCGGTAAAGTGGTAACAGGTGGTATTGTCAGCTGTCAGGATTCTAAATGGCTGCTGAGCTGGACCATTAACCGTCAGGGACAGTTCAAGGATCAGGATAAAGACAAAGTCTGCGTATGGGTATATAGCCTGTTTACCGATGTACCAGGCGACTATATCAAGAAACCAATGAAAGATTGTACCGGTAAAGAAATTACAGAAGAATGGCTGTATCATCTGGGCGTTCCGACAGACCAGATCGAAGAACTGGCAGAGCACAGTGCAGTTTGCGTACCAACCATGATGCCATACATTACAGCATTCTTCATGCCAAGAGCAAAAGGTGACAGACCTGACGTTATTCCGGATGGATGTGTCAATTTTGCATTTCTGGGACAGTTTGCAGAAACACCAAGAGATACGATCTTCACTACAGAATATTCGGTGCGTACTGCAATGGAAGCCGTATATGGACTGCTGGGTGTAGACCGAGGCGTGCCGGAAGTATGGGGCAGCGTATACGACGTCAGAGAACTCTTAGATGCCAGCGTAAAACTGATGGATGGAGTGTCACCACTTGAAATACCATTGCCGGGTCCACTGAATTTGGTGAAAAAACCATTGCTGAAAGCAGTGAAAGGAACAGTGATAGAAAAAGTTTTAAGAGATCATAATGTAATTAAAGATTATATGATGAAATAAAAGATCAGGGGAGCTGTCAGCTCCCCTGAATTTCGTGATATGGAATTATTTAGATATGGTTAGCTTTAAGCCAAGAGGCTGTAAAAGTTTTAATAATGTAGTAAGATTTGGGGTAGTCTGAAAAGTTTCAATGCGTGCAACAGAAGACTGAGGAATACCACAAAGGGCAGCAAGATCTCGTTGACTCAAACCAAGTTCGTTTCGCTGCTTAATAATTTCACTGATAATAGCGGCCTGTTCTTCTATATATGCAAGATCTTTTGCTAATGAAGGGTCGCTCGATTTTACATGTTGTTTATACATATCTAATGTTTTCATAGTATAGAATGCTCCTTTCTGGCTAGAAAATCATCTCGTTCTGATTTTGCTTTGAGTATTTCACGTTTTGGCGTTTTCAGACTCTTTTTTCGAAAACAGTGAAGTAGAACAAAACTATTGTTATCACAAAATAAATAGAAAATGCGATTATTTCCTGGGCGTAATTCCCATATATTTTCTTCGATGTGCTTTGTTATGTTTTTGGGAAGATGGGTTCCGTTATTTTTCAGAAGTTCCATGTATAGAAGTATTTGATTGTACTGTATACGTGCATCTTTACTATTAACGGATTTACATCTTAATTTTTCAAGAAAATCCCATATTTCGGATTCTCCATTTTCTTTTTCATAGAATATGATATTGTATGCCATATGGTCTCCAATCTTCTTATATCATATCCTGAGAATATAATAGCATAAAAGCTATCAAAAAATCAAGAAGATATAAGTCTAAGTAGTATGTTTGGTTGCGTAAAAATAATAAGGAAAATAGCGACAGAATACTTCGCTATAATGAAATGTTTATAAGAATATATCACATATAAAATGAAATAGCAACAAAAAGTTTGAAAATGAATGGGGGCATTAAGCTCCCATTCAAATTATGTAAATTAATACAGCTGGGAAATAATATCCACGCATTTATCAATGCCCAGTGTGCCGCTGTCCAAACATACATCGTAATGTGCGGCATCGCCCCATTTACGGTCGGTGTAGAACTGATAATAAGCTGCTCTTCGTTTATCTTTGTCTTTCAGACGTTTTTCAGATGGGACATCAGTTTCCCCGTATACTTTTACGATGCGTTCAGCACGTTTTTCAAAGTCTGCATGAATGAAGACCTTCAGACTGTCGGCATATTCTTCCTTTTCCAGAATGGCATCGGCACAGCGACCTACGATGACACAGCTTTCTTTTTGTGCAATCTCCCGGATAATATTAGTCTGAATGATCCACAGTCTGTCCTGATTACTCATTCCATTAGCATAACGAGCAACAAAGGCATTAGCAAGCCAACCTCCTGGAATGGCATATTCACTGCCTTCTTTCATTAGTTTCCTGCGGTATTCGGTATCAGTGGCAATGCGTTTCAGATCATCCATGCGATTTTCATTGATTAATTTTTGCATTAGATTTTCCACTGCTGCTTCACCACGTTCCATGCCACGTGTTTCTCCAATCTGTTCGCTTTGTTTTGTCAGTCTTTCCAGTCTTTCCAGTCTTTCTGATGCTAGTTCCAGAACCTTTGAATCTGTTTATAAATTCAGGTGTTATCTTTTGTAAGGTATGTAATGTTTATAATGTTTAGTTTTCTCCTTTGCACTTATCATAACACAAAAAAGAGAAGGGGTGTAGAAATGATTTAAACATTATGGCTGTTTCTCTTTTCTGATTCCTCAACGCATCTCCGATAAAATGTAACATGATTCATATCGAGAAGCGCAGAGGCTTTTCGTGTAGAGATTTCTCCATTTTTCCATTTCTGGTAATAAACGTAGAAGTCATCCGGGACAGCTTTTTTGTTTCGACCGAATCTGGTACCTCTGGATTTCGCAAGAGCGATCCCTTCGGCCTGCCGTTGATGGATAAAGGCTCTTTCTGTTTCAGCAACATAAGCAAGAATCTGTAATACCAGATCTGATATAAAAAGGCCGGTCAGATCTTCAGGGGAAGAGGCTGTGTTTAACAGAGGCATGTCAATTACCTGAATATCAGCACCGATTTCCCGTGTGATATATCTCCATTGTTCTAATATTTCTGCATAATTTCTCCCAAGACGGTCAATACTTTTGATAATTACAATATCCCCTTTTTTCAGCTTCTTTATCATTTTCAGATAGGAAGGTCTTTCAAAATTTTTCCCGGACATGATGTCCAGAAAAATATTACTTTTATTGACAGACAGTTCTTTTAGCGCGGCATATTGCCGCTCAGGATTCTGATCTTTACTGGAAACCCTGATATAGCCGTATTTTTTCATTTTTTATATTCCTCCGTTATTATTGTACCAGTAACAAATGGTAGACTTTTTGAAACAGATATCATATAATGAATTCGGAATCAGAGATTGTATTTTTATACACAAAAAATGTGTATTATTTGTGTTTCAAAAAGTCTGATTTTGGAAACAGTCAGAAAATAGAAGAGAAGAGGACGAGAGATGAAGAATAGAAAAGTAAAAGCATTTTTAACAGCAATGGTAATCGGAAGTCTTGTAGTTAGCAGTTCTGTATATACCTGTGCACAGGCAGAGACGGAAACAGAAACACAGGCAACAGCAGAAGATACGAAGAAAATACTGGTAGATCCAATTATGGGCTGTTGGGGAGTTGATTCTAATACGGATGTAGATCTTTTTGGAGCAGATGGAAAAGTGTATGAGAAAACAGCGGGAGCCTACGAGGAAATCGGAGAATACTCTTATACGGATGGGGTTATGACGATGACAATGACAGCAGTAGCTGATGGTGAAGAACCGGTTACGATAGAGGGTAAACTCGTTCCTTATGATGCTTCAAAACTGGATATTGAGTACACAGAAGATGACTTTTATCAGGATCAGATGATGGAACTGACGGTGTATTTGTCAGATGATGATCCAATGAATACAACAACTACAACTCAGACAAGTTACGGTGTGAAGTATAGAAATCAGGAAGATTTTATTATGAAAACACTTGGAGGCTATACATGGGATACAGGATCAGGTGATTTACAGGTAGACGAAGATGGTTCTATAACACTGACGACCTTGACGGATACGATGACCGGCAAATTAGAGACAGATGATGGAGAAGTATTTAATTTTACATGGGATGGAAAAGATCCGATTCCGTATATCTATGCAGGTGTATCAGAGAATGGTCTTACTTTTATAAAGGCTGCAGATACGTCTCAGACAATTGTGCTTTCCAATGGAAGAAAAACGGAGTAATTCAAGAAAGATATAACAGGAACAGGTCTTTTTCATTATGGAAAGAGACCTGTTTGTGCAGGGAGAAGTATGGAGAAAGATGAAAAACAATGGAGATGTCCGTATTGCGACGGCCTAAATGACTGGCAGGATCAGGTGTGCCAGATCTGTGGAGATGGAACCAGGCCGGATAGAAAGGACTCAAGAACAGAGAGTAAAAGACCAAATTCAGAGCCGGTAAAGGCCAAAGTGACGGAATCGAAAAAGGCAGAACAGTGGCAGGAACAGTCCAGTCAAGAAACGGTGAGAGCAAAAACACTGGAGAGGAAGCAGCCAGAGCAAGAGTCGGTAAGAAGCAAAGCACCGGAAGTGGAGCAGCCAAAACCAGGGCCAGCGAAAGCAAAAGAGCCGGAAAAAAAGAAGCATACAGGTTGGATGGCGCTGGGGCTTGCCGTAGTTTTAGCAGTAGGATATTTTGGATATCAGTATATAGGAAAGGGAAGCTTGAATACCGATACCGGCACAAAGCAGAACGTAGAGGACGTAAGTGGACAATCGTTGGTATCACAGGTTGATTTTGACCTTCTGGAAAACTGCCCGAATGATGTGAACACAACAGAAGGAGAAAAATGGCTGCAGGAACATGGATATGAGATTACTAGTGAGATAACAAGTCATACCATTAATGAAGGAAAGACAGACTGGACCATTTCCTATCCGGGCGGATCAGCAAGCGGAATACAGCTCCGTTATACGATCACAACGCAGAAATGCCAGGATCTGGCTTCATTGTATCAGCAGTTGGAAGATTGGATGAAAGAGGATGGTTTCACAGAAATCTGTGCATCTACTTCCGAGGAGGAACTGTCTGGAGGATTTGGCACATCTGTATTATCTGTATTATCCATCTGGCAGAGCCCGAAAGGAACACGGTATGATCTCTGGAGTAATGGAGAAACGTTGTCTCTTGTAAGAGAATTCGATGGAGAATACTTTGAAGGTACGAGTGAGAATTACGAAAGACAGGAATATGATTTAGCACAGGCGAAAAATCAGGTAAAGTTTGACAGACTAGTGAATATTGATATACGAGAATTCCTTAGCAATTCAGATTGGTTTGATCAGTTCCGAAGCGAATATGACCCGGAACATGAAGTGGTACTTGGCTGGATGAAAGACAGCGTGGATGTCGGCTTTTATTATGAAGCTTCAAACAAGGCAGAGATATTGAAGTACCTGATGGATGGTTTGTCAGATGCATTGCAACAGGCAGGATCAGAGGGAAAGATACAATGTGAAGTAGATTCGGAGGAACTTGGTACTTATCGATATTATGTAGATACCGGTAAGAGTTTGATTTCGGTAGAATCACATTCCTATAATGGAACGATTACCATGCAAATCGGTGGCCCGACGGAGTAGAAATATGGACTGGATGAAAATATTAAAAATAGTAGAAAAAGCATCCAAAGAAATGGAACGTGTATCGGAGAAAGAAGAGAATATAGATTTCATTTTAGATGGTGACATAACTCCGGTTGAAAATGATATTCCAGAAAAAGAGGGAGTCTCAGAAAAAGAGAAAGTCCAGGGAAAAAAAGAAGAAGTAATGGATGAAATAGAACATACATTCATCATTTGCCGGGAACAGGTAGAAGAAAAAGGAGAAGACTTTTATCTGGCACAGAAAAATGCAGAATACCTTTTACTGGGAGTTTTTGACGGATGTGGTGGAAGCGGTGCAAAAGTTTATCCTCAGTTTGATGGACAGACTGGAGCAAGAGTGGCGTCCAGAACGCTGGCAGAGGCTGTGAAAGAATGGTTCATGAATAGTGAGGTAAAAGAGAAGCCGGAACAGAATCTGCAGAAGATGATGGAACGGAAGCTAAAAGAATGTCAGAAAGAAGTACAGTCCGGGCAGATGCTCCTTGGAAGTCTGAAGAAAGAATTTCCAAGTACCATGGCAGCGTTTCTGGTGCCGAAAGAAATGAACCAGGCAGATTTCTTCTGGTGCGGAGATTCCAGAGGATATGTGCTGGATGACACAGGCTTACATCAGGTGACGCTGGATGATGTGCCGATTACAGATGCTATGGAAAATCTCAGAGAAGACGCACCGATGACAAATGTAGCAAATGCGTCTGTTCCATTTACGGTACATAGAAAGAGTGCAAAACTGGAAAAGAAGTCGTTGATTCTTGCAGCAACAGATGGATGTTTTGGTTATCTTCCATCGCCGATGGAATTTGAAAAACTTTTGCTTAAGACTATGGCAGAGTCAGAAAATATGCAGCAGTGGGAGTCAGAACTGGAAAAAGAGATTCAGAAAGTAACCGGTGATGATTTCACACTTGCTATCTGGAGCGGTATGTTCGCCGATTACCAGAAAATGAAAGAGAACTTTCATAAGAGACATATGGATGTAGAGCAGCAATATCCGCTCTATGAAAAGGTCTCGGAAGAGCGCTTATTTCAGCAGTGGGAAGAATACAAAAAATCTTATGAAAGTTTGTGGGATGTCGGAGAAACAAAAGATGGAAATTAACGGATATAAAGTAAAAGGCGAACTAAAGACGAATAACAGTGGATTTTCTAAATGGGGATTTGCTGAAAAGAAAGACAAAATGTGGTTCATTAAGGAATTTATTGACCCGGTATATCCAATCTGTACAGATGTACTGGATGCAGAGATGATCGCACACAAAAAGAAAATATGTGCAGAATACGAAGCACGCAATAAACTGCTGTATCAGCAGATCAATGAATGCTCGGATGGAAATCTGGCACATATCGAGGATTTTTTCAGATGGGAGAGTCATTATTATCTGATCATGGAGAAAATTACGGCAGTCAGTATGAGCCTGGTAAAGAAGCTTCCGGAAGAGGATAAAATCCGTATCTGTAAAGCCCTGATTCATTCTCTGCAGGGAATTCATAAAAAAGGAATTGTGCATGCAGATATCAAACTGGATAACATTATGTTCCGAAAATTGAATTCCGGGAAAATCACAGGAAAACTGATTGACTTTGATAACTGTTTCTGGGAAAAACAGCCGCCGTCTCCGGATGAAGAGATCGGAGGCGACCAGGTCTATATGGCTCCAGAGACGTACCTCATGATGGCAGAGGAAGAAGGACGTCTGGATCGAAAAATAGACGTCTTTGCACTGGGCTTAGTGCTGCATCAGATCTTTACCGGGGAACTGCCTGGATTTGACCGGAATAAATATGACTATGCATTTGAGGCACTCTTAGATGGAGCGTCCTTAGGTTACAGTAAAATGGGAATTCCAGAAGACTGGAGAAATCTGATTATGGCAATGACCAGAAAGGATGCAAGAGAAAGAATCAGCCTGGACGAGGCAGTCGGATTCTGGAAGCCAGCCGGAAGCGGATTTATCAGCACCATGGGAAAAGGAAGCGGCGGACAGACGCATAGAGAGACAGAAGGAAGTTCTTTCTTTTCTGCAGCCGGAGATTTATAAAATTATACGAGGTGAGAAAAATGGCATTAAAAATGACTTACAATGTGGACATGTGTTTTTGTATTGATGCAACAGGAAGTATGGGACCTGTGATATCAACCGTAAAGGAAAACGCACTGGCGTTTTACAAAGATGTAGTGGATGTAATGGAAAAGAAACAGAAAACAATCAACAGCATGAGAGTGCGTGTCATAGTCTTCCGTGATTATATTGCGGATGAAGAACCAATGCTGACAACAAAGTTCTTCAAATTGCCGGACGAAGCGAAGCAGTTCGAAGCCTGCATCAATAGTATCTATGCAGCAGGAGGCGGGGATGAACCGGAAGATGGACTGGAAGCACTGGCATATGCGATTCGTTCTGACTGGACAACAGAAGGCACAAAACGAAGAAATGTTATTGTAGTCTGGACCGATGCATCTACACATGAGATTGGATATGCCAAAAAAGACCCGAAGTATCCGAATGGAATGCCAAAAGACTTTAACGAACTGACAAAGTGGTGGGGAGACTGTCAGATGGAGCCATACATTAAAAATGCAGCGAAACGTCTGGTATTGTTTGCACCAAAAGCACCATACTGGGAACAGATTTCATCAACATGGAATAATGTCATCCATTATCCTTCCACAGCAGGAAAAGGGCTGGAAGAATTTACTTATAAAGAGATTGTAGATGCAATCTGTAACAGTATTTAAAAAGCGAGGGAGAAGAAGAAATGTTTTGCAGAAAATGTGGGGCAGAATTACGGACAAACGCAAAATTCTGTGGAAAATGCGGAGCTCCTGCACCGGTTGTACCAAAATCTACACCTGTAAAGCCAGCACCGAAGCCGGAACCAGTTGCGAAACCGATGCCAAAAGCAGCACCGAAGCCGGAATCAGTTGTGAAACCGAGAACGATTGCAATGATGTCAAAACCGGAAGCTCTGAGTGCAGCACCAAAGTCAGAACCGGTAAAAAGTGTGCCAAAAGCAGCACCGAAACCATCAGTGCCGGAAAAGAAGCCGGAACTGATCAGTTCCATGCCCAAACCATCGGATCATACGGCAGAGGGTGATATTCATGACTGGTTTTCGGATGCAGGAGATTTGTAACAGATAAAGAAGAGGGAGAAACAATCATGTATTTTAGCTATAAGGTATATAAGAAATGCATTCCAGCTACGATTTGCAGTTTTGCAGGTGGCGCTTCAGTAGCAGGTGGTATCGCGACGGCGGTAGCCAGCGGGATGAGTGGAGAAATGGACGGTGTGATCAGTGGCGCTGTGATAGCTTTGATCGGAGCCGGTCTGTATGTACTTGCGGGTAAAATCGCAGAGAGAAAGAGAAAAAAGATGGAACAGAAAGAGGCCAGAAAAGCAGAAGCTGCGGCTATAGAAGCGTCATCGAATACATGCCGCAGCTGCGGAGCAACATTGGCCCCGGATGATGTATTTTGTTACAACTGTGGCACAAAACGAAGTTCATAATTCATAAGATAAGAGGGAGTGGCTTTTGCATATAGTGTGGAAGCTCATGAAATGGAGAAAAAATGAAAAACGTAAAAGTGGCAGCGGTCATGTTGACAGTTGGAGTTATGATGGCAATGGCAAGTGGCAGAGTACTTGCAGATGACAGGGATCTGGTTGGTGTTCTTACGGGAGATGGATATGAGAATGAATATTTTGGCGTGAAATGTGCACTGTCGTGGGATTATACCATACAATGCAGGAGCGCGCTTCAGCCAGAAGATCCATTAGATATCATAAATGAATCAAACAGTGATGCCACAATTGATCTTTTGAAATCAGAGATAGACCTTGGCAATGCAACGGTTTTCACAGCAACCGCATCAAATGAAGTGGATAATATGGTGATCTCAATTGCTTCCCCTGGCATTGGATATGAAACCTGGGATTCAGAAGAAGCGGTGGCGTTTGGCAGCCTTGACTCTGTGAGAGAAAATCTGGAGAATACAGGAGTAGAACAGGATCTTGACGTAGCGAATATCGAGGTAGATGTAACACAGGTAGATTTCATTGGCGAGAAGCACAGCGGACTGGAGTACTCCTGTACAGTAAATGGGATACCGGTTTATGGAAAAAGTGTCATTCTTATTTCAGATGATTCGCAGTATGTATTTTTCCTGGAGACATTAGCACTGGATCAGGCAACCATATCGGATATGCTGAGCAGTTTTACGAAATTGTAGGAAGTAATCTGACTGCGATAGTGACATGAAGAAGAAAGAGGGAGAACGTAAAAATGGGAGCGAAATTTTGTCCAAAATGCGGAAGTAAGGCAGAGGATGGAGACGTGTTTTGTATTCATTGCGGGGCAAAACTGACAATGGGCGGCGGGACAGCCGCACCGGCAGCAAAGGCAGCTGAGAAACCGGCAGCGACAAAGAAGTCATCCACATCATCGATGGGGACAATCGTAGGAATTCTGATTGTACTGGCGATTGTTGTGGGAGCCGGATGGTATATGTTTGGACGCAGTGACATCAAAGGAACATGGCGTGGATACCTGGATGGTGCGGAAACCGTGATGACATTTTGGGATGACGGCACGGCAGCTGTTTCGATGGCAGGCGGCAGTGAAACGGCAAGTATGGAATACGAGTATGAGAATGGATATCTTCAGTTCCGGGCACTTTACGGAGGAGAATATACGAGCACCGATTCCGTACCATGCAAGATAAAAGGAAAAACTATGATCTGGACTGATCCATATACAGGAGAAGAAGTAACTTTTAAGAAAGATTAGGGAGTTTAAGACGGTGAAGAAAGTAGGAATTGTTTTAATTGTGTTAGAGGTCATTGCGCTTGCAGGTAGTGTGTATACCGGAAATACGGTCTGGATGCAGGGAGGATCTTATGCGCTGGGATATTTCCTTCCGGCAATTATAGGTATTATTTTAATTATCAAAGCAAATAGCAAGGCAAAGAAAGAAGAAAAAACAGAAGAAACGTACAAAACGAAAAGCAGCACAGGTTCAGACAAGCGATTTTGCCCGAAGTGTGGTACGCCGGCAGAAGAGGGAGATGCTTTTTGCATACAGTGTGGAAGTCCATTAAAAGGAGGAAAATAAAAATGAAAAACACAAAAATGGTAACAGCGATGCTGACAGCAGGAGTTATGATGGCAATGGTGAGCGGCAATGTTCTGGCAGATTCAGAAGCTGACAGAAGTGTGGTCGGAATCGTTACAGAAAACGGGTATGAGAATGAGCGCTTTGGTTTGAAATGTACGCTGCCGTCAGATTACACAATAGACTGTAGAAGTGCAGTGCAGCCAGCAGGTCCGCAGGAAATGCTTGACGCATCGAACAGTGATGAGACGATTGATCTTTTGGCAACACAAGTAGCTCTTGGCAGTGCAACAGTATTTTCAGCATCTGCGGCAAATGAAACGGATAATATGGTGATTACAATCGAATTTCCGGGTGCCGGATATGATGAATGGGATTCTGAAGAAGTGGTAGCAGAAGGAACAATGAACTCTGTGAGAGAAAATTTGGAGAGTGCAAGTACAGAGGATGTTACCGTGGATAACATTGATGTGGAATTGGCACAGATAAACTTTATGGGAGAAGAGCACACAGGACTGGAATATTCCTGCACAATGAATGACATACCATTTTACGGAAAAAGTGTCTTTCTTATTTCAGATAATTCTAAATTTGCATTTGTGTTGGATATGCTGGCAATGGATGATGCAACGATAGCAGAAATGCTGAATAGTTTCACAAAATTATAGAAAAATATGGGGGACGCAAATATGAATAGAAAGTATCTGGCTGTGGTAGCAGCCGTAGGAATCGTTTGCAGTGGACTGAGCGCTGCAGCAGAAGATCTGGAGTTTCAGGATTCACTGGCTACCATAACGGTAGATGAAGATACCAAGATTTATGAAGAGGCATCAGAAGACTCTAAGGGTGTTGCCTATCTGATGGCTGGTGACAGTGTGCAGCAGATCGGTGTGGCAGATGGATGGAGCAAGATTGTATATCAGGATCAGATCTGTTATATGCCGTTGGAAAGCGCCCAGGGAACAGAAACTACAGTTGAAGCAAAAGACTCCGAAGCAGCAACAGCTGTGACGGAAGAAGGATCAGAACAGAATATCGAAGAAACAAAAGCTGAAGCAGATTCAGAAGCTGCCACAGAAGCGCAAAGTGCAGAGGTAGAAGCAACAGATTCATTATCTGATGATATTTACAGCTTCCAGTTTTTATTTAACGGCAAAGTATTTCAGTTACCGGAAAAATATACAGATTTTGTAGAAAAGGGATGGATCTACCTGGATGAGCCAGGGACAATCGATGCCAGTACCTATACATATAATATGGAGAACTTTATTTTTGGAAATTCCAAAATAAGTGCCAATATTGTGAACTTTGACTGGAATCCGGCGAATGTAGAAGATTGTTATATCAGCAATGTAAAATTCTCATTAGATGTGATGGATCCTGCTGATGAAATTATGCTTCCGGGAGGACTGAAGGTTGATAAGGAATTGACAGAAGATAAAGTACGGGAACAGTATGGAGAACCAACAGATGTGATTGAATCTGAATATAGCACTACATGCTATTATTCCAAAGGGTCTTATGAAGGTGTGACTTTCAGATTTCCGAAAAATGAAGATCATCCAATCAGCGTAGAAGTTGAGAATATGGTACAGCCGGAAGACTTTGAAACAACGGAAATGTCAAATGAGACACCGGATGTGGTGGCACTTTATAAAGAACCTTCTGAGTTGTCAGAAGATTTGTGGGATTATACAGTAGAATTTGACGAAGCACTGTATACACTTCCATGCCCAGTGACAGAACTGGAAAAGAATGGATGGAACATTTCAGGAGATACAGAAAGTGTCTCTGGAGGCGACTGGGGATATGTGGAAATGACAAAGGACAATCAGAATGTCAGATTCTGTATTCGAAATTATGCTGAAACAGCAACAAGTGCGGAAAACTGTTTTGTATATAAGCTGAGAGGCGAACAAGATGGAAAAAAACTGAAAATAGCAAAAGATATTCAGCAGGGAATGAGTGAAGAAGAATTGTTGAAAGCACTGGATGGTGTAACTTATGAGATCTACGAGGACGGAGATTATAAGAGTTATAATATTAAGAATCCGGGCGCATCCTCATCCGTTGAGTATAGCATCATCATCATTGAAGGTAAGGTAAAAACAATAGAAATAGAACATATGCCAAATGCCAATGAGATGAAAGCATTTTATGCAGCCAGATAAAGGAAAAAGTAACATGGAAAGTAAAAAAGAGTGGAGGTGTCCCTATTGTGATGCACTGAATGACTGGCAGGATCGAGTATGCCAAATCTGTGGTGATGGAACAAGAGATGAACAGGGAGAACCTAAAGAAGAAATAAAAGTTGATATGGCTGAGACAGAAGTGTTCCAGGGAAAGCAATATACAGATCAGGAACGGAAAACACAGCCAACGCAGCAGATGGAAAATGCGGCGGTGCAGGAACATTCTGAAATACAGACGGCCTGTCGTAAGCAGAAGAGGCGGTCTCTCCATCCGGCTGGCTGTGTTTTATCAGCATTGTCCGTAGCTGCTATGATATACACTTATATGGCAGGAAATGTTGCTGAAGATATGCCGTCACAGACTGTATGGTTTGGACTGATGGCAGCAATATGTCTGATAAATGTTATTGCACTTCTGGTGAAGAAGCCTGTAGTTGTTGGAGTTTGTCTGATTTTGAAGTATCTGACAGATGCTATAGGAGTTTTTATAATCCTGTCTACAGGAATATTATTTTATCCGAATAGCCGTAATATTCTGATGAATAACGATATTGTCCTTTTCTTGACGACTTTTTGTGTTCCTGCATTGAATTGCTGGCTGACATTCAGGCGAGAAAACAAAAAATACTAAGATTTAAAAATGGGGAGCATTTATGCTCCCCATTCATACATCCAGCCTCAAAAATCTTTTCCCTAGTATTTAATACAGTTGTGAAATAATATCCACGCATTTATCAATGCCCAGTGTGCCGCTGTCCAAACATATATCGTAATGTGCTGCATCGCCCCATTTACGGTCGGTGTAGAACTGATAATAAGCTGCTCTTCGTTTATCTTTGTCTTTTAGACGTTTTTCAGATGGGACATCAGTTTCCCCGTATACTTTTACAATACGTTCTGCACGTTTTTCAAAGTCTGCATGAATGAAGACTTTCAGACTGTCGGCATATTCTTCTTTTTCAAGAATGGCATCGGCACAGCGACCTACGATGACACAGCTTTCTTTTTGTGCAATCTCCCGGATAATATTAGTCTGAATGATCCACAGCCTGTCCTGATTACTCATTCCATTAGCGTAACGGGCAACAAAGGCATTAGCAAGCCAGCCTCCTGGAATGGCATATTCACTGCCTTCTTTAATATAATCGTGGCAGAATCCGCTTTGCTCTGCCATCTTGATAATCAGTTCCTGATCATAGCACTTAATGCCCAGTCTATCTGCTACATTTCTTCCGATGGTTCTTCCGCCGCTTCCAAATTGACGACTGATCGTGATAATTCTGTTTGCCATATACATCCCTCCCACACTGCGTTTTGTGTTACAGATCTTCTTCAGAAGTGTACACTGTGAGGATCTGTGTAATAATTATAACATATTTCATACGATTGTTCATATTTGATTTTTGGCGTTTTTCGGATAATTTCGCAGCCCTTTGTAGATATGGTGCGTTTCACTTTCCAGTCTTAGAGAGTCTTTAGTCTGGAGTCAGGTTCGGTACATGAAAAAGAAATTGCCCGTCATCATAAAACTTTTATGCTATCCCAGTCCATTTTTATGGTATGATAACAGTAAAGGAGGAACCCGTAAAATTACATACTTTACAAAAGATAGCATCTGAAATGACAAAACAGATTCAAATATACAAAGGATAAGGAATTTGAAGTACATGAGATAGTAAAAAATAAAGAAGGAGAGATCTCATGGCAAACAATACGATATTTGATGATGTTTTTCAGACCATAAAAGAGAAAATGCCTGAGTTGACAATACCGTTAATCAATGAAGTATTTGGAACTGATTATCCTGCAGATACTGCTATTGTACAGGGGAAAAATGAGCATCATACGACCAATGGAAAAATAATAACAGATTCTTACCTGATAATAGGTACATGTAGATATCATCTGGAGTGTCAGAGTACAGAAGACAATAAGATGGTATTACGGATGATTGAATACGATTTTGCAATCGGGTTAGAATATGCACAGAAGGAAGAAGAAAAATATAGAATTCATTTACCGCATTCCTGTGTATTATATTTGCGCGGTGATAATCCGTTATCTTCGCAGAATCTGGAACTGGTATTGCCTGACGGACGTTCCATTGAATACAGAGTACCAGTTATAAGAATGGAATGGTATTCCATAGAAAATATACTTCAGAAGCATTTGACAATGTTGCTTCCATTTTATGTAATGCGTTATGAAAAAGTAAAACTGGAAGATGAGGAACTATGCAAACAGTTATTTGAAGAATATGGATTAATTCAGAGATATCTGGAAGAAACATATTTACAGAAGGGACAGGAAAAAACCTTCCGTGATGTAATGGAATTGATTAATCGAATCACAAACTATATTTTCTCAAAAACAGAAAATGTCAGAAAGGAGCTGGGTGAGATTATGGGTGGACAGGTTTTGGAACTGGAATCAGACAGACTGATAAAAAAAGGTGAGCAGATTGGATTAGAACGTGGAGAAACGGCTGTGACGAACCTGATGAAAAAACTGGTGGATGAGGATCGCATCGATGATCTGAAACGGATTGCCAGTGATACAGAATACCGCAGAAAACTAATGCGAGAGATGCAGGAAGATATCAAAGAAGCATAACAGAAAAGCCTGTCGGCAGAAAACCGGCAGGCTTTTAAAAGTGGATGGATTGTCTATCCCTGTGTTGCATGGCGTTTGTTATACAGGAACATGAACAGGGATGCTCCGATAATCAGGACATAACCCAGAAAACTCAGCATATCAGGAATTTCTCCAAAGAACAGAAATCCAAGGATTGCTGTGAAGATGATCTGGCTGTAGTCGTAGATGGAGATCTCCCGTGCAGGAGCGCATTTGTATGCGGCAGTGATGGAGAACTGACCGCAGGCAGCGCCCAGTCCTGCACCGATCAGGATCAGAAACTGTTTTGGTGTAGGCATTACAAAATGAGCAGCAATCCAGGGAATTACGATTAGGGTAGAAAATGCTGAGAAGTAAAATACAATCACAGGTCCTTTCATATCGTACATACCCATTTTGCGCACCATGGTATAGGCAATTCCGGCGCCAAGTCCACCCAGGACACCCATCAGTGCAGGAAATACAGATACATTCTGAAAGCCAGGTTTTACGATGCACAGGCATCCGAAAAATGCCAGAATCAAACAGAAAAACTGAATCGGTTTGATTTTTTCTTTTAAAATAAAGTAAGAAAAGATAATTGCAAAAAACGGAGACAGTTTATTTAAGATGTTTGCATTGGCAAGTAACAGATGGTCAATGGCATAAAAGTTACACAGAATACCGGTTGTTCCGCACGCACAGCGGATAAACAAAGGGAATCGGCATTCCTTTTTTACAGTCAGAGGAACTTTGTCACGAATCAGAACACCGGCTGCGAAGATTGCGGCAACCAGATTACGGAAAAAGCTTTTTTCTACAGAAGGCAGATCGCCGGACAGACGGACAAAGAAGCTCATAAATCCGAACCCCAGGGCTGCAAGCAAGATGAACAGGATACCTTTCACATAATTATCATGTTTGGTTTTAGTCATAATATTCACTCTTTCTATATTAAATTTTCAGATGTCAGTATACTACCGGTAAATAGCAGAAGTCAAATGGAACAAGGTTGTATTTTCCTGTAAATCAAGTTTATTTTAATATTTTTATGCCTGAATCTGGTTGTGATTTTCTTTTTTTCGCCGTATCAGGGCAGTAAAATTTATGGAACTCAGACCAATCTCTGTCATTTGTTTGGAAACTATACTGTGACGAAAGAACAGCTGTTTTATGAATTTAACATTATGTTAAAATATTTTACTGTGACGCCTGCGGTATTGATGTTTATCTGTACCACAAATCCCAGTGAGTTTGCAGCATCGTTGAATCGCATTGGGATTCCGTATCATGTAGGATATTCTGTGGCGATTGCTCTTCGTTACATTCCGGATGTACAGGAAGATTTTACAAGGATCAAAAATGCTCAGGCGGCCAGAGGAATAGAGATGTCTTCGAAAGCTTCGTTATTTTCCAGAATAAAAAATACAGCGACCATATTACTGCCGCTTATTTTTACTGGGATGGAACGAATTGATACCATTAGCAATGCGATGGAACTGAGACGGTTTGGTTTGCATAAAAAAAGAACCTGGTATTCCGGAAGACCATTAAAGAAATCAGATTATGCAGTAATGCTCTTTTTAGTTGTATTCAGTGTCGGAGCATTGATACTGACGTTCCGGAATGGAAGCAGGTTCTATAATCCATTTTAAATGTTTAAATCACACCTTCACTTCAAAGTCTTTGTGACACTTTGGACAGTTGGTCATATGTTTTCCCTTTACTTTAGGAAGACGGATGGTAGTATGGCAGTACGGACACTTGCGATATACGTGAGTGTTGCGGTCCTGCCATTTTCTTTTCTGCAAACGGAAGAAGCGTGCTGCCTTATTGTATTGATCCATGTAGTAACGGTTTTCTTTCTGGCGTGCTTCAAAGTTCCTGGAGAGACATCTGTACAGAAAGAAGATAACAACAATCAGCCCCAGTGTATAGAAGATGCTGCTTCTGGTTGCCAGATTTAAGACAAAAAAGGCAAGGTAGACAACAAATAATGCCTGACCCAGCTGATCCATGCCGTAGCGGCCCTGGAGAAAACGATTCAAAGCGTCTTTTAATTTGTTCATGATAAAGTGAATCCTCCTTATAAATATTCTTCCGGATCAATCTGAGCCGGGTTGCCCATTGCAGAATCTCCAACACTGCCTGAGTGTGAGGAATTATTAGGTACCTCATAGTTAAAACTGTTGTTTGGTGTAGTAGGGTAGGTTCCGTAGCTGCGGAATCCACAGCAGCTGCCGCCGCCACACAATGCACAGAATAGATTGATGACAATATAATACCAACAGCAGCTGTGTGTAGCACTGAACGTATGACCGAAGGTCTGGCTTTGCTCTGTGAAGACACGACCGCCGGACTGCATCTGATTCAGAAGCTGACGATATTGCATGTTATTTGGCTCCATCTGAACTGCTGTTTTAATATGAGATAGGGCAGTTACCTGATTGCCCGTATTGTAGTTTGCAATAGCACTTAAAAAATACCATTCTGCATTTTTCACTGATATCGTGCTTAGCACATGCAAAGCTTCGGCATAACAGTGATTTCGGATATAGTGCCTTACAGTATCCAAAGGAGACGGCTGACCGGAATGATTCTGCTGCTGTTGCTGCCAGTTGCCAAATCCACCAAATGCCTCCCAGAAAGCACCAAATGGATCATCGCCGTAAGGATTGCTGTCGTTTCCATACGAACCATTGCCATAGGAACCATTTCCATAAGAGTTTCCACCATACGAGGATCCACCATAAGATGAACCGCCATAGGAAGAACTGCTTCCGTAGGATGTGCTGCCGGCATTCCCGCTTTTTATCTGATTATAGGCGGCATTGATTTCACTCATTTTCTGAGCCGCAGCTTCGTCACCGGGATTCAGATCCGGATGATATTTCTTTGCCAGCTTGCGATATGCTTTTGTAACTTCCTCTTCAGAGGCACCATGTGGTACACCAAGTACCTCATAAGGATCATGTGTCATTTTTTCTTTACACCCCTCTTTTTGTATAACTCGTACTTAATGAGAACTCCAGAAAAAAGGATGTTTTCAATAATTGCACGGTCTTTTTGAAAATTCAGAGCCTGATAAGATGAGACTACATCAGACATTAACATATGCAGTATATCATCAAATTCATTTTTTTGACAGATCACAAGTGGATTATAGCTCTGTTTTTTTAAATCTTTTTTTAAATCCATGCAGGCATCCAGGATATAAATATATTTTCCAAGCGCCTTACCGAATGAACGGAGCCGTTCATCAAGGGAATCATGAAATGGAACAAATATTTCGCCCATCAGTTCTCCAAAGCAGTTTGCCGGAATATCCGGTATCAGGATATTATCTTTCTCAATTTTGGAAAGTTCTGTTAGTTTCTGACGGATGACGGAACACTGTCGTGGAAAATTTTCCTCAACTTTTTTACATTCTTTTTCAAAAAGCCGGGCTTCTCCAAGGGATAAAAGATTCTTATCATCATTCCAGTCATCTAACATATTATAGTAGGCCAGATAAATATTCATGTCAGCTGCATAGTCGAGGATCTCACTTTTTAAGTATTCCTGTTTTTTCAGTGGATGAATACGGCATTTCTGTTTATGAAGTGATTCCGGGGCATCATATACAGCAGAAAGAAACAGGGCAAGGAACGTCATATCATAAGTAAGTGTCATTCTGCAAAGGGAATTGTGTCTGTTTCCAAGTGCTCTGCAAAGTCCGCAATAATAGGATTGGTAACGGTATCGGTCTTCTTCCCGAAGTTGTTCCATATTTGCTAATATATATCCGAACATATGAACTGCTACTCCTTATTCTTTCTTTTTACGCCATGGGCGTTTCTTCTGTCCAGCGGCTTCACGACGCTTTTGATCTTCTTCTTCATACATCTTAGCTTCATAGATGGCCCGGTCAATTTCGTCTTTACTCAGATTAGAGGAAGCTGTGATTGTAATTTCCTGACTCTTTCCGGTACCAAGATCTTTTGCGGATACATTCACAATACCATTGGCATCAATCGCAAAAGTGACTTCAATCTGAGGCACACCGCGTCTGGCACGTTTAATGCCTTTCAGGTGGAATTCGCCGATTAGTTTATTATCTCTGGTCATCTGGCGTTCGCCCTGGAATACTTTAATATCTACAGTAGTCTGAAAACTGGCAGCTGTAGTGTAGATCTGACTTTTGGTAATTGGAATGGTAGTATTGCGGTCAATTATTTTGGAATATATACCGCCGACAGTCTCAATACCAAGGGAAAGCGGCGTGACATCCAGAAGAAGCAGACCTGTCACTTCACCGGCAAGAACCCCGCCCTGAAGTGATGCTCCCATAGCAACACATTCATCCGGATTGATGCCTTTGAAAGGAGCTTTTCCCATAAACTTACGAATTGCCTCCTGGACAGCAGGAATCCGGCTGGAACCACCTACCAGAAGAACTTTGGAGATGGAGGCAGGAGTCAGTCCGGCATCTGAGATTGCCTGGCGAACAGGATCCATAGTCTGTGCTACCAGATGGGAAGTAAGGTAATCAAAAAGACCACGGGTCAGGCTTGTTTCATAGTGGACCGGACCGTTTTTTGTCTGAGTCAGGAATGGAAGATTGACAGAGGTTTCTGTCATAGAACTCAGATCAATTTTTGCTGTTTCCGCAGCTTCTTTTAAACGGGACAGTACGGCAATGTCTTTGCGCACGTCACATTTATATTCTTTTTTAAGTTCTGAAATAAAATGATCTACCAGAACCTGATCAAAATCATCACCACCAAGATGATTGTTGCCGGCAGTGGCAAGTACTTCAATAACACCGTTATTAATATCCAGAATAGAGACATCAAAAGTACCGCCGCCCAGATCGAAGACCATGATCTTTTGAGGTTCTTCTTTATCGATACCATAAGCGAGAGCAGCAGCAGTAGGCTCATTGATAATACGCTGCACATTCAATCCCGCAATAGTACCTGCATCTTTGGTAGCCTGTCGCTGGGCGTCAGTAAAATAGGCAGGTACAGTGATTACAGCATCGGTAACTTCCTCTCCAAGATAATCACAGGCATCGTTCTTCAGCTGCTGAAGAATCATGGCTGAAATCTCCTGAGGTGAGTAGGATTTCCCATCAATGTTCACATGATAATCACTGCCCATATGACGTTTGATAGAGCTGATTGTGCGATCCGGATTCACGACTGCCTGTCGTCTGGCATTCTGACCGATCAGGCGTTCTCCGGTTTTGGTAAAAGCGACAACAGAAGGAGTGGTTCTGCTGCCGCTTTCATTAGGTATAATGACACTTTCTCCGCCTTCCATTACGGCAACGCAGGAGTTGGTAGTGCCTAAATCAATTCCAATAAGTTTTGACATAATAGCTTCTCCAATACATAAAATTCTTTTTTTATAGTATCTCGAAAAGTAGTTGAATGTCAATATTCGTGCATAAACTGCCAATTAAATAAAAAGAAAAAAAGCATAAATATTTATTTCAGATATTGTTGAACAATGCTCTGCATCTGTTCCCATTTATCTTCCATATCAGCCACAAGCTTAAACTGAGTGCGGGCGCGGTCCAGGTTGTGTGTCGGATACGCGGTCTTAAAATATACATCGCCGGAAAGGTAATCCGTCAGAAAACGCATACCACATTCATAAGTCATAACTTTGGCACCAAGCGGCAGACATTCAATTTCTTTGTCGGTCAGAATACCGTCACATCCTTCGATGAAGCCTCTTGTATAGACATCGTATAAATTCAGATCACAGGAAACTTTGGACAGATCCTTTTCGTCCTCGGCAGCTGTGCTTGCACCGAAGCGGATAGAATCTCCAAAATCATTAATAGCAAGACCAGGCATGACGGTGTCCAGATCTATGACACAGAGCCCCTTTTTGGTAGTCTCATCAATTAAGACATTATTGGACTTGGTATCATTGTGGGTAACGCGTAGTGGGAGAATCCCCTGTTCCTGAAGATCTCCCAGGATGCATGCCACATCATAACGGTCTTTTACAAACTGAATTTCACTCTGAACATCAGCGGCTCTCTGACACACATCTTTTGCCAAAGCTTCTTCAAATGCTGCAAAACGGGATTTTGTATCATGGAAGCCGGCAATGGTCTCATGGAGAGTGTCAGCAGGGAAATCAGCCAGCATTTTTTGAAAATGACCAAAAGCAACAGCACTTTCATAAAAATCTTCTGCGTTGCTGAGTTCTTCCAAAGCATAAGCATTTTCAACAAAATGATAAGCTCTCCAGTATTCGCCATAACTGTCAATAAAATACGGTTCTCCGGTTCTGGCGCGGACAAAGTCCAGAGTCTCACGCCGAGGATCGCCGCCCTGTTTCAAAATCTGTTCCTTCAGATAGTCTGTTACGTGAAGGATATTCTCCATTAATGAAACCGGATCAGTAAATACGGTCCGGTTCATGTGCTGAAGAGAGTAGCGAACAACAGAGCCGTTCTCATCAAATTCTATCATGTAAGTGTCATTGATATGACCATTTCCGCATGGTTTGCAGTTAAGAAACGTTCCAGGGATATGAAATCCCTGGATCGCTTCCTGTCTTCCGGCAGCTAAAGTATCCTGACTCATCTATTGATCCTCCCATAACTTCTGAGGGTAAAGTCCGGAATCTTTCAGTGCCTGAATTGCTTTTACAACGAAAGCTTTATCTTCTTTGTAAGTAACTCCGTACCATTTATCTTCTGTTTTTAAAACCTGAACCGTCGCTTTACCTTCCTGAATCAGGTCATCGACTGCAAATGGAAGGAAGTATTCGCATTTCAGAGGATTTTCATCCAGATTCTTCTTTAAGAACTCCGGGAATCCTTTTTTCAGTTCTTCCATCAGACTCTTCTGGAATCCCCACATATTCATTGATACAATGCTTCCGGCTGGAATCTCTGTCCAGGTAGCACCGTCATCTTCAGTATAAGCAGTGACATCTCCACGTTTTTCAATGTGAGTACGTTCATGAATGGTCTGCAGTACGCCGTCTTCATTGGTAACACATACACCTCTGGCTACATGTCCGTTTTCAGTCAGTGTATTTTCCAGAATATATCCGACCATGGCATAGCGATACTTATCATCATCAGGATGAGTACTCAGGTAGTCATAGATCAGCTGATATGCTTTGCTTCCGTAATAGTCATCTGCATTGATAACTGCAAAAGGACCGTCAACATATGGAAGAGCAGAGAGTACAGCATGGGCAGTACCAAATGGTTTTACACGGCCTTCCGGAACAGTGAAGCCCTCTGGAAGTTCCAGATTCTGATATGCATATTCTACTTCTACCAGTTTTGAAATACGATCTCCGATACGAGATTTGAAATCTGCTTCAATTTCTTTCTTTATAACAAAAATGACTTTCTGAAATCCGGCACGAACTGCATCATAGATAGAAAAATCCATAATGATATGTCCCTGCGCATCTACAGGATCAATCTGCTTTAATCCACCGTAACGACTGCCCATACCAGCAGCCATAATAATCAAAGTTGGTTTATTCATAACATGTCTCCTTTAAGATATTCAATCTTTTTTATTCTAACACTTGCCAGATGGTTTGTCCAGAAAACCCGTGACTGCTGTCACGGGTTTTAATTTTTATATCAGTTCAAGAATGCCTCGGCATTCTTGCTGCGAGATGCGCGTCATGCAAAGCATGACATATTTCTTTTGCGCATCTCTGCAATCCTGCCGGAGGCTATATCAGATGGGGGATTGACTCCCACCACTGATACTAATTTGCTCCTCATCACCTGAAGAGGTGGGAGTCATCTCACATCAGATATATTTTTGAATGATTGCATTCATCTCGTCCCACTTATGTTCCATATCTTCCACAAGTTTAAACTGGGTACGTGCCCGGTCAAGATTGTGATGCGGACGGTGAATCTTAAAATAGGTGTCACCGCAAAGATAGTCAGTCAGAAAACGCATACCACATTCATAAGTCATGACTTTGGCTCCAAGTGGAAGTGCCTGAATTTCTTCCGGAGTCAGCTGACTGCCGCAGCCTTCCAGAAAGCCTTTGACATAGTTTTCATACAGTTCCATGCTGCAGCTGACTTTAGAAAGATCGGTCTCATCTTCCGCAGCAGTGCTGGCACCAAATCTTATGGAATCACCAAAATCATTGACAGACAGACCTGGCATAACTGTATCCAGATCAATGACACACAGACCTTTTCCGGTGACTTCATCAATCAGTACATTATTGGATTTGGTGTCATTATGTGTAACTCGTAATGGGAGTTTCCCCTGGTTCTGCATATTCTCAAGTGCACATGCCAGATCAAATCGTGTTTTCACAAAAAGGATTTCATCCTGTACACTCGCTGCACGATGACAAATGTCTTCTGCAACTGCTTTTTCAAAATTACCAAAGCGGACAGCTGTGTTGTGGAAATTTGGAATGGTTTCATGCAGTGTGTCAGCAGGGAAATCTGCCAGCATTTGCTGGAAACGTCCAAATGATAGTGCGCTCTGGTAAAAATCTTCCGGATTCTTTACCTGATCCAGTGCATATACATGATCAACATAATGGTAGGCACGCCAGTATTCACCGAAACCATCTATAAAGTATGGTTTGCCATCCTGTGTAAAAATAAAATCCAGTGTTTCACGTCTTGGATTTCCGCCGGCAGCAAGGATTTTCTTTTTTAAGTGATCTGTAACACTGATAATGTTTTCCATCAGTGCTTCCGGGTCAGTGAAAATGGACTTATTCATATGCTGCAGGATATATTTCTGATCTTCTTCAGATTGCTGAAAAGTCAGCAGATACGTATCATTAATGTGACCGTTCCCATAAGGAACACAGTCTTTATAAGCGCCTTTAATCGCAAAGCCATGGCAGGCCTGGGATAAACCGGCAGTAGCTTTCTGTCCCATAACGGACTCCTTTCTTTTAACCTTTGACACCACCGGATGTCAGTCCACCTACAAGATTCTTTTCGATACCGATGAACAGTATTACAACAGGAACGATCGCATACAGAGATGCTGCGAACAGATACTGCCATTCGATCATGTTATAGCCATTGAAGATATTAATACCTACGGTCAGTGGCTTGAAGGTATCGGTAGAAATCAGTGTAAGTGCTACGGTATATTCATTCCATGCATTGATGAATACGAAAATCAGTGCAGTAACAATACCAGGTGCAGCGACCGGAAGCAGGATCTTAATCAGAGCCTGTACACGATTGCAGCCATCGATGGTTGCCGCCTGTTCCATTTCAGAAGAAATACTCATAAAAGTACCGCGCAGCAGCCAGATAGCAAAAGCCTGGTTAAATGCAGCGTTGATAAAGATTAACCCTACAATACTATTGGTCAGATGCAGAGACATCATGACTTTATAGATACCAATCAGAAGAACTACAGGAGCGAACATCTGAGAGACAATAACAAATCCCAGAAATGCAGTCTGTCCTTTGAATTTCATTCTGGATAAAGCGTAAGCAGCAGGAATACCACAGATCATGGCCAGGAGAGTAGATCCTCCGGCAATCAGGATCGAGTTCAGCATATAACTGCTCATTGGTGCCTTAGACCATACATCTGTCAGATTAGACCAGATGGCATGAATCGGGAATACAGTACCGGAAGTTGAAAAGATCTCAGCACGACTTTTCAGAGCGGTACAAATCGTTACAAAATACGGATATAATGTGATCAGGCAAATGATGATGACAACCAGATATAAAAATACCCGTGATATGATTTTTTTGTTGGATTTCGTATTTTCCATATCAGTCGTCTCCTTTCTTTAATACAGATACCATGTAAATACTTGCACAGATAAACAGAATCAGGAATCCAATGACGGAAACAGCGGCAGCATCACCTTGTTTACCATTATAGAATGCCAGTTTATACAGATATGTAACCAGTGTATCGGTACGGTTTGCCGGATCACCCTTTGTAATGGTCCAGATGATCGGGAAAGAGTTAAATACATAAATGATATTCAGTACGGTACTTACAGTCAGGGAAGGACGTACCAGAGGAATTGTGATCTGGAACATCTTCTGCCAATAGTTGGCACCGTCTACAGTAGCTGCTTCATAAAAACCTTCATCGATACTTTGAAGACCGGACAGTACAGTAAAAGTAACAAACGGGATCGTTACAAAAATACCGCAGGCGATTTCCCATGCAAAGTAGGCACCGGCTGTTGATGTCCAGTTTATGGCATGATCAATAATTCCAAGCTTCATAAGAAGTGTATTTAAGGTACCATAGTCAGTATCTATGATAAACTTCCAGATGCTGGCCTGTACGATCAGTGTGGTAGCCCATGGAAATACAACGATGGCACGGGCAACTTTACGGCCTTTAAACTCATTATTTAAAATAATAGCCAGGATAAAGCCGAGTAAGGTAGATAATCCTACTACGGCAACAGTCCAGACAATGGTATTTTTCAGAACCATGGAAAACACCGGACTGCTCAGTACTTTATGGAAATTATCAAATCCGCAGAATCCCTTAATCAAACCGGCTTTACTTATTTTACTGAAAGACATACGAAATACAAAGCCGATTGGGATCACGATGAAAATCGCCATTAAAAGTACACTGGGAAGAATCCAGATGTATGGTTCCAGATTTTGAAATTTTTTCTTCACAGGAACACCTCGTTTCTATATTTTTTAAGAATGCTATTAAAAAATGGACCGGACCTAAATAGCCCGGCCCATTTCCTATGTCTGGAAAAATGGCTCTGACTTAACCTGCAATTTCTGCCTGAAGATTATCCAGCTGTTCCTGAACGCTTTCGCCAAGGAGAGCATTCTGTTCAGCACTGATAACGCCCTGTTTTACATCTGCCCATTCAGCTTTTGCTGTAGGATAGAATTTACAGTTTCCAAGAATGTCAATCCAGCTGGCCATATCTGGATCAGCTGCTGCAAGAGCTTCACCACCGGTCTTGGTTGCTGGCAGGAAACCTTCCATAGCTACCCATTCAGTGTAACGTGCATCATCATAGAAGTAATCGAAGAAAGTAGAGATAGCTGCTTTCTCTTCATCTGAATAATCATTATCGAAGCACATGAAACGGTCCATAACACCTGCAGATACAGATTCACCTGTATTACTTGGAATAGATGCTACACCGTAGTTTACTTCATTACCGCCGTCAGCGATGTAGGTTGGTAAACTGTTAGGAGCGATAACCATAGCAATCTTGCCTGCTCCGAACATATCCTGCAGATCGTAACGAGTATCATTAGCAGGATCACTGTTTGTGTAACCGGAATTTACAAGACCGATGGCATATTCGATCGCTTCTACGTTCTCAGGACTGTTCAGTGTCCAGTTGCCTTCGTCATCTACGAATCCACCGCCGTTATTCCATGTATAGTAAGCAAATGCAGCCTGACCTTCGTCAGTTGTCATATCAATACCCCATGGATAAAGGCTGTCGTCATAAGCCTTAATAGCTTCACATGCTGCTGTCAGTTCATCCCATGTAGTAGGAACTTCTACACCGGCAGCTTCTAAGATGTCTTTGTTGTAATACAGAGCACGAGCGGAAGCAAGGTCTGGGATAGCCCATACAGTACCATCTACTTCAGACTGTTCCAGGAATGCATCATACATCTTGCTGTATGTCTCTTCAGATACAACATCCTGAATTGGAAGTAACAGATCGTCTGCCTGATAGTCTGCAAATACGTCGATGTTCAGAACATCCGGTGCTTCGCCGTTGGCGATACGTGTATTTACAACTGTATAAATATCATTCCAGGATACTACTTCTACGTTCAGATTGATGCCAGGATTGTCCGCATTAAAATCCTCTACAAACTTTGCCCACCAGTCAGCGGTGTTCTGTCCGTACTGTGCAGCGATAACACTTACATCTACAGCTTCTCCCTCAGCCATTGCTCCCATAGATGCCATAGACAGTACCATTGCCATAGCTGCACCTGCGGTTATTAATTTTTTCATTTTGAAACCCTCCTTAAAGATGAATTAGCGCAAATCGTTTCTATTTACGTACTACGATTTGTCTCATGGTAAAAGTATACTATAAAAAAATTGAAAAGTCAATTTAATTTATTCATAATGACTATTGCTTGAATTAATAATACAACA
Source organism: uncultured Marvinbryantia sp. (assembly GCA_934373455.1). Classification (GTDB taxonomy): domain Bacteria; phylum Bacillota; class Clostridia; order Lachnospirales; family Lachnospiraceae; genus Marvinbryantia. The sequence continues at coordinate 36,370 of CAKRON010000009.1, forward strand.
GACTTTGTGAAAAAAAGACAAGTTGACACAAAAGAACGCATAAGCTAAGATATTATTCGTCAGTATAATAAAAAAGCGCAGACGGAGCGCATGTAATAGAGTGATTTGTATGAAGAATTGGAGAAAGTTATGAAAGAATTCAGATTAAATATGGAGAAGTATCGAAATCTTGCCAGACGCGCTGCGGCAGAAGGGTGTGTGCTTCTGAGAAATGAAAATAAAGCACTTCCGCTGCAAGAAGAAATGCGGATTGCATTATATGGAAGAATTTCATTTCACTATTATAAAAGTGGCCTGGGATCCGGAGGATTGGTAAATACCGGAAAAGTCGACAGTATTTTGGAGGCATTCCAGAAAGAAAATCTGATATTAGATGAGAAGCTGATTCAGATATATCAGAGGTGGATACAGGAGCATCCATTTGATGAAGGTGAAGGATGGGGAAAAGTACCATGGTCCCAGGAAGAAATGCCGGTTACAGAAGAAATGCTTGCCTGTGCCGGGAGTGCGGACGCAGCAATGATCGTAATTGGAAGAACCGCAGGTGAGGATCAGGATAATACAGATGCACCCGGCGGGTATCGTCTGACAGAGACAGAGGAAGAACTGATCAGGCAGGTTAGCGCCAGAAATGCCCGTACAATTGTGATATTGAACGTGGGAAATATAATAGATATGAGCTGGGTGGAAAAATACCGCCCACAGGCAGTATTATATGTATGGCAGGGAGGTCAGGAAGGCGCACATGGGGTGGCAGATATCTGCATGGGAAGAATAAATCCATCCGGAAGGCTGACAGATACAATTGCTGATTGTATTCACAATTATCCGTCGGATACTTGTTTTGGTAATCTGACAGAGAATATATACAGAGAAGATATTTATGTAGGATATCGATATTTTGAAACTTTTGCCAAAGAGCAGGTACAGTATCCTTTTGGATATGGGCTATCTTATACAACATTTCAGATAGAGGGAAATGTTACTTCACAGCATCTCGGAAGTGATGGAAAGACAACTGTCGGACTGGAAATTAAGGTACAGAATATTGGAGCGTGTGCAGGAAGAGAAGTGGTACAGGTGTATGCGCAGGTGCCTCAGGGAAAACTGGGGAATCCTTTGCGTCGTCTGGTGTGTTTTTACAAAACAAAAGAACTTCAGCCAGGAGAATGGATCTCTGATAAAGTAGCTGTTACGGGATATGATCTGGCTTCTTATGATGACAGTGGAGTCACCGGACATAAATCAGCATATGTTTTGGAAAAAGGGATTTATCGCTTTTTTGTAGGTGCAAATGTCAGAGATGCAGTGTTTGCCGGAGGATGTCAGCTGGAAGAACAGGTGATAGAACAGCTTCAGGAAGCAATGGCACCGGTTCAGACATTTCAGAGACTGCGTCCACAGGTACACCGGGAAAAAGATGGAGCAGAAAAAGTACAGGTCAAATGGGAAGATGTGCCGATTCGCAGCATTGACCCGCAGGAAAGAAGAAAGAGAAATCTTCCAATCGAATTACGGCAAACCGGTGATCAGGGATGGAAACTGGTCGATGTACTGGATAAAAAAGTTTCACTGGATGAGTTTACAGCGCAGCTGGCAGATGAGGATCTGATAGAAATTTTCCGTGGTGAGGGAATGTGCAGTGAGAAAGTGACTGCCGGAACGGCAGCGGCCTTTGGAGGAATTACACAGAAGCTTCAGATGTTTGGAATACCAGCTGCGTGCTGCGCTGACGGACCGTCTGGTATTCGAATGGATTGCGGTACCAAAGCATTTTCACTTCCAAACGGAACAGCACTGGGATGTACTTTTGATGTGGAACTGGTGGAAGAACTTTATACAATGGTTGGGCAGGAAATTCGACTAAATAAAATTGATTCTCTGCTGGGACCGGGAATGAATATTCACCGCCATCCTTTAAATGGAAGAAATTTTGAGTATATTTCTGAAGATCCTTATGTTACCGGCAAAATTGCAGCAGCACAGATAAAAGGAATGAGCCGGCATCAGATTGCGGCGACAGTGAAGCATTTTTGCGCTAATAATCAGGAAGCAGCAAGAAGCAGAATCGATAGTGTGATATCTGAGAGAGCATTAAGAGAAATCTATCTGAAAGGATTTGAAATTGCAGTAAAAGAAGGCGGCGCACGATCCGTTATGACGACGTATGGAGCGGTAAATGGACTATGGACATCTGGAAATTATGATCTGTGTACCACAATTTTGCGTGACGAATGGGGATTTCATGGAATTGTGATGACGGACTGGTGGGCGATGGCGAATTATGAAGGAAGTCCGGCAGAAAAAAGTGTGCGAGCGCCGATGGCAGCAGCACAGAATGATCTTTTTATGGTGACTGCAGATGCCATGGACAGTGTCAAAGAAGATGATATGAAGAAGCAATTGGAAGCCGGCTGGCTGACAAGAGGAGAACTACAGAGAAATGCAAAGAATATCCTGGGATTTCTTCTGAAAAGTCCGGCGCTTCTTCATAAGAATCATCGCATTTGTGAAGAAGAGTTAAAGGCGATGAACACAAAGGAAGAAGGTGATGTACTGGCCTTGGATTTGAAATATCTTGACGAAGAAGAAAATGGAAGTATACTTATCTCCAGAGACCTGCTTCATCCAAAATCCGGAAATGCAGATGTATTTGGGATTCACCTTAAGGAAAAAGGAACATACAGAATTTGCATGAAGCTGAAGTCTGAACTGGGAAGTCTGGCGCAGATTCCGGTAACAGTGTATTGTGACAATATATTGAAGAACATGATATCTGTACAGGGAAGTCAGGGCGCATGGCTGAAGATTGACAGGGAGTTGGATCTTTTGATGGCAGGAAATCATTATATTAAGTTTTATTATGGAGGAAATGGACTGGAATTTGAGTCTGTGCAAATTTATCTGGAGGAAGAACATGACTGAAAAATTATTTTATAAGGATGCTTATCAGAAGACTTTTGAGGCTACGGTAACAGAATGCAGGGAAGGAAAAAAAGGGTATGAGATTATCCTGGATCAGACAGCATTTTACCCGGAAGGCGGAGGACAGCCAGGTGATATCGGATATCTGCAAACTGAGGATCAGAAAGTCGAAGTCACAGATACCCACGAAAAAGATGGGGAAATTCTTCATTTTTGTGGACAACCTCTTGAAAAAGGGAGTAAGGTAACTGGCAGTATTGATTGGGAGAGAAGATTTGATCTGATGCAGAATCACTCCGGTGAACACATTGTCAGTGGTCTGGTACATCACAAATTCGGATATAATAATGTGGGATTTCACATGGGAAAAGATACCGTAACCATTGACTTTGACGGAGAATTTTCTGTAGAAGATATGTATCGGTTTGAGCAGGAAGCCAATGCAAGAATATGGGCAAACGAACAGGTTGATATTACGTCTTATACGGAAAAGGAAGCAGAAACAGTAGAATACCGCAGCAAGAAAGAATTGCACGGAGTGGTGCGGGTTGTGACGTTTCCAAACGCCGACGTATGTGCCTGCTGTGGGACACATGTGAGATATACGGGAGAAATTGGTCTGATTAAGCTGATCTCACTGCAGAAGTGGAAAGGTGGTGTGCGCATGGAGATGCTTTCCGGCAGAAAAGCTATGGAATATGTGGCCGACGTGTGCAGACAGAATCAGCAGATATCAGTGGCTTTATCGGCAAAACCATTAGAGACGGCAGAAGCGGTAGAGCATTTGAAAAAGTTACAGATGGATCAGCAGTTTCATGCCGGAGCGCTGGAGCAGAAACTATTTCAGTATATGGCAAAACAATATGAAGGAAGCGGAAGTGTACTTCTGTTTGAAGAGGGGCTGGCAGCAGACAGTGTGCGTAAATTAACTGCGGAAATTATGGAAACATGTGAAGGACGCTGTATTGTATGCTCCGGAGATGATGAAAATGGTTATAAGTACGCCATGGGAGAAAAGGATGGAGATCTGCGTGCACTGGTAAAAGAATTTAACAGTACATTAAATGGACGCGGAGGCGGAAAGCCATTTTTTGTTCAGGGAAGTGTGGCTGCGACCAGAAAAGAAATTGAAGAATTTTTGAAGTAAACGGATTTACCAGAAGAAGTATCGTGAAAATGCGGTACTTCTTTTATTTCAACGAAAATTATGTCTGATAAAATAAAAATGTAATATACTATTGACAAAACGCAACAGAATGTATATAATAACATCACTTACCAATTCTGATAAGCATCTGTCGAATCGACATCTACATCCAATAAAGTTTTCAAGTTAAAAATATAAAGGACAGGAAATATGAGAATGTTATTTTTGTTCAGTATAGGTGTGCTGGCTGTATTTTGGGACTTTTATACCAGAAGGATTCCAAATCTGCTGATTTGTGCAGGAACGCTGGCAGGAATCGCATGGCAGTGGAGTGCCAATGGACCGCCAGGTATATGGTATTTTCTGAGTGGAAGTATATTGCCGTTGGGCATACTTGGAATATTACATTATTTTAAAATGATGGGAGCAGGAGATCTGAAGTATCTTATGGTGACCGGAGGATTTCTTGGTCCGAAACAAAGTCTGAAATGTATCTGTATATCATTTCTGATTGCTGCGGTATTTTCACTGGCAGTAATTATCAAACATCGTATCTTAAAGAAACGTCTGATTCTATTGATTCAATATATAAAAGAAGTATTCAGCACCAGAATATGGCAGCCTTATATTTGCATGGACGAAGATCCGGCTTATCTGCATATGTCGCTGCCGATATTCCTGGGCAGTATGCTGGTGACAGGAGGATGGATTTGAAAAAATTAAATTTTGCAATATGTGATCTGGAGACAACCTATGCCTGCAGATTGATGGACTATATCACAGATAAACAGAAGATTCCATTTGAAATACTGGTATTTTCCGGTCTGGAAAGTCTCAAAGAGTTTACAAAGGAAAATCGCATAGAATTGCTGCTGATCTCTACCAGAATGATGTGCGCAGAGATACGGAAGATGGATATTAACAGGATAGTCATTCTTTCGGAAGGCGAAGTAGTGCCTGAATACGATGATTATCCAACGGTTTATAAGTATCAGGCATCGAACAATCTGGTTGCGGAGGTCATGAACTATTACGCAAGTGATATGAGTGAGCATCTTCCTTATTTTATGAAGAGAAATGCCAGAGTAATTGGCGTGTATTCACCGGTAAAGCGATGTGGGAAAACATGTTTTGCATTGACTCTTGGGCAGATTCTTGCAAGAAAACAGTCTGTTTTATATTTGAATCTGGAAGAGTGTGCAGGATTTTCGGCATTGCTTGGGAAAACATACAGTGCAGATATTTCGGATGTTATGTATTTTATACGGCAAAATAAAGGAAATGTAATTTTTAAGATTCAGGCCATTGTACAACATTTGGGAGAACTGGCATATATACCGCCGGCATATTCTGCATCCGATTTACGGGAAATTGATCAGGAAGAATGGATGAATCTGTTAGAGGCGGTCACTTCGATGGGAGGATATGAGACGATCATTTTGGATTTGGAAGGTGCAGTGGAAGAGCAGATCCGGCTGTTATCGTCCTGCACCAGAATTTATACGCCAATTTGTGAGGGAATTATGGCAAAAGCCAAGATCCAGCACTATGAAGCGTTGTTAAAGGACCTGGACTGCGAAGAAATTTTAAAAGAGACCACCTATCTGAACCTGCCCTATGCGGAACCGGCAGCTTCCGGTGAATATGCAGTGGAGCAGCTGGTAAACAGTGAAATGGGAAATTATGTGCGGACATTGCTTTGTAGCGAGGAATGGAAAAATGAATAGAGAACAGACAGAATTCATTGAGCTGCAAAAGAAACTGATGAGCAGACTGGATACGTCCAGAGAACTTCGCGATGAAGAAATCTGCGAGCAGATTGATAAGCTTCTGATGGAGAAAAACAGCGGTCATTATTACAGTCTGAAAAGGCGGGCGCAGTTAAGAACAGAATTGTTTAATTCTGTGAGAAAACTGGATATTCTGCAGGAACTGATAGATAACGATCAGGTCACAGAAGTTATGGTGAACGGACTGGATGGAATTTTTATAGAAGAACGTGGCTGTATCCGTAAGTGGGAAAAGGAATTTCATACCCAGGATAAAATCGAGGACCTTGTCCAGAGTATTGCTGCAAAAAGTAATCGAATTGTGAATGCTACGGTTCCGATTGTAGATGCAAGACTGGAGAATGGGGCAAGGGTCAGTATGGTGCTTCCACCAGTGGCATTGAATGGCCCCATTATCACAATCCGGCAGTTTCCGACACATCCCATTGAGATGGAACAGCTGATAGCCTGGGGCGCCGTAACAAAAGAGGCTGTAGAGTTTCTGCAAAAGCTGGTAATCGCGGGATATAACATATTTATCAGTGGAGGAACGGGATCAGGAAAAACAACATTTTTAAATGCTCTGTCAAATTATATTCCAAAGCAGGAACGTATTATCACAATAGAGGATAATGCGGAGCTGCAGATTCGAGGAGTAGAGAATCTGGTGCGGCTGGAGGCAAGAAAAGGAAACACCCAGGGAGATCATGAAATAACCATTCGTGATCTGATTCGGGCAAGTCTGCGAATGCGGCCGGATCGCGTCATCGTAGGCGAAGTGCGTGGTGAAGAGACCATCGATATGATTCAGGCGATGAATAATGGACATGATGGAAGCTTATCCACAGGACATGGGAACAGTCCAAGAGATATGCTGGCAAGACTCGAGACAATGGTATTAATGGGAATGGAACTGCCGGTGTCAGCAGTAAGACGGCAGATCGCATCTGGACTTGATATCATGGTACATCTGGGCAGAATGAGGGACAGATCCAGGAAAGTATTGGAGATTCTGGAAATTACAGGTTACAGCTATGAAAAAGAAGAAATTCTGACACATACGTTGTATGAATTTGAAGAAACCGGAAAAGGACAGGAAAAAGTGATTGGAACACTGATAAAAAAGGGCGAGCTTCAGCAGACGCGAAAACTGGAAAGGGCAGGCTTATTGTAGTGGATTATACGATATATCAGTTTTCGAAAAAAGAATATGCGGGAAATATACTTCTGTTTTTATTTGCGGATGGAATCATCAGTTACTTGTTTTATCGCTCATGGATTATCTTTTTGTTGTTTCTACCATTGAGTAAGATCTTTTTGCAGGAACGAAAGAAAGCCGCCTGCAAAAAAAGAATACAGAATCTGGAAGAACAGTTTTTGATGGCCATGCAGACAGTCATAACGTCTCTGACAGCAGGATATTCTGTAGAAACTGCATTTGAAGATGCGTTAAAAGAACTGCCGTTGGTATACAAAGAAGATGACATGATAGTTCAGGAATTCCGTGCAATAGTCAGTCAGTTGAAAATGAATCAGAACCTGGAAGAACTCCTCCAGTCACTGGCGATTCGAAGCGGAATAGAAGATATACGCAATTTTGCGGAAATCTTTGCCATTGCGAAAAGATCAGGTGGAAATCTCATTGCCATTATTCGAAATACCATACAGAGTATTTCGCAGAAAAATGATACCAGAAAAGAAATAGAGGTTGTCTTATCAGCAAAAAAAATGGAACAGAATATGATGAGTTTGATTCCCTGCGTAATTTTGCTTTATGTGCAGACGGTTTCACCAGGATTCCTCGATGGAATGTATCACAATGCGGCAGGGATTTTGATTATGACAATATCCCTTGCAGTTTATGGTACGGCAGTGCTCTGGGGCAGAAAAATTGTAAATATCGAGGTGTAAGAAATGTGGATGTATTTACTGTTGGTGGCAGTGGCAGGAATGTTGATGATTTTATCTTCCGGGATAGAAATAAATGAAACCATATCCTGGTATCGAAAACCATTTCGGAAAAGTGCTGTTTATCTTACGGAGAAAATGACTGCCAGAAACTCAGGCAGAGATGCACAAAAGGAAGCAGAAAAGCTGGAAATGATGTTGTTGTGTTTTTGTCTGGGACTTGCAATATTCCCTGTTCTGGATGGCGCTGTAGATAAGGGTGAAAAGATACTGGAATCTTACAGTATTGAGCGGCCGGAAAAAGGTCAGGGAACCAGTTCTTATGCGTTGCAGGCTGAGATTCAGAATGAGGAAAGTGCCGAAGAGATCCGAGTGGAATTAAAAGAGAGACAATACAGTGAGAAAGAAAAAGAAGAACTGCTGAAAAAGGCAGTGGCAGAAGCGGAAAAAATCTTGATTGGAAATAACAGTTCGCCGGATGAGGTCAGAGGAGCAGTCGTACTTCCTGCCGAATTGCAGGAGGGAGAAGTGACAGCGCAGTGGATACAAAGTCCGGAAGGACTGTTGGATGAAAATGGAATAATTACAGAAGATCTGACGGAAAAAGGCGCCGTTTTGAATTTGACAGCAATGCTTACCTGTGAAGATAAAGAGGAGTTATATGAAACGTCACTGCATTTGTATCCGGCAATACGAACGAAGCAGGAGCAGCTAAGAACAGATTTGCAGAAAGCAGTAAACACAGCACAGGAAGAAAGTCTTGAAAAGAAAACGCTGCAGTTACCGAGACAGATTAATGGAAGGAATATAACCTGGCTGGAGAAAAAAGAGTCACTGACAGGATTATGGCTGATGCTCATATTTGTGGTGGCAGTTGCAGGATATGCAGGTAAGTCAGAGGAATTTAAAAAAGAAGAAAAACTGAGAACACGCCAGATGATTCTTGACTATCCGGATGTGGTATTTAAGATGGGAATGCTTTTAAATGCAGGTTTGACAATTCAAAATGCATTTACCAGGATTGCAGAAGAATATCAGGAAACAAAACAGAAAAAAGGTGTGAGATGGGCCTATGAAGAGATGGTAATTGCCTGTAATGAAATGAAAAGCGGAATTCCAGAAGCCCGTGCGTATGAACGATTTGGAAGAAGATGCGAACAGACATGTTATATACGTCTGGGAACAATTTTATCCGGAAGTCTTCAGAAGAGTTCAGAAGGAATGACAAATCTTCTTCTTCAGGAAGCAGAAGAAGCGATGGAAGAACGCAGACAGCTGGCGAAAAAAATGGGAGAAGAAGCCGGAACCAGGCTGCTGTTTCCTATGCTGCTGATGTTGATGGTAGTATTGGTGATTTTGATTGTGCCGGCGTTATTGTCATTTTAAATTTAAGGCAGATGCCAGTGAGATGGACCGGTAAATTTGCTGAGAAAGGAGGTGAGGGATATGAAGAAGTTTTTGCGGCGGCTTTACGAGGAAGAAGACGGAGTGGGAACGGTAGAAATTATTTTAATTCTGGTTGTTCTGATCGGTCTTGTTATCATTTTTAAGAGTCAGCTGACCAGTCTGGTCAACAGTATTTTCAAGAAAATAGTAAGCCAAAGTAACAGCATATAAAGGAGGAGACATGAAAACGTACAGATGTAAAGGGACAATTACAGTCTTTTTAAGCCTGATCAGCGTTCTGTTTTTGTCCCTACTCTGTACGACGGTGGAATCAGCTAGAATACAGGGAACAAGAGCAAAAGCAGCGGCAGCATTGGATATGGGGATATTTTCAATGTTTGGGGAATTTGAAAATCGTGTGTTAGAACAATATGATGTGTTTTTTCTGGACGGCGCCGGCGGACATGGCAGCTACAGTCAGAAAGAACTGGAAGAGAAACTGCAGACCTATATGGAATATAATGTATCACCCAATAAAGAAATCCTGTTAAAAGGATATGACCCATTTCCGCTCAGTCTCAAAAAGGCAGAGATAACCGGCGTAGCCTTTGCTACAGATCAGAAGGGAACACCATTCTACCAGCAGGCAGTGGGATTTATGCATGATAACCTGGCTACAGAAGTGGTATCCGGATGGCTGGAAAGAAAAAAAGAAGCAGAGAAACTGGAAAATGCGCAAAAAGACTATAAGCAGAAAGAAAATGGAAATGCGTCAGATTTGAAATCTTTGCAGCAGCAGGCAAAAAAACAAGAAGAAGAGAAAAAGGAGCAGGCAGGCTCTTTAGAGTTGCCTGCAGAGACAACAGAAACTGAATATCCGGCAGCAAAAAATCCACTGGAAACCATAAAGACAATCAAACGAAAAGGCTTACTTGGTCTGGTTCTGGGAGGAAAAGCGCAGAAAATTTCGAATAAAGTGCTGCCATCAGACGTCCCATCCAGGAGAAGTAACAGACAAGGGAATCTTAAAGTAAAGAAAAAATACGGTGGCATAGCATCAGATCTTCTTTTTCAGGAATATTTGTTTGAACGATTTCCGAAATATACAGATCAGGAACGTGAGAATGATGTCCTGGACTATGGATTGGAATATATTCTGTGTGGAAAAAATTCAGATAAGAAGAATCTGAAAAGTGTGGCAAAGAGGCTGCTTGCACTTAGAGAAGGTGCAAATTTCTTGTATCTTGCCAGCGAACCGGCAAAAAAGGCACAGGCAGATGCTTTGGCGGCTTTGATTACCGGCGCCATACCGGTGCCCGGACTTCAGGCAGCAACATCTTATGCATTGCTGCTGGTGTGGGCTTATGCAGAAAGTCTTCTGGATTTGCGCAGCTTGTTTACCGGTGGAAAAATTCCGGTGTGGAAATCGGCGGCGACATGGAAATTGGATTTGCAAAATATACCATCGATTCTGGAATGGCTGGAATCACCTGGCGGTTCTGATTCAGAAGGTCTGGATTACGAAGGATATCTGCAGATTTTATTTACCATGGGAAGTAAATCACGTTATGCAATGAGAGCATTGGATCTTCTGGAAGGAGATATTCGAAAGAATACAGATAATCAGAAGTTCCGAGCAGATCAGGCAATTGTAAAAATGGAAGCAAAAGCAGAATATCTGCTGGCACCCGTTTTTTTAAGAGTAACAAATGCATTCCTGAAAACAGGAAGCAAAAAACTGGATTATAAAATAAGCGGAACGTTTGCATATTAATGTGGACGTAAGGAGGTGGCGTGAAATGTTCTTTCCTGGAAAAGACCGTTTTAACATTCAAAAAACTATTTATATTAAAAATTTAAGAAAGGACTCAAATTGTTTTCCGGCAAGGCATCAAATGCGGTTCAACCGGGAAGGAATATTTCAATTTATCTCTGAAAAAAAGGGAAGTCTGACCATAGAGACCGCATTGGTACTGCCATTATTTTTATTTGGAATACTGGCAATGCTTCAGTTTGCTGCAATACAGAATGCATCCTCTGCACTTCTGGCAGGAGCACAGGACACAGCAAAAGAAATGGCAGCATATACATATATTCAAAATATCGAACCTTCCGGTAAGCAAAACGTATCATCAGATCTGTTAAAAGGCGGGCTGTCAGCAGCTTATGCCAGTGGTCAGATTCGCAGCAAATCCGGTGTTGGAAAAGAGATGGGAAGTGTCAGTCTTCTTCAGACTTCATTCTGTGACGGACAGATACTGGATTTGGTTGGCACATTTCAACCAGCGCATACGTTTACGGTCTTACCGGTGAAGAAGGTAAGAAGTATTTTCAGAACAAGGGTGCGTGCCTGGACAGGAAGAACAGGACGTATTGTTGAACAGCAGAAAGAAACGGAAGAAGAGACAGAGGAAGAGGAACATTTTTATGTTACGGAGACAGGTACGGTATATCACAAGAACCCGGAATGCACACATATTCGGCTGTCCATTCGTAATGTACCGAGGAATCAGTTAAGTGGTCTGCGCAATGTAAGCGGTGGCAAATATCATGCCTGCGAAAAATGTGGGCCGGGGGATGGAAGTAATGTATATATTTCTCCTTATGGTGACAAATATCACTCATCACTGTCTTGTAGTGGTCTGAAGCGAACAGTACATATTGTGTCTGCCAAAGATATAGAAAATATGCGTCCATGTTCAAAATGTGGGAAATAATAAGGTGAAGAATCGTATGTGGAAATTATATACAAGCCTGTTACTATATCTGGCATTTGAAACAGAAAATGATATTCGAACCAGGCAGATATCCGTAACAGCAAGTGTAATAAGCGGAATGATGGCACTGGGGCTGCGATGGTTGATGGAAGAACTGAGATGGAATA
>CAKRON010000010.1 GCA_934373455.1 uncultured Marvinbryantia sp.
AGATTACTGAATATGATACTTTTCTCTATATTTTCTCCACTGATTTTCAAAAAAATTATCCGATTCTGGAATTGCTCTGACTTCTCTCCATTTGGAACTGCAGTGTCCATTTTTTAAGATTATTTCCTGTACTTCATTTCCATGAAGGCCCCTATCCAGCTTACATGTGAAGATTTCCGGGAGTTCTCCCTCCGGCATTGTTCCGGTATCATCTGTATAAAGTGCAGAACCTCTGCTTTGTCCTCCGTGCCTGATATAATCAATCATTGCATATTGATAAACCATTTGAGAAATCAACATATCCCGAAGATGGTAAAATAATGAGAGCTCTCCTGATATCGGCTTCTTTGCATTCAATGTGAGATTCTCCAGTTCCTTCTCTGTTTCAAGCAAACCTTTTTTCAAATCCGATTCGTTACGGATCATGCCCGCATATTGACTCATTCTAGCCGAAGCTCTTTTCCATATATCACTCAATTTTTCTGTTCCACAACACTGATGATACAACTCTATGCAGGCTTTAGCCTGTGTAATGGAATCTGCCTTCATCTCATCTGTTATCTTGGTTTCTTCTGCAAGGTGTGCGATGTAATCAGCTGCGCGAACTGCTCCAACCTGACCTGCGTTTAAAGCTGTTCCTCCTGGTCTGGTCACACCATGGCTTCCACATACCTCTCCAACCGCAAATAATCCTTTTATATCTGTCTGCCAGTCAGAATCTGTCGAAATTCCTCCATTGTTGTGCTGCGCGCAAATGGCAATTTCAAGCATATCCTGATAAAGATCTACACCACGGTCTTGATAAAACTTTATTGCAGGCTCATTCATATGTTTCAGACGATCAATCGGCTTTCCAAAGCAGGCTTCGGCTTTCTCCAGATACTCTCTTGCTTCTGAATCAAGTGATTCATAATCCACTTTCTGCATTCCCGGATTATTTCTGTAATCCAGAAACACACGTCTTCCTCTGAGAATCGTTTCTCGGTAAATCAGAAGATCAATGATAGACGATCCACCGAAAATCTTGTTTGTATCAAATGGCCACTGGTAACCTTTGAGGAATATCATAGAGAGCATTTTCCCTGTATCTTTAAAATATTCTTTCAAAAATTCTTTTTCATCCTGTCCATTCTGATCTGTCGAAACAAATCGTGGAAGCACCTGCATGTAAGTTCCACTGACATTCCATCTTGGTCTCAACGAAGCCATTCCAAACTGCCACTCTGTCAGGTTTTTTCCCTTTACGCCTGCCTCAAAGGCAATTCCACTACTTCCCTTTTGTGAACATGGGTAAACACTGTCACGATACATTCCAGCTGGTCCTCCGGTCGCAAGAATAATATTCTCACACCAAACCAGAACAAATTCCGAATGATCTCCTTTTGAGCAGAGAAAAAGCACTCCACAAACTCGCTTTTCTGATACCAGAATTTTTATAGCCTGATAGCCATTATAGATCGGAATATTCCTATTTTTCACTTCTCTTTCCAGACATTCTGTCATAATTCTGGAAGTATAAGGACCTGCACTTGTTGCACGGCGTCCTCTGTCATGATCTGTCTTATAGCCTATAAATTCCTGATAGTCATTACACGGAAATGGAACTCCAAGCTCTGTCAGATAATAAAATCCTCTCGCTGACAACGCAGCTTCACATAATGCAATATCTCCGTCGACACATTGACCCGCAAATAAATCTTCTGCCAGTTTTCTCACACTGTCATCATCATTTCCTGCAAGAGAAAGTTTATAATATGTCTGTTTATCTGAACCTGTATTCCTTGACGTTCCCGCCATAATATTTTCTGTAAACAAAGCCACTTCTTCTTCTCCGAATTGTCTGAGCCTGGCTGCTGCTGCAAATCCTGCCGCACCGCTTCCGATTACTATATTTTTAATCTTCAACTCCGGTAATCTATCTGTTCCCATTGTTTCTCCTTTATAAACGTTTGATATGAAATCCACCATCAACATCTATATAATTTCCTGTAGTATAAAGAAAATCATCCCCTGCAAAGGCTGACACTGCGCCTGCAATATCTTCTGGTGTTCCCCATCTTGCGATTGGAAATAAACCGTCTGCAATTAAGTGATCATATTTTTCCTGTACTGCATTTGTCATATCTGTTGCAATCACACCTGGCCGTATCTCGTTTACAAGAATACCTTCTCCTGCAAGACGGTCTGCAAACAATTTTGTTAACATAGATACGCCTGCTTTAGAGACACAATATTCTCCCCTGCTGATGCTGGAAACTTCTGAAGAACAGGATGAAATATTAATGATTGTTCCTCTTTTCTTTCCATTCACTGGCTGTTTCAGCATTTGTCTGGCAACCGCCTGTGTAAGAAACATATTTCCTTCTGTATTGATAGATATCACCCTCTCAAAACTTTCTTCTGTCATTTCAAGAAGATCCGCTCTGACCTTTGGTGCAACTCCTGCATTATTCACAAGAACATCTATCCTTCCATATGCTTTTACTGTTTCTTCCACGATTTTTAATCTGTCATCATGATTGCCGATATTCGCCTGAATATAAATACACTCAATTCCTTCTTCTTTCAGTTCGTCAAGCGCTTTCTGGTTTTTTTCCTGACTTCCTGTTGCAACCATCACAACTCGAAATCCGTCTCTTCCAAGTCTTTTAAGGATGCCAAATCCTATTCCTCTACTAGATCCTGTAACAATCGCTGTTTTTTGCATATACTGCTCCTTTTATCCTCTGAAATTCTCAGGTAATGAATCTTTTGTTTCCACAAATTCTTTATAAAAACTAAGAAATGTTTTCGGATCACGGATCACACATCCTGTAGGCTTGTGTGCACGAATCAGATCCCCACATTTTCCACAAGTCATACATACACGCTTAGGATTAATTCTTCCATCATTTATAATTTCGTTAGCAAAATCCGGATCTGCAAATGCCATTCTTCCAAACAACATTCCGTCACAAAGTCCTTCTTCTATTGCACCGGCTGTAAAGAGATCCGCATATGCTCTGAGATATGTAGGTGCCGATGCATATATAACCATATCTCCAACTGCTTTCTTCACTGTTCCGATTCCATGGATCATTCTGTCTATTCCGACAAGCGGATGTTCATCCGGAATATATTTTCCCATATCATAAGGTCTTGTTACATGTGTGGTAGCATATGGATTTCCCATGGTCAGATCAACCATTGTCAATCCTAATTCTTCTTTCATCTCTTTTACCAAACGAATCGGTTCTGAATAATCCGGTTTCAGACCATCCTTTTCATTTACTCCAAATCCATATGGGTAAGCATATCCATCATAGATTCCGAGTCTTGATGTAACCATGAACTTATCATCTTCATATACCTTCGCAGCTCGAATAGCATTTTTAAGAAGTCGTGTTCTATTTTCATATGTACCGCCATATATTCCCGGTCTTGTATAAGCAGAACTCAATTCTGCAAGAAGATAGCCATGACATGATTTTATATCTACTGCATCAAATCCAGCCTCTTTCGCAAGTTTGGACGCCTCACCAAACTTTTCTTCCAGGCCTTTCAGATAATCATCTGTTACAATGCAGGAATCATCTGCATCTCTGTATTTTTCAAGTTCCGGATGTCTGTATGCAATCATCGGTGCCGGACTGTTGTCCGGATTGGAATATCTTCCGCTGTGATTCGCCTGCATAATTAGATAGGGTTCAAAACCATTTGCTTTTCTTCCGGCTTCTTTAATAGCATCTGTAAATCTTTTATAACTTTCCAAATTTTCTTTTGTCAAAAGAAGCTGCGTGCGAGAAGATCTCCCCTCCTCCACAATGGAAATAGCTTCAAACCAGATAACTGCACTTCCACCGATTGCTTCATTTACATATCTTCGAAGTGTATATTCCGAAGGGGAACCATCCGGCAAAGAATCTGCGCCTTCCATTGGTGCAATTCCCATACGATTTGGAACAGTCACTCCCCCAAAAGAAAGTGGCTGTGAAAGAATTTTTGTATTCCCGGCAAACGGCAGATGAAGTTCTAACTCTTCTGCTTTTTGTTTCAATTCATCCAGCGTTTTATAATGAAAGCGTTCATGTAACATAAATGCTTAACCTCCTACTTCTTTTTGTTTTCCTTGCGGAATGCACTTGGATTCACACCAGTCAGCTGCTTAAATTGTTTTGAAAAATATGCAAAGTCTGTGTATCCACATTCCAAAGCAATATCTGTAATACTTTTCTCAGTTTCTGTAAGTAATAATTTTGCATGATTAACTCTCAGCAAAATAACATACCCCATTAGACTGTATCCTGTTTCCTTCTTGAAAAGATGGGAAATATAATCTTTATTCAAAAACATGGATTCTGCGACATCATCCAATGTCAATTGCTGCATATAATGATGGTTCAAATAATTCATTACATTGTATGCAACCGATGCCCCTCTTCCCGTTTTAATTGACGCCAATACGGTTTCGCATTCTCTAAAAAGAATAATGAACATTCTTCTCAAATCAGCACCAACAAAGATATCCCAATACTTTCTTCTTCCTTTATATTCCTGCTCCATTTCTTTCAGAATCTCATATATATAATTCCAAACCGGTTCAGATACCGTAAGCAAATGTGAAAAATCTTCCGATCTTTTCATAAAAATTGCAATAATCTCAGGAAACTTCACTTCATTCTGAAAGAAATCCGGATGGACCTGAATCAAATATCTTTCGTACGGATACTCTAAAACTTCCAGCGTATGATCCTCTAATGTATTAAGAACAATGATTCCACCTTTTGATACTATATATTCTTTATTTCCTACTCGGTATCTAATCTTTCCACGCAAAACAACTATAATCTGATATACATTTTCATAATGTGACTCCAATGCAAAATTTTTATCACAGTATCTGTGTTCCATCCAGAAATCTTCCATTTTTTCTCCTTTACAATTCCTTCATTATATGTTTAAAGAAGAAATGCAAAATACAAAGTAGCCAGCAGCACATTTGCAAGAATCGCAAACGGCTGTGCAGCACCATAACCTGCAGTAGGTTCTTCCGAACCGGTTGAACTGATTGCCGCACCCAATCCCGGTGCTGAGGTACAGCCTCCGGCAATTGCTCCGCTTAAAATAATCCAGTTCAATTTAAATATCTTATGACCAATAAAGAAACTTACAATAACTGCAACCGCTTCCACTACAGCAGCTGATAAAGCAAGGATCAGTCCTGAACCTGTCAAAGAACTCACCACATCATATCCATATCTTAATCCAACGACAGCCATGAAAAATGTCAATCCCATCTGATAAAGATATCCTAATCCCTTTGGATCCATTCTAAAATTCAATGGTCCGATTTTTCCAATGTAGCTTAAAATCAATGCTGCCAACAAGACACCACCGGCGGTTCCCAGTGAAAATGTTCCCAAATTTCCTAATGGAATATTAATATTTCCAATCATGATTCCAATAACGGCTGCTACAGCCATTGTCATAAAGTTCAGAGGTTGAATTTTTTCCTTTTCATCTTTGCCGTCAACTAACTTCATTTCCTTCTCATATTCTGCCTTTTCTTTTTCTACATCTATACGAAAAATCCTCGGCAACAGAGAAATCAGAATTACGATGACCAGAACACCCATTGGAAAGGCAACTGTATAGCCCAGACTCACTTTAGATGCCATTGCTTCTTTATATACATTAGCCTGTTCCGCACTTAATTCTGTTGTATTTTCTACTGTAAGTTTTCCTGAAGGATCAATGATATTCAGCATTTCTTCTTTTTGCTTATTCTCTCCTTCAGTATACATTGTTTTATAATCAATTGCATTAGAAGCATCCAGTGCTGTTCCATAACCCGGCGTTGATGTCATGGCACCTGCAAACATTCCTGCTGTTTCATGCTCCGTCACATCATTATTTCCAAGCACCGCAAACTGCAATACAACCGCCATCAACATAGAGATCAGCGGAATAGACACACCAATTACAACAAACTTAAATCCATATTTCTTAAATATTGTTCCAATGCTGCCTCCTACCTTTAAGCCAATAGAAAGCAAAAACAAAAGCAAGAAAAAAATAAAGAATATGTTGGCCACCACACCATTCTTAAGAATACCTGCTGCTGTCTGATATGCAGCTTCCCCCTCTTGTACTCCCTGTGCCCATCTTGTTACAAAATATCCAATAATAATTCCGCTGAAGATACCACCTGAGACTCCCAGAGAAAAATTTCCTATTTTGATTTTCCCGATCATAAGACCAAACGTAATTGTTAAAAACATCAGGAAAAATTGATTTGTAAATATTGTAATTAAGTAGTTCATCTTTCTCCTCCTTTACAGATGAAAAATACGCTCTGCGTTTTCACTTAAAATTGCTTCTTTTACATCTGCATCCAGATTCAGTTGATCAATACAATTCAAAGTTCGTTCAATATATCCCGGTCCGCCTTCCGGATCAAAAGGCATATCTGATGCAAAAAGAAGATGGTCTTTTCCAAAAAATTCCAATCCACAGCGGATTGCTGCCGCTGAACCAAAAGATGCTGTGTCCGCATAAAATTTTCGGAATGTATCAATTGGATTTCCTTTCATCTTTGTAGAAGTCAGTTCCTCTTTCAGATCCGGAGCTGTTCTTCCACCATACATTTTTAATCCATTTTCAATTCTTCCTTCCAACATTGGAATCATTGCTCCAACATGATGTGTTACAATCTTTAACTCTGGAAAGTCTTCAAATATTCCAGAAAATGCAAGCCTTGCCATTGCAACTGTTGTTTGATATGGCCAGCCGATTGTAAACCACAATTCATATTTTGAGCGCTCCTCTGTTGGGAATTCCGGAACCATCTGCCCACCAACCGGATGAATCAAAATTGGGAGTTCTAATTTTTCGCACATCTCATAAACTGGCCAGAATTTTTCCTGATCGATTGCTTCCCCATTCATATGTGTATAAATCTGGATTCCTTTTGCCCCCATATCTTTACATCTTTTGATTTCTTCCACCGATGCAGAGACATTATTAAATGGAATTCCTGCAATAAAACCTTCATAAAATTCTGGATCAGCATCTACAATTTTTTTAATTTCATCATTTCCAAGTGCTGCTAATTTAGGGGATTTTTCAGGTCCTGCAAATACTTCCACAGGAGGTGACACAATGTTTGGGATCTGCTTATACCCCGGAAATTCCTGCATTACTTTTTTCCGATATTCCATATCTGACATTGCCTGCATCTTTAATGCCCGAACAAACATATGTGACTGATTTGGAGCTTCCTCCATTGCCTTTTCAGCATATTTTCGTGGCATCAAATGGCAAAACACATCAATAGATTTCATATTGTTCTCCTTTGTTTTTATTAAGCCGGCTCATTTATTTTATGTTTTCATCTTACCATTTTGCACTTTATAATTCTTGTAATTTTTCGGTTTATGTTTTGATTTTTCCGTTATTTTATCTCAGTTTCTAAAGTCAATCACGCTGAATATGGATATATTGCATAATCTTGTAGATTTTTTTTGTGAACTTTTTACAATTGTAAATTTTAGAATAACTCAAAAAAGGGGCTTATTTAAAGCCCCTCCTACAAATACTCCCTCATCTCTTTGATCATGTGTTCTTCTTCTGCAATGACTTTCTCGGCCAGTTTCTGTACAGATGCGGATGCTGCCGGGTACTGATGCAGATAACGGTACAGGGATTTTACTCCCATGTTGCAGCCGTCTGTGATCAGATCCGCCACGGTACGGTCTGACTCTTCTCCGCCCAGCTTCACATTCGTCTTCATCCAGGACATCATCTTGGCTGTCACGGCCGGTTCCTTGCCCTGATCATGATATTCATTCAGATACTTGTGTGTTTCATTTCCCAGCTTCTCATGCACTTTTTTGCTTTCCTGCAAAATGTCTCGCATATGAGCGTCACTTACATGATCCAGAACATCATTCAACGAAGTAACGCCCATTTTAATTCCTGCGTTGCATTCCCGTAAAAGTTTGATAGTATCGTCTTCCACTAAAAAACACCTCCTTCGGGATTTACTTTTCCCAAAAGAGATGTTTTTATGTAATAAGCTTATCTCAGATCAGTTATCTCTACTCGATTGGATCCATATCCAGTCCCAGTTCTCTTGGAAGGAATCTCGGACATACATTCTCTGAAGAGGTAATAACAGATGCTGCCAGCTTCGTTCCGATCTGTGCAGATTCTTCCAGTGTCTTTCCATAGGTCAGTCCAATGGTCACACCTGCAAAGAATGCATCCCCTGCTCCTGTAGTATCCTTCACCATAACCTGACGTGCCGGACAGATTCCTTTCGTTCCGTTCATATCTGCATAGACAGATCCCTTTCCGCCCATGGTCACAATCATGGATGGAATCTTGCCCAGTGTCACTCGCTGCGCCAGAATCTCACATAATTCTTTCGGTTCTTTTTTGCTGTAATCATCTGCAAACAGCATGCCTGCTTCCAGATGGTTGCAGACAAAACAGTCTACTTTCTGCAACAGATCGCGGCGTTCCACCGCAATACTCATGTTAGACACAATGGCAAAGATCTTTTTCTCATACTTGGCTGCCAGCGCAAATACCTTCTTCATCAGATCTTTGTGCATATCTGCCTGTACCACAACGGAATCGGCCTGTGAAAAAATCTCGTCACCATGTTCTTCCAGAACTTTCATAATCGGCATCATATCTGATCTCTGAGAGATAGATCCTGCCAGATCTCCATGATTATCAAAAACTGCCAGCCAGGTTCCCATGCCACCCGGAATCTCCTGAATATATCTGGTATCTACTCTGTGATTATTCAGCTTCTTCAGGACATCTGCACCAAGCGCTGAATCATCCACGATACTGATAAAGGTCGGTCTCAGTTCCACATTGGCAATGTCCTCTGCCACATTCCGGCAGACACCGCCATGAATATATTCAATTCTTCCCACATTCCGTCCATCCGGAATATAAGCATCATCCGGAAATCCTTTGATATCTACAAATACTGCACCAATTACTACTATTCCCATTCGTTCCTCCGATTATTTCGCAATATTGTATTTATTATAACCCGATTCGACTTTTTTCGCCACTGGTTTTCGCATTTCATCGGAATGTCTACTTCTATTCAATAATTACTCGCTTCACTATAGACTTTATCATACACCGTGATCAGCCTTTTTCATTGGTACTGAAATATTTTTCCAATATTTCCAGTGCTTCTTCCCGCAAAATACCTTCTGTCACCTTGGGTTGCCAGAAAGAATGTTCAAATACCATTCTGGAACAGTTGCATCCTTCGTTTCCCAGAATATGCTCCAGTTCCATATTGCCTGCTCCATATACCAAACGACCAAGCTTCACCCAGACAAGCGCCCCGCTGCACATAAAACATGGTTCACAACTGGAATACAATGTATATTCACGTAAATCTGTAATGGCAGTCTGTGCACAAAATTCCCGAATAAGACCTGCTTCTCCGTGAAATGTAGGATCATGCCTGGTGTAAATCTGGTTTTCATTGCTGAATACCATTTCTCCATCTTTTACCAAAACTGCACCAAATGGCTCATTACCATGTTCTACTGCAAGCTTAGAAAGGCGAATCGCCTCTTTCATAAATTTTTTGTCCTCACTCTTTATATCCGTATAGACCATTTACTTTTCTCCAATTATTTTGTGTTTTTCATTTCCTGCAACAATTGTCTTTGGTAGTCAGGATCTTCCACGCTTCGTTTCAGATCATCCAGACGATTTTCTGACAGAAGTTTTTTCGTCAATTCTGTCACAGCTTTTTCTCCGATCTGTTTTCCGATCTGTTTTCCGATCTGTTCACCAATCTTCTTGCCCTTTTTAATTAATTTATCTGATTCTAACTCTAAAACTTTACCGCCCATAATCTCACCCAATCCTTTTCTGACTTTTTGCTGTTTTGAGAAAACATAATCACCAATTCGATTTATTAATTCCGTCATATCACGAAATTCTTTTTCCATACCTTTTTTCAGAAATATATCTTCCAAATATTGCTCAATCGCTCTGTATTCCTGAAAAATTCTATTTTTTAATACTAATTCATTCTCTATTTGTTCTTTCCTTTTCTCATAACGCATTATATAAAATGGAAGCAGTAATATCAGGTTTTTCTTAAATATTTCATCCAATGAATACCACTCCATTCTTATTACAGGTACATGATATTTTATAATTTGTCCGTCATAAAGTATCAGTTCCATACTCTGATAAGCATTATCATCATCTCCACGCAAATATAATATGCAGGGATGTGGCAATTGTATTCTGTATGTACCATCGACTTTCATTGCATTTTCCAGTCCAATCGCAAAATCATATTCTATCATTCGTAATATCATTGTCTGGTCTCTTGTACTCTGACATTCTATATGATATCGCTTTCCGCAGATCACTAAGTATGTATCTGTTATGATTTCGCCAGTTACTGTATGATGTTCATTTCTTCCCTGTATAATTTCTATATCATGTGGATATTCCGTAGCAAATACCTCATTAATCAATGGTATTGTCAACTCTGGCATTTTTTCCTGCATCGTCCGAAAAACATCATCAAATATTGTATTTGTTGCCATGAGATCTCTCCTTTTTTCTTTTTTAATCATCTCATGTTCTTCTCATTCGTTTATCGGATGTATATTATTCTGCCATCTTTCTGACCACAGAGTTCTCTTTTGTAAATTAAAAAGTTCTCCTCCTTTGTTTCATCTTAACATAATGTATTCTTGATAACCATAAAAATTTTTTAGGGAATTCCAATAAAATTTCCATTATACAAAAATACCCCCGAATCTCTTCAGGGGCTTTCAAATATTTTTCTACAAATCCTTCAAATGTGAATCGTATATTTTTTTCAGCAGATACACAGATGCTGCCAGGGATGCAAGTTCTGCCACTGGATAAGACCACCATACAGCATGCAGTCCAAATGCATGAGCAAAAATATAGGCTACCGGAAGCAATACCAGAAGCTGACGGCACACGGATGTAATCAGGCTGTACATACCATTTCCAAGTGCCTGAAATACGGAACCGATGACAATACAAAAACCAGCCAGCAGGAAGCTGAGACTGATGATCCGCAGGGCGGTAACTCCGATGCTGATCATATCTTCCGATGCATTGAACATGCGAAGCAGTGTTGCCGGCATAGTCTGGAATACAATAGCACCAAATACCAAAATCGTTACAGCTGCACCACAGCCAAGTTTTACGGTTCGCATGATTCTTGCTTTATTTCTTGCTCCGTAATTATAGGCAATGATCGGAACCAGACTGTTATTCAATCCGAATACAGGCATGAAGAAGAAACTCTGAAGTTTGAAATATACACCAAATACTGCTGCCGCAGTGGAGGAAAATCCCAGCAGAATCTTATTCATACCATAGGTCATAATCGATCCGATGGACATCATCAGAATCGATGGCACACCTACAATATAGATACCTTTCACTGTTTCTTTATCAAATCTCATGCGTTTAAATGAAAGACTGATTTCTTTATTCTTTTTCACATTAAAATAAATGCCAATACACATTCCAAAGAACTGACCAATTACCGTCGCTACCGCAGCTCCTGTAACTCCCATTTTCGGTACAAATCCAATTCCGAAGATAAATACCGGATCCAAAATGATATTTACAATCGCTCCTGTCCCCTGAGATATCATATTATAAATCGTCATGCCTGTAGACTGCAAAAGACGTTCCACCATAATCTGCATAAATAATCCCAGTGAACAGGCACAGACTACTGTCATATACCGTACTCCGTATTCCAGGATCTCCGGGTCTGTAGTTTGTGCAGAAAAGAAGACTCTGGATCCGGCAAGTCCAATCACAACAAAAGCCAGAAAACTACAGATTGCCAACAGCACACCATTGTTAGCAGCTTTATTTACTTTATCCATATCTTTTTCACCAAGACTCTTGGATAATAATGCATTCACACCTACTCCGGTACCGGAGGCCACTGCGATCATCAAATTCTGAATCGGGAATGCCAGCGACACGGCTGTCAGTGCATTTTCATTAATCTGTGCCACAAAAACGCTGTCTACAATATTGTAAAGTGCCTGTACCAGCATAGATAAGATTAATGGCAGTGACATCGTAAATAATAACTTTGGAATAGGCATCGTACCCATTTTATTTTCTTTTACATTTTTATTCATATAACATCCTCTTTAAAGTGCTTTTGGCAAGTTCCACTCATAATGTTTTGCCAATACACGAATTACTACTACAAGAATAATCGCCAGAACCATCGCTACTCCGGATTCCAGATATTCATACAGGCAAATATAACTGATTGCTCCGGCGATAGAAGCACAGGCGTATACATGCTTACGCAAAATTCCAGGCGTTTCATTTGCCATCACATCCCGCAGCAAACCTCCGCCCACACCAGTAATAACCCCAAGAAAAATTTTCAGGAACAGCATATGTTTCATATTGCTGCTCATAACAGAATTTACCCCTACAACTGTAAAAACCCCCAGCCCGATGGCATCCATCAGGTTGAAGAGGTTTTCGTATAACGCTGATTCCAAAAATTTAGGGGAAGAATGATTCACTTTAATAATCAGAAAAAGAACCACAATAGATATCATAGATACAATAACATAAATCGGCTTAACAAACATCATTGGCGGATGAACCCCAATAATCAGATCACGAATCATACCGCCGCCGACAGCAGTTGTAATGCCCAGTACCAGGATACCTAACAGATCCAATCGTTTCTGAATTGCAATCATGGCACCGGAAATGGCAAAGGCAACTGTCCCTACCATTTCCAGTACAAAAGTCAGATCAATCGTTCCAGACATAATCAGTCCCCCAGTTATTTATTTTGTACCAAAGATACGGTCTCCGGCATCTCCAAGACCTGGACAGATATATGCATTTTGATTCAACTCACGGTCAACATGGCCAACATAAATCTGAATGTCCGGATGTGCTTCCTGAAGCTTCTTTAATCCTTCCGGAGCTGCAATAATCGCCATAAATTTAATCTTCTTTCCGCCGTGCTGTTTGATGAAATCTACGGCAGCAATGGCAGATCCACCGGTAGCCAGCATTGGATCTGTTACAACAATCAGACGCTCTGAGATTGGATTCGGAAGCTTGCAGTAATATTCGTGAGGAATATGTGTCACTTCATCACGATATAATCCGATATGTCCGATTTTGGCTGTAGGAACCAGTGCCTGTACACCACTTACCATTCCAAGTCCTGCACGAAGAATTGGTACAATTGCCAGCTTCTTTCCTGCAATCACCGGAGACATGCATGTTTCAATTGGTGTCTCGATCTCGATCTCTTCCAATGGAAGATCTTTTAATGCTTCATATCCCATCAACATAGCAATCTCTTCTACCAGAGAACTGAACTCTGCAGTTCCTGTATTCTTATCACGCAGTCTGGTGATCTTATGCTGAATCAATGGATGGGTCATTTCAATTACATTACTCATAGTCTTTCTCCTATCATTTGTTTTATATTATTTATTCTTTTTGCTTTTCAGATCTGAATTCTGAGGATTAATTCCGATTCCGCGGCTGATATCGCCTGTTGTATTCTTGCCGAATTCATAATCATTTCCCGGAAGAATTGCATTTAACAGAATACCGGCAATTGCTGCAATTGCAAGGCTTGTAAGCGTTACATCTGTGCCAAATACATGGAAAGTAAGACCATCTGAAAATCCCAGACCACATACAAGAATCACAGCCGCAATGATCAGATTTCTGGATTTTGTAAAATCTACTTCATTTTCTACAATGTTTCGTACACCAATGGCAGAAATCATACCATATAAGATAAAGCTGACACCACCAACAATGGCTGACGGCATGGAACCAATAATCTCTGCCATCTTTGGTATCATACTAAGTATTACCGCATAAACAGCTGCCAGACGGATAACCTTTGGGTCATATACATGGCTCAGTTCCAAAACACCGGTGTTTTCTCCATACGTAGTATTTGCCGGTCCTCCAATCAGAGCTGACAGAGAAGTAGCAAGCCCGTCCCCAACTAAAGTGCGGTGAAGTCCCGGATCTTCAATAAAGTTCTCTCCTACTGTCGCAGAAATCGCGCTGATATCTCCGATATGTTCCATCATAGATGCCAGTGCAATCGGTGCCATAATCAAAATCGGTGTCAGATGGAACTTACAAATCTCAAATGGCGGCAATCCTACAAATCCTGCTGATGCTGCTTTAGAAAAATCTAAGATTACACTTCCGTCTGCATTTGTCATACCGCATGCATTCAGGATCAGTGCCAGACCATAAGAAATCAATACTCCCATCAAAATCGGAATGATCTTGAACATTCCCTTTCCCCAAATATTAAAAATAATCACAACTGCAAGCGCTGTAAAGGCAAGCAGCCAGTTTGAAGATGCATTGCTGATTGCAGATGGTGCCAGACTCAGTCCGATACAAATAATAATCGGTCCCGTAACAATTGGTGGAAGGAAATACATTACACGCTTTACACCAACTAATTTTACGATTAACGCCAAAAACAGATATAAAAGTCCTGCTACCACAATTCCGCCACAGGCATAAGGCAGTTTCTCACCCATTGTCATATCTGCAAAAATACCTGTATTCAACTGAGAAACTGTGTAAAATCCGCCAAGAAATGCGAAGGATGACCCAAGAAATGCAGGAACCTTTAGCTTCGTACAGAAGTGGAAAAACAGTGTGCCAAGTCCTGCACAAAACAATGTAACCTGAATAGAAAGTCCTTCTCCTTCAAAATAATTGTTTACCAGAATCGGCACCAGAATCGTCGCACCAAACATAGCAAACATGTGCTGCAGTCCCAGAAGAAGGGTCTTTGGTATCCCAAGCTTCGAGACATCGCGTATTGCTTCATTTTGATTGTCCATTTTAATCTCCTCTTTCTTTTGTAATTTTATTCAAAACTCACCATCATTTATTATAATCGGTATCAATCATTTGGTCAATTGGAAGTGCCTGCTGCAATTAAATTCTGTATATTTTTTATGCCTACCGCCATAGCATACTGCGCTTTATGACGATGCTCTGTCAGTTTCTTTTCATAATAGATCACACCATGATTTTCGTATGGATCATTAAAATAATATCCTTTCTCGTCATATCCTACCAACAGCATACAGTGTTCATTGGAAATCCAGGTAAATGTCTTCTCCGGTTCTTCTGACAATTTCCATTCCGGACCTGTGATCGGTTCCTTCATATCAATACACGCCCAAAATACCACCGGCATTTCATGATCAATATATTCTCTTAAAAGTTCTTCTATATCACGTCCTGTTTCATCCACCGCTATATAACGCTTTTCTTTTTCAAATACTTTATTCAGTGTCTCACAGATAACCGGTGCATAGCACCCCATTCCATCTTCTCGATAGGGCGATCCGCAAAATACTTTTCTTGGATCTCCACCATATACCTGCCCATCCCTTATTTCAAATTCCTGCTGTTTCAGATACTGTTCGATCCATTCATCCACTGTTATGTCATATCCGAGATATTGCAGTAACATAACCGACGAAACACTTTCACATCCTGTCGGATATCTTTTACTCTGATTAATATACGGAACCTTAATCAGTTTTTTATCCATTTTCCTACCTCTTCTTCTCTTTCAAAACGGTTCAGAATTCATCTTTTCCATGAATCCTGAACCGTTTTATTTTCCTTATTTATTCACTGTTCTCTTATTCTGCAGTTGTTTCATCTACCACCGGCATTTCTTCATCTGTTTCAGGAAGCGTTGCTATACCATATTCATCCGTTTCCTCTTCTATTTCAGGATCTGCCAGTCCCCATTTTTCCATCCAGGATTCTGCGTTCGTCTGGAGTTCCATTACCAGTTCCATCACCGCTGAAGTATCCATATCAGCAAGCATAGACACCTCTGCCGGAGTTTCTATCTTTTCATAATCTGCATTGATCGTCACATATCCGCTTAAAATCGGAAGTTCTTCTCCGTCAACAGATACTGTAAGATTATTCAGTGTCCAGGTAAATCCTTTGCCTGCCTGTACATTTTCAAATGTACTGGAAAGTGTCATTCCCACTTCTGAACCACTCTCTTCATCCGGAATGCTGACTTTGGCATCCAAGGCACCTGTCTGTGCATCAAACGTCATTGTAAAGATATCTGCATCCATATAAGTTTCTTCGTTATCAGATATTTTCAGAT
This sequence comes from uncultured Marvinbryantia sp., assembly GCA_934373455.1. Taxonomy (GTDB): domain Bacteria; phylum Bacillota; class Clostridia; order Lachnospirales; family Lachnospiraceae; genus Marvinbryantia. Next base: position 16,226 of record CAKRON010000010.1, read on the forward strand.
TAACCTTCATATCCATATTGGTGTCTGTGGTATCATTGGCAAATCCATATACCAGATGCATCACATTTTCTTCGTCACCTTCTTCATAGATATCCATATTCATATCAAATCCTGCTGAAAGATCAGATGGATCTGTAAATGTATAGTCCATATCCATAATAATAATAGATGGTTCCTCTGTCGCTGTCGTAACTTCTGTCTCTGACTCTTCCATATCATCAAACAGATCGTCAGCGTCTTCTGTTTCTTCCAGCTTACTTTCATCCATCTTCAGTGTCATGGTCATCTTTGTAAGCTGATCATTTTCTACCCAATAAGTAATCGTAAACTGTTCTCCCAGAACAGCCTCGCTCTGCTCCAGTGCCTCTTCCATCGTCTGATTGAAATCTTCCACATCAGATACTCCGGATGCACTCATCAGAGAAGAGAGTTCTGACAACAGATCTTTGTATATTGTCATGATACTTTCTGTATCATATGTTGCATCGTAAAATGTTACTCCAGGATACTGAGCATCTTCTCTTGTCTCCACACTTGTTGCATTTTCTGCTGATGTCATAGCACTTTCCATAATGGCCTTGATATTTCCAAGTAAATCCGTGGTATCTGCTGCAGCATCTGTTCCTTCAGGGAAGAACTTCATATCTATATCTTCCGGCATATCCAGTTCTCCAAAGAACTGTTCCCATACAGATCCTTCGTACTGTTCTTTAAAGCTTCCTGATTTCAGTCCGACGGTCTTTGATAAAAACTCAGGCAGTGTAAGCGCCAGCTGATTCTCATCACCATACAATGAAAGACTTGCAATATTATCTGAATTTACCGCTGCTGCCAGCTTTAACAGCCACTGCTTGTCTTTCAGATCAATGGTAGTATCTGCTGTCAGACCCAAATCTCCCTGCAGCTGTTCCGGAAGTCCTGCATCTGTAAGCAGCTCTTTTGGAAGTGTCAGATTGATTCCTACCTGACCGCCTTCTTCTTCCATGGCTTTTACAATTGCATCCCAGTCCAGCATTGTGCTGATCGGTGATGCCTTTTCTGCCTCTGCCTGTTTTTCAAAAATTGCATTCAAATCATCCATCGGTTCTGCTGATGCTGACACCTGTAAAGCTGTTGCACCAACAGCTGCTACTACTGCTGTTCTACCTAACCATTTTCTTAATTTACTCATAGTCCCCTCCTATAATATAGAGTGTTATCCTTGCTCTGTCAGAGTTTAAGTGTGAACGATGTTTCTTACACGAAACCTCTTATTTGAATCATACATGAAAATATCGTATCATGCAATAAAAATGTAGCAATTTGCACTATAAACATTTATAATATAACAAACGAGAAATATTAGTTATGATGTCATGATTACCAAAATAAGAGGGGGACAGATAAGATGCAATTTTCCATCACAGAGATGAAAGAAACTTTTCAGAAATTATATCAGACCACAGAAGATTTACCTGTTTATTTTGCGCCTGGACGTGTAAATCTGATTGGTGAGCATACCGATTATAATGGCGGTCATGTATTTCCATGTGCATTAACTCTCGGTACTTACGGAATTATCCGCCCAAGAAAGGATCGTTTACTACGATTCTATTCTATGAATTTTTCCAGAGCCGGTATCATTGAATCTTCGCTGGACGATCTGATTCCTTCCGATGCCGCAGGATGGAGCAATTATCCGAAGGGTGTCATCTGGACATTTGCCAAACGCGGCTGCCCTCTCCCAAGTGGAGCTGATATTCTGATTTACGGAGATATTCCGGCAGGATCTGGTCTTTCTTCCTCTGCTTCTCTGGAAGTCCTTACCGGATTGATGCTCAGAGAAACTTTTGGATTTGATTTCTCTAATCAGGATCTGGCTCTGATCGGCCAGTATTCTGAAAATCACTTTAATGGCTGTAACTGTGGTATCATGGATCAGTTTGCCAGTGCCATGGGAAAAAAGGACTGTGCCATTTTCCTTGACACCAATACTCTGGACTTTACCTACGCTCCTGTAAAGCTTGCCGATGCCAAAATTGTCATTACGAACAGCAATGTCAAACATAGCCTTGTGGGATCTGCTTATAATGACAGACGCCGGGAATGCGAAACCGCTTTACATGATCTTCAGAAAGTTGCTGATATCCAGTCTCTCGGCGATCTGACCATTGAGAAATTCGAAGCCTTAAAGATACATATCCCGGATCCGGTCTGCCAGCGTCGCGCCAAACATGCGGTATATGAAAATCAGAGAACGATACAAGCTGTACAAGCTCTGAAAGAAAACCGAATTGATGTATTTGGAAAATTAATGAATGCTTCTCATGTCTCTTTACGAGATGATTATGAAGTGTCCTGCCGTGAGACAGATATTCTTGCTGAACTGGCCTGGTCAATTCCTGGTGTGATTGGATCGCGTATCACCGGAGGCGGCTTTGGCGGTTGTACCGTCAGCATTGTCAAAAATGATACAGTGGATACGTTCATCAATACCATCAAACCTGCATACAAAAAACAGACGGATATTGATGCTGATTTCTACATTGTAGATATCGGAGACGGTGCACGTAAACTATAAATCCCTGCCCTATTTCTAAGTACTATACATCCATAAGCGGAAAGAAAATTTTCGTTGTTTTCTTTCCGCTTTCTGTTATTTTAAATAATAATCTATTCTTTCCTGATTTAACTGTTCTCCGATAACAATCAGAACTTCCTGTCCTTTTTCAATCGGTTTTATGGATATCTGATCATGCGTTATATTTAATTCCAGCCAATCGCCATCGTTCTTCTTCAAAAATCCCTTGATTCGAAACACTTTTCCACATTCTGCATCATGCATAATATGATCCGCTGCTTTTTTCAGTTCTTCCATCTGAATAGGAAGATTCATATAATAGACAGACCCATATGCCTCTCTCTGATCTATCCAGAGTTTTACACATTTGTCTGTATGATACCCACTTTTTGTCAATTCCTGAAAATCTTCTTCTGTCAGTAAATCCCAGTCTTTTCGATATATATCTTTCGCCAGTATTCTGTCACACTGAAATTCTTTCATTACACTCTGCATAAATTCTTCGGTAGATTTTTCCTGCATTTCTGAAACACACTGGCTTCTGCTCATTATCACTTTTCCAGCACAGGCAAGCTGCTGAGCCAGCATATATCTGGAACTTTCCGACAAGTCTCTTTGCATTCCCGCATCCACAATCGTATACACGGATTCGATTTTGTACCATCGATCTAATGGTTCTTCTCTGAGTACATCGAAAAATTCATCTACATCAAAAATCCCTGACGGTTCAATCAACACTCTGTCATAGCCACACATTCCCATAGATATCAGCTTCGTTTTAAAACGTCTCCTGTGGCAGTCTTCATCACAGCCTCCGGCTACCATCTCCAGTTCGCATTTTTCTCCCATCAAATCCTGTAACAGCATCATATCCACATTCACTGCGCCAAAATCATTTTCCAAAATACATATATTTTCACCGGATTCTATCAGATACTCTGCATATTTTTTTATAAATGTGGTTTTTCCGGATCCGAGAAATCCGGTAATCAAATCTACTTTTACCATAATATCCTCTCCGCATAAGGGTGTGAAAAAATCGGGTGTGAAAAATCACACCCGATCTGTTTCAGTGAAATATGAATCTTATAACTGTGGTCCTGCTGCAACCAGAGCTTTACCAGCTTCATTTCCTTCGTATTTAGCGAAGTTCTTAACGAATCTGCCAGCCAGGTCTTTTGCTTTTTCTTCCCATTCAGAAGCGTTAGCATATGTGTCACGAGGATCCAGGATTCCTGTATCAACGCCATTCAGTTCTGTAGGAACTTCGAAGTTGAACATTGGAATTGTCTTTGTAGGAGCTGTCTTGATATCTCCGTTCAGGATTGCATCGATGATACCACGAGTATCTTTGATGGAGATACGTTTGCCAGTTCCATTCCATCCTGTGTTAACCAGGTATGCTTTTGCTCCACTCTTTTCCATTCTCTTAACCAGTTCTTCTGCATATTTTGTAGGATGCAGTTCCAGGAATGCCTGGCCGAAGCAAGCTGAGAATGTAGGTGTAGGTTCTGTATTTCCACGTTCTGTACCAGCCAGTTTAGCTGTGAATCCGGAAAGGAAGTAGTACTGTGTCTGCTCCGGTGTCAGGATAGATACTGGAGGAAGTACTCCAAATGCATCTGCTGACAGGAAGATTACGTTCTTAGCTGCCGGTGCGGAAGATACCGGACGAACGATGTTTTCAATGTGATCGATTGGGTAAGAAACACGAGTGTTTTCTGTTACGCTCTTATCAGCGAAATCGATCTTACCGTCTGCTGCAACTGTAACGTTCTCAAGAAGAGCGTCACGTCTGATTGCATTGTAGATATCCGGTTCTGACTCTTTGTCAAGGTTGATAACCTTAGCGTAGCATCCACCTTCGAAGTTGAATACGCCGTTGTCATCCCAGCCGTGTTCGTCATCACCGATCAGAAGTCTCTTAGGATCTGTGGAAAGTGTTGTCTTACCTGTTCCGGACAGACCGAAGAAGATTGCGGTGTTTTCACCATTCATATCTGTATTAGCTGAGCAGTGCATTGCTGCAATGCCTTTCAGTGGAAGGTAGTAGTTCATCATAGAGAACATACCCTTCTTCATTTCTCCGCCGTACCATGTGTTGATGATAACCTGTTCACGGCTTGTGATGTTAAATGCTACACATGTTTCGGAGTTCAGTCCTAATTCTTTATAGTTTTCAACTTTTGCTTTAGAAGCGTTATATACAACGAAATCTGGTTCGAATGTTTCAAGCTCTTCTGCTGAAGGAGTGATGAACATGTTCGTAATGAAGTGTGCCTGCCATGCTACTTCAACGATGAAACGAACTGCCATACGTGTATCTTTGTTAGCTCCACAGAAAGCATCTACTACAAACAGTCTCTTGTTGCAAAGTTCTTTCTTAGCGATTTCTTTTACTGTTTCCCATACGTTTTCTGGCATTGGATGGTTGTCGTTCTTGTATTCATCAGTTGTCCACCATACAGTATCTTTGGAATTTTCATCCATAACAATGTATTTATCTTTAGGAGAACGTCCTGTGTAAATACCTGTCATAACGTTCACTGCTCCAAGTTCTGTAACCTGACCAACTTCATAACCTTCCAGTCCAGCCTTTGTTTCTTCTTCAAAAAGCTGTTCATATGAAGGATTGTGAACGATTTCTGTTGTTCCTGTGATGCCATACTTGCTTAAATTGATCTCTGCCATCTTCCATTAACCTCTTTTCTTTCCTAGTATCTAATTTCGATAACCGCCTGCAAATGCAGTAATTACGGCATCTTTTGCATCTATGGAGACTTATGCCTTCTCCACAGAAGTTAGTATACAAAATAAGTGTGAATAAATCAACAAAAATTATGCATAATTTTTGTATACATTTTTCTGAATTTGCTGTAAAATCTGGCGTTTTTCAATTGTAAATTCCCTTTAATTATGCTAACATATGCGGAGATTTAAGAATTATTTTTTAAGGATATTGGACACTATGAACACTCATGAAATTGATATGACCACGGGTTCTCTTTGGAAGAAGATTCTCTTCTTCTCGATTCCACTTATGTTTTCTAATCTTCTGCAGGTTTTCTTTAATATTGCAGATGTGGCTGTGGTCGGTAAATTTGCAGGTGCTATTGCACTTGGATCTGTAGGATCCACTACAATTTTTCTCACTTTGACAACCGGAATTTTGCTGGGCATGGCCAGCGGTGTCAATGCTGTCACAGCGTTATTTGTGGGATCCCGTGACAGTGAAAAACTAAATAAAACAGTACATACGGCGATACTGCTCTGCCTTGCAGTCGGTATTCTCCTTTTTTTATGCGGACTGTTCTTTAGCAGACCTATTCTGACTCTGATGAACACTAAGCCAGAGTTAATTGACGGTGCCACACTTTATCTGACCGTATATCTGTGCGGTTCTCCGGCTCTTGCCATATATAATTATGGAAATGCCATTTTAAGTGCTGTCGGTGATACAAAGCGGCCACTCCTCTATTTATTCATAGCAGGCGTGATCAACGTGATCCTGAATCTGATTTTTGTTCTGGTATTCGATATGAGTGTATTGGGCGTGGCTTTGTCCAGCATCATTTCCCAATATATTTCTGCTTTCCTGGTGCTGCGTTTTCTGCTCAAATCCACACAGGATTATGCTTTGCACTTAAGAGATATTGCTTTTGACTGGGGAATCGCAGGACAAATTTTAAAAATCAGTATTCCAAGTGCAACCCAGTATTCTCTGTTTGCAGTTGCTAATATCTGCATTCAGACATCCGTCAATCAGTTTGACCATGTGGTCGTAGAGGGCAACGCTGCAGCTGTCAACGCCGATACACTGATTTTTGACATGATGGCTGCATTTTACACTGCATGTACCAGTTTTGTTGCACAGAACTTTGGTGCAGGACGGAAAGATCGGATCTGGCACTCTTTCCTGATCGCCACATTGTATTCTTTTTCAGTGGGATTGATCCTGGGACTTTCCCTGCTTATCCTGCAAAAGCCATTTTTATCCCTCTTCACCAGTGATCCGAATGTTATGAAGTACGCTTCTATCCGTATCACTATTTTGTCTCTGTCCTACTGCGTTTCCGCCTTTATGGATAATGCTACTGCAGCATCAAGGGGACTGGGGAAAAGCGTGGCGCCTGCTCTGTTTGTAATTGTAGGGGTAGTGGTACTGCGTATCATATGGCTCTTTACCATATTTGCCTACTTCCATACACTGCATTCTCTGTATCTGGCTTATGTAACTACATGGGCAGTGACTGCAATTTGCGAAAATGTCTTCTTTATTTATCATTACCGCAGGCTGCCGGACACGGTACAGATATAAATTCAAATCGAAAGCACGAGGTACAACCATGTCAGTAAACATTTTTGATAACTGCCAGCAAAACAGTTTGCCGAGCGAAACGGATCAACAGCATATGGAACGTATTTTAAAAGAATATCTTGCCAAAAAGAGTTCTTTTAGCGGTGGCGTCCATGATATGCTGACACCTGAACTGGAAGAATGTAATCCCATGGAAGGATCCCTTACCCTGAAATTTCAGGTAAAAGACTGGATGCTGAATCCTATGGGAATTCTCCACGGTGGTATTATGACAACCTGCTGCGATATGACCATGGGGCTTCTGACCAAATATCTGATGCAGACCCATAGCTGTGTCACAGTAAATTTAAATATTAACTTTTTACGAAGCGCACCTGCCGGTTCTGACATTCTGGTTACTGCAAAAGCAGAAAAACAGGGACGAAGAGTTCAATTTCTCAGTTCCACAGTATTTGATGCAGAAAGTAAAAAACAGCTGGCAGACTGCACAGCCGTTTTTATGTGATGTTGCTCTTCTACTCCCTGTAACACCCCCAGTACAGCATACAAAAATTAACTGGACTAATAACGCAGAATGAATTTTCATTCTGCAAAGAAGAAAAACGTAGGCGTAGCGGGCTACGTCAAGTTTTTCTGATGTCGCAGATGGAAATTCAGACAAGTACCTACTTTTCTAATACTTTTTCACATATTATAGAAGGTTCACAGTCTATTCCATTTTGCTGAATAACTGTATATATTTTTTGAATCAGTTCCAGATCCTCTTCTAATAATTCAGCTATCTGTTCCGGGGTATCACCCTTTCGCATCCTTTTTGCCACCAATTCAGACAATTTTTCAACAGAACCTCGCTTCATTAATCTGTCCGATTCCAGTTCTAACACTTGTCCTCCCATAATCTCACCTAACCCTTCTTTGATTTTTTCTGATTTTGAGAAAATATAACCCGTAATCCGATTGATTAATTCCATCATATCACAGAAGCCTTTTTCCTGCCCACTTTCTAAAAAGTGCTTTTCCAGATATGTTTCTATTGCTCTATATTCCGTATACAACTCTTTTCTAAATATCTCGTCAATCTCCAGCTGTTCTCTCAACTTTTCATAACGGATAATATAATATGGCAACAGCATAACCATGTTCTTCTCCAGAAGTTCTTCCAATGAATACCATTGCATTCTCAACACTGGAACTTTGTAATTCACAGATTGCCCATCGGGAAACGCTAACTTCAGATCCATACAGTTTTTCCGATTATCTCCACGTAAATATAATACACAGGAATGCGGAAAACGAATTTGATAGATTTCGTCTTCTTTTTCTGCATATTCTAATCCGATCGCAAAATCGTATTCGATCATCCGCAGGATCATCGTACTGTCTTCCGTACTCTGACATTCCAGATGATATTTTCGTGATCCAATAATCAGATAAGAATCAGTAATAATTTTTCCATTCGCAGTATGATGTTCATTTTCACCTCGCAGAATCGGTGCATCCAGTGCATATGTAGTTCCAAATGCTTCATTAATCAACGGTATCAATAATTCCGGCATTTTTTCTTTTATAGTCTGAAAAACATCATCAAATATGGTATTGTTCTCCATGAGTCCACTCCTTGTTGTTTTTTACTGTCTCATGTGCTTTTCATAATTTATCTTTTGCATATTTGATCTGTTTTTTGTTCAGATATTATCTTTTGTAATGCATTTCTCTTAGTTACCTCCTGTACTGATTATAACATAACGCCTAGATTTCAAATATAAAACTTTTGTAAATGCTTTTTCCGAATCTGTTTTACCCCCACATTTCTTTCGGATCCATATATTTCTTTCTGTTGCTTCCCCATCCATTCTGATATTTGATAGTCATGTAAATCGGACCTTCCTCATCTTTTACCTGAACATAGCAGATACCGTCTTCATCGAATTTATCTGTTATATCAATTTTCTGATCTCGATAATATACCCAGACACTGCCATCATCCAGATATTCCACCTCTGGGGAATCCCATTCTTCCAAATATTCTTCTGCTGTCAGCGGACGTTGTTTTCCATTCGCTTCATAGGCGATTCCACCTCCGCTGACTTCTCGCTCTTCTCCGTTTTCATCTTTCCATGTGATACTGTAACCTTCCCCGTCATTTGTCACATCCATCACTGCATCTGTCCTTTCTCCATGCATCCAGATCTGTACCATGCGCTGGATTCCACCCACGTTCATGGCATAGGCTGTTCCGGTTCCACCAAGAAGAACACATCCTGTTATCATGGCTGCCGCTATCTTCATTTTTGTTTTTTTCTGTAATACTGCCATCTGTTCTACCTCCTGAAATGAGCATTCATGAAGCTCTAATGCAGAAAACGCTTTTTTGTATTTTTCTTTATTCGTCATCTTCCCACTCCTCCTGCAATGAATTCTTCAGCATAGTCCGTCCACGGGAAAGCCGTACTTTCACATTGCTTTCCGACAGTTTCAGGATACTGGCAATCTCCCATATGGAATAATCTTCATAATAAAACAGATGGATCACAATCCGATATTTTTCCGGGAGTTTCATCACTTCTTCAAACAGATCTCTGGAATGTGTATCCGTAAATTCCAGTGTTTCCATATAATCTTCCAGAGAACATTTATGCTTTTTCCAAAATGTCATGCTGAGATTCTTCGCTTTATTAATCGCGACTCTCAGGATCCAGGCCCGTATATGCTGCTCATTTTCAAATTCTTTTTTTGTTGTATAATACTGAACGAACGTCTCCTGAACCACGTCCTCTGCATCCATCTGGTTTTTGCAGATGTTAAATGCTGCTGCGTAAAGATTCTTCTGATAACGCTCCATCAGTTCCTGTACTGGTTGTCTCATGAGTACTCCCCTTTGTTCTGTTTCAGGTACCTTCAATTATAATACAAATGAGCAGATGAAAAGGTTACAGAAAAAACTGCCGCATCACTAAATTTTAGTGAACACGGCAGCCTCAGTTTTTCAACAGAGCCTCGCTCTATGCCTATTTTTTATCATTCAGCTTTTGCATATTTGATCTGTTTTTCTACTTGTGCAAGTGTCGGCATTGCCGGGATCGCACCTTTTTTCTCTACACAAAGACTTGCCACTGCATTACCAAACCGTACATACTCTTCCAACTCATCCATGGTAAAAACTTCTGGTCTCTTTCCATCTTTACTGATACAATATAAAAAACCTCCCAGGAACGAGTCTCCTGCACCATTAGTATCCACGGCTTTGCTTAGAAATCCGGGAATATATACGCCGCCATCTTGGCAATACAGATATGCTCCATCACTTCCAAGTGTAACTATAACGATCTTGACACCTTTCTGGAACAAAATTTTTGCTGCTTCTTCCGGGCTTTCTTTGTCAGTCAACAGTTTTGTTTCTTCATCTGATATTTTCATGATATCCACGTAAGGAACCAGGCTTCGCATATGTTTCTTTGCCGTCTCCTCATCCAGCCATAATGAAGCTCTGTAATTGGGATCATACGAGATAATGCTTCCTTTTTCTTTCGCACGTCGAATCGCATAATATGTTGTATCCCTTGCCGGCTGCTCAGTTAATGATAAAGAACCAATATGAAAAATGCATGTCTTATCCAGAATATCAACATCAATTTCTTCTTTTTCCATCTTGGTATCTGCTCCTGGTTTTCTTGCAAATGAGAATGTTCTTTCTCCATTCTTATCAACATTTACAAAAGCAAGTGTTGTAAAATAATTTTCATCCAGAAGCATTCCTTCTGTCTCTACATTTTCTTTTTCCAATACAGTTTTTAAATACTCACCGTGTATATCCTTTCCGGCTTTCCCGATAAAAGCAGTATGCGCCCCAAGCTTTGCTGCTGCAACTGCCACATTTGCCGGGGCACCACCCGGATTCCGGGCAAAGAGTGTCTGCCCATCCTCATTTACTCCCTGCCAGGTGAAATCAATCAAAATCTCTCCAAATGTTGTAATGTCGTAAAGAGATCTTTTTGCCACTTCATCTGTATCCATAAGGAGTTCGGCTTCGAGCAATTTTTCCAGAATCTGGTTGCATTCATTTTCTTCATCGGTATGAATATGCAGTTCTCCAGATTTAAATTCCGGTATGCTGAGAACACCAAGCATAGATTTTGCATTTACCACATACCTGCCACTGCAAAGCTCTGCATCACATGAAATCCCTTCTGCAATGCTCACAAGCTTTCGTGCATTTGTCATAGTTCCTAAAATTACTTTTGCAATCATCATTTCCTCCTAAGCAAATATGCTGATAACCAAAGCGCAGATAAGACCGGTAAATCCAATAATCGTCTCCATCATCGTCCATGATTTTAAGGTTGTCTTCTCATCGATTTCAAGCAAGGAACTTACCAGCCAGAAACCAGAATCATTTACATGGCTGAATGCAGTTGCGCCACCAGTAATTGCGCATACCATTGCCGCAAGATATAATGGTGAAAGACCTGCTGTAGCCGGCATAGATGCCATAATTCCTGCTGCCATCGTCATTGCAACTATTGCCGCACCTACAGATGCTCTTACGAGCGCCGCGATCAGAAATGCAACTAAAATTAGCGGAAGTCCGCTCTCTTGCAGGGCTGGTCCGATAATGTCTCCCATTCCACAGTTCTGAAGCACCCAGCGGATAATCCCACCTCCGGTAATTACTAAAAGGATCTGTCCTGTCGGTCGAAGGGATCTGTCCATGATCTTTTTCAGCTGTTCTCCATCATATCCCTGTTTTTTTCCAAGAAAATACATTGCAAACAAGACCGCAATGATCAGTGCTACAAATGGTGTTCCGATAAATTCCAGTACTGGCCGTATTCTGTAAAGCACCGGAATATATTCCGAAAGTGTACTGCACAGAATGAGTACCAGCGGAACAAGAATGATCGCAATGACCGTTGAAAATTGTGGAAGATTCGCTTCTTCCTCTTCCCTTACTTCTGAAACTGTGGTTGGCAGTCCGGTATGGATTTTGGTTCCGATAAATTTAGACCATATAATTCCGGCAAAAATAAGTGATAAAATTCCAGTCGGCACGCCGACTGCGATCATAACTCCCAAATCTACCCCAAGCATATTAGCGACCAAGACCGATCCTGCTGATGGAGGTATGAAAGCAAATCCTGTTGCAAGACCTGCAAGAAGGGGAATCACATAATACAACGTTGATTTTTTTGTTTTCTTTGCCAGTCCAAAAGCAAGTGGAATCAGAATCACAACTCCTGCCTCAAAAAACACGCTCGTCCCAACTACAAGTCCGGTAATTCCAAGCGCAACCCCTGCTTTTTTCTCACCAAACCGATTTACCAGGGTCTGCGCAACGCACTGTGCGCCACCCGATATTTCCAGTATTCCTCCAAACAGGGATCCCAGACCAATCAGTAATACGATTCCCTGCAGGGTCTCTCCTGCACCTTTTTCTACTGTGTTTACCAAAATCGGAACTGACATCCCAGCTCCGAGACCGATAACCAGCGCAGAAATCAGCAGAGACAGTACTGGATGAATTTTAAATTTGATAATCAGCAGTAATAATAGTATAATTCCTGCTGCGGCTGCAATCAGCAGTCTTGCCGGATCTGCTGCAAATACTGTTTCTGACATTTTTATTTCCTCCCGTATCTTTTCTGATTAGTGAACATATTTGTGGATTGTTGCTTTTACTGCACCCGGTCCTGCAATCATTTCACGGAACATTTCTTCAATCTTTTCTCCAATGCCATCTTTATAAAGATCCGTGAAGAACAAACGCTCATTGGACAAAATTGGTTTCAGCTGATCTTTAAATGTCTCCGGCTTTCCGACTACGATATCACTGAACTGTTCCCCTATTTCTTCATTCATCGGATCCGGTGCAAGTTCAAATTTGTTTCCTTCATCATCCACTGCCAGCATATATCTGAGCCATCCTGCGATACCAAGTGGAATCGCTGTCAGTTTTGATGCATCTCCATATTTTGCCACATAAGCTTTTACAGTCTCACCAAATCGGATACCAACCATCTGTGATACATCAACTGCCAGGCGAAGGTTCGTATCTCCCAGATATTCATTTGGGAAACGATCATTAAACAGCTCATCTACAAATGCCTGCGGAGAAAGAATTCCCGGGTCTTCCACTACCGGAAGTCCTTCATCATAAGCTACCATTCGTGCCATTTTCATCATATCTTCATTGGTATTGAGCATATGTGCAAACAGGTCATATCCAAGAACAACACCAAGCGGTCCTGTTGCAGAATGAACCGGATTTAAGCATACCGTTACTTTCATTCTCTCTGAAAGATTGACAATATTTCTGTCTGCCATGTATACACCAAAACCTTTTTCCAGTGCCGGGCGTCCATTTGGAAAACTATCCTCAATGACCAGATACTGTGGTTTTTCTGCATTTACAAATGGAGCAATGTATGTCTTCTTCCCGGTAATAACCGGCTGCATCTTTTCCACACCGAGCGCTTCAAGATCAGCTGCAATCTGTTTGCTTGGACGTGGAGTGATCTTATCAATCATAGTCCATGGGAAAGCAACTACTTTTTCATCACTTACATATGCGATGAAATCAGCATCTACAAACCCCTGCTTCTTCCACTCTTCTGCCATAGTAAGAACAGATTCACGAAGCTTTGCACCGTTCTGTGAACAATTGTCCATAGATACCAGTGCGATTGGATATTTTCCTGCTTTGAATCTTTCATAAAGCATTGCTACCAATACTGCCATTGCTCCTGTTGCTTTATCCGGTCCATTCTTAATATCTGCTTCCACAAACGGGAACCAGGTTCCATCTGCTTTCTGTAATGCATATCCTTTTTCTGTAATTGTAAAAGACACCATCTGAAGAGACTTACTTGTAAAGATCTCTTTCAGACGCTTCCACTGTGCCTGATCTGAAGACTGCGCTCTCACTGCTTCCGCAAGAGATCCGAGTACTTTATATTCACGTGTTCCGTCTCCATGTAAAATTACGCTCAGCCCGAGGTTATCATATGGATCATAAATCTTATCTACTACATCATAGTCAAATGTCTCTACACAGGTAATTCCTCTGTCAAGTCCTCCATCCTCCAGAAGCCCATCTGCAATTCCACCAATAAAAACACGAAAAATATTACCGATTCCAAAATGAACCCATCTCGGTTCTTCTTTTGCTTTTTCAGATACCTTCTCCACATCATATCCAGGAAGTGTAATTCCCGCATTCTTCCATGCCACACAGTCTTTGATTCCTTCAATTGTTAACTTCATCTTATTACCTCCCGATCTCTACTTTTCATTTTTAGTTATACTTTTCACTTACGTTTATATCTAAGTTGTAAGTACAGTATATAACCAGGTGACACAATTATCTATTGACAATACATACATTTTTATAATCTATTTTTTATACATTTTTCACAAAGTCTGTATGTGAACTTGTATTATGTCAACATCTATACTAAAATAAATCCAGATCTTATGTGTATGATTCACATATAAGTAATCAAAGGAGAATAGCATGCATGAAAAAGGAATGACTACTATCACGCTGAAAAAAATAAATCGTGATAAGGTCTATCAATACATCTACAGTCAGAAAGAAACTTCTAAGCTTCAGATCGTTCAGGATCTGCAAATGGGTCTTTCTACTGTCAGTCAAAATCTAAATGAGCTGGAAAATGATGGCTTAATCAGCCGAAATGGATATTTTGAATCAACCGGTGGACGGAAAGCTCAGATCATAAGAATTGTTGAAGATTTCCGCATTTCGATCGGACTTGGAATTTTAAAAGATATGTTTCATATTGTAGCGGTAAATTTATATGGAGATGCAATTGCAACTGAAACAATCGAACTCCCTTATGAAAACAGTGATACCTACTATACCGCCTTAACCGCAAATGTTGAGTTGTTTATTCAGGCAAATCATTATGAACCCGAAAAAATTGAGGGAATTTCAATTGCCACGCAGGGAATCATCTCCCTCGATGGAACTTCCGTAACCTACGGAAATATTATGGGAAATGCTAACATGCAGCTTTCCGATTTTTCCTCCAGGCTTCCGTACCCATGCCATCTGGAACATGACTCCAAAGCAGCAGCAAATCTGGAACTCTGGAATCATCCGCAAATTGACAGCGCACTGGTTTTTTTGCTGAATCCAAACCTTGGTGGTGCAATCATCACCGGACACAAAGTCCATCTGGGAAATCATATGCACAGTGGTCTGATTGAACACATCTGCATCGACCCGAATGGACCGGAATGCTACTGTGGAAATCACGGCTGTCTGGAAACTTACTGCTCTGCAAACTCCTTGAAAACAGCTGCCGGTATGCCAGTCAAAGATTTTTTTAATCTCCTTCACCAGACACAGGCTCCGAATCTCCTGCAGATCTGGCGAGAGTATCTGGATTCCCTTGCATTTGCAATCCGTAATCTAAATCTTGTGATCGACAGTCCGGTGATCATCAGTGGATATCTTGCACCATATTTTCAAAAAACGGATATGCAGTATCTGCTAAATAAAATCAACGAAAGTTCTCTTTTCCAGATGACCAGAGACCAACTTCTGGTAGGAAATCATGGACAGTATACTCCAGCAATTGGTGCAGCACTCCATTATATCAAAGCGTTTTTGACTCCAGATGTGTCGTAATTATGGGGACGGCGGAATGCTGTAAATAAAATTCAAGAATGCAGGCAACTTAAAATGATAAGCAGATTTCAAAATCTATCAAAAGATTTTTTCAAGATTTCCAAGTGGGAACTTGCATCCCCAAATGTCAGGAGCTCCGGCTTCTTTTCTCCTCTGGTAAATGGATTGGCGTAAAAGAGCAGAATTCCTTTTCTTGTTTCTGCGCCAAACCTTATCCAGTGATAGCTTTCCTGCGTCGAAAGCGTGATCGTTCCATTATACTGTCTCCATCCGTCTTGCTGCACTTCTTCCATTAATAATGTCTTTTCTCCGTCATTCAGATAAAAGACCTGTGGCTTCTTTTCACTGGTTTTTATCTTCAATTCAAATCCCATAATCGCACATTGATCCGGCAGTCTGTCCCCGAAACGGTATGCGCCTGGTATCCGCTCTCCAGATGCCTGATAACATTCACAGGAAAATTGCACTTCACAGTTTCTGGTCACATAGACGTGACAAGCCTGTATGCTCTTCAGGAACTGTGTCGGTGTCATCTGTTCCATATAACACCATGTAGAAGGGTCTCCCGGTTTTGGCGGCACAGATGCATCTCCATAACGTTCTGTTTCTTTCAGATGCACATCGCTTCCACCAACTGCACAGATACGATAACCATCTGCCCACAATAAATCAGATAACTTTACTGCTTTTTTATTTGCATTTTCTGTATTATGACATGGATCATATGCAAAAGTCGGATTATTCTCCACTTCCAGACAGGATAGTTTTGACAACTGAAGATCCATATACTTCCAACTCCACTGGTCCAGAAATGGATGGTTCAGACTAAAGATCTCATGGTTTCCTGCTTTGATCCGGTTAGCATGACCAATTTCCTGGGTAATTTCGATTCCCGGCAATACCATACAGCTCGTCAACGGCCATTTTTTCTGCCACACATTGTGATCGGTAACAGCATAAAAATCCAGTCCTTCTTTTTCTGCCCGGATCTTCATTTCTTTCGGTGTATCATGTCCGTCAGACATCGTCGTATGAATATGCAGATCCCCACGGTACCACCGACTCTCTTCCGCAAAAATCTGATCTGGAGATATTCCTTCCTCTGCTCCATCTGTATTTTGTATCCAATTATGCATTGGAAATTCTTCTGAATTGTTCAGTCTTTGCCTTTTCAATATTTTCGCAAAATCTTTGACTGAATTCAGACAGATATCTGCTTTGTTTCTGGCACTTTTTTCTTCCCCCGTCAAAACCAGACAGGTATCAATCCCAGCCCTTTGTCCACAGGCAATATCCGTATAACAACGATCACCCACCAATAAAGCTTCCTCTTTTGTGCAATTCCATTTTTCCAGTACATACTCTGCCATCTCAGGATGTGGCTTTCCCAAAAACTGCGGTTTACGATTCACCGCCAGAGAAATCATATAACTGATCGCACCACAATCCGGGAGCATCATTCCATCTTCATAAGGGCAGCAAAGATCTTCATTCGTCGCATACCATGGTACGTCATGTTTCTCCAGTACCCGACAGACTGTCGCTACTTTCTCATAATTCATCTCTCTGTCATAACTTGTCAATACTGCCACAATGTTCTGTGTTTCTTTTTCCGTCACATTCAGTCCCATTCTCCTGCATTCCCAGAGAAATGCTTTTGTACCGAGAACAAATATTTTTTGTTCCCCATATCTTTTTTTCACTTCTGTAATAGCAAATGTGCCGGCAGTCACAAATTCTTCTTCTGTTGTCTCAATTCCCCATTCACGAAACTTATCCACATATTCTGCCACGCCTCTGGATGAATTGTTGGTAAAATAACAGCAAATTGCATGCTGCCGGTGTATTTCCTCGATCAGTTCTGCCGCACCGTCAATTAACTGATTCCCAAGCGCCAGCGTACCATCTATATCCATGATAAATAATCTTTTTTTCATTCCTTACTTAATCCCCGAATGTACAAAACTTTCTATAAATTGTTTCTGAAATACTACAAATAAAATCAACAGTGGTGCACATACCAAAAATGTAGCTGCACTGACATCACTCCACTGTGCTCCTGTCTCAAAAGACATGGCAAACATGGCAAGCCCCAGAGACAATGGTCTTTTGGATACAGAATCTGTCATAACAAGCGGCCATAAAAAGTTATTCCACTGGTAAGAAACCGAAATCATACCAAATGCCACGAACGCTGGTTTTAGAAGCGGTACATAAACTTTCGTAATAGTCTGCATAAAGGATGCCCCTTCTACCTGAGCTGCCTCTTCCAATTCATATGGTATTGTTTTGATTGTCTGACGGACAATCAACGTTCCCATAGCGGATGCAAAAAACGGTAATGCAATTCCGATGCGGCTGTCATTTAAACCAAGTTTCACCATCAGACTATAATTTGGCAAGATCAATACTTCTGGTGCTATCATCATCTGTGCCAGAAAAATTACAAACAATAATTTACTTCCGTAAAAGTCCATTCTGGCGAAAGCATACCCTGCCAAAGTAACCAGAATCAACTGTACCGCCAGCACCAGTAACGTAATCAAAATTGTATTTCCGTAATACTGTAAAAACGGCACCGTCTCAAATACATGTCTGATATTTTCCAGAGTCGGTCTGGCGAAGGTAAACAGATCCAATGCTTTGCCGGATGGAATAAACGCTGTACGAATCACCCAGATCAGTGGTATCACAGAAACCACCATCATAATCCACATTAATGTACGATACAACACATCTCCTACACTTAATTTTTTAATCATACTTCAATCCTCTATTCGTTATAATAAGCATGCTTATCATCATAGAAAAACTTTACGGCCGTAACAACCAGCAAAATACCAACCAGAATGACTGTCATGGCAGATGCTTTTCCATTGTTCCAGTAATCAAATCCCGTCTGATAAATATAAAACAGCAACATGTTGGTTGCATTTCCCGGTCCACCCTTTGTCATGATATACAGATGATCTACTGTTTTAAATGCACTGGTCAGTGCAATAATAAATACATACATGGTAGTTGGTTTTAATAATGGCCAGGTAATCGCCTTGAATCTGCGAAATCCGGTTGCTCCGTCGATCTCTGCCGCTTCAAACACTTCTTTTGAAATGCCGTTTAATCCGGCAATATAAAATAACATCAAATATCCGGCCTGTTTCCAGATCAGCATGACGATAATCGCCCAGATTGCTGTCTTTCCGTCTGCCAGCAGCCGCCAGCTGGAATTAATGTATCCCAGAAGTCCATAAATCGGTGTATAAATAAACATCCAGATATTGGCTGCCGCTACCAATGGTATAAAAGTCGGATAGATAAATCCGATTCTTGTCACAGTCTTTCCTATTTTTCCAAGGGCATTGGAAAAAGAAGCCATTGCCACACCCAGCAGAATACTGGCCGGCACTGTAACAATTGCAATCAACAAATTGTTTCTCAGACTTTCCCAGAATACCGGATCCGAAGCCAAAGCCTGATAGTTGGCTAATCCGGTGAATATCGGCTGAATAGTTGTCAGATCATCTTTATAAAAACTGGAAATCAGACTCTGTATTATAGGATATACTGTGAAAATTCCAAGAAAGATCAGGGATGGCAGTAACAATAGCCATGCACGAAAACTGGTCTTCCATTTTTTCTTTCTCGCCCGTTCCTGAATGACAGACAGGGACACTCTCGATGTCCCTGACTGGATTACCGGACCGGTAAGTACCTGCTCTGCTGTACTCATAAGCCCTCCTGTTCAAAACTTACTCTTATCGATATGCCTGAAGAATTCCATCCGCTGTCTGCTGTGCTGCAGCCAGTGCTGTTTCCACATCCTGCTGATCGGTCATAACATAAGAGATTGCGTCATCAATTGCTTTCTGCACTTCTGCCTGATTGTAAGTGGACAGTTCTGCATAGCCGTATTCCAGCTGATCTCTTGCTACCAGACAGTATGGAAATTCTTCTGCATATTCTTTCATACGGTCTGTTTCATAAGCACTTGGTCTGGTTGCCACATATCCTGTATCAATGCTCCACTGAGCTACACGTTCATCATCTGTCATCCATTTGATGAAGTCAAAGGCTGCCTGCTGGCGTTCTTCGGATACACCCTTGAAGATATAGAAGTTACCGCCGCCTGTCGGAGAACCGAAGGATTCATTTTCCGGCAGCATGGCTACACCAAAATCAAATGTTGCATTGTTTTTCACATTGGTCAGGTTACCGGTTGTGTGGTACATCATCGCTGTTTTTCCTTCCAGGAAATCAGAAGGTGTAGTTGCCCATGCTACGATACCGGATGGCTGTGAACCGTCCTCTGACAGGCTCTTCCAGAACTTCAGTCCCTTTGCTGTACGTTCATCATCATAATAAGTCTCTGTACCGGTATCGTTCATCAGGTTAAAACCACTCTGCTGTACACAGAAGGTCTGAAGCATCCAATATGCATATCCGTCAGATGGGATCTGAATACCATACTGTGTGGTCTGTCCATTCTCAGTAACAGTCAGTTTCTGTGCATCTTCATACAATTCATCCCATGTTGTAGGCGGCTGTTCCGGATCCAGTCCAGCTGCTTCAAATGCATCTTTATTATAATAAAGAACAATGGTACTTCTCTGCCATGGAATACCGTAAGTGGTTTCTCCGTCACGGCTGTTCATCATGAATCCATCGTAGAATCCATCCAGCCACTGCTGATCTTCCTCTGTGGTACAGAAGCTGTCAATATCTGCGATGGCATCCATAGCCAGCAGTGAATATAAATCTATGGAAAACATAATTGCCAGATCCGGTGTATTGCCGCCCTTGATCGCTGCCTGCACCTTGGTTCTGGTATCTGCATAGCTTCCGGCATATACCGGATTGATTGTGATGTTCGGATTCTCTTCATGATACTGTGCACACAGATCATCGATCAGTGCATCCGGACCGCCTCCTACTGAGACTGGAAAATACATGGTCAGTTCCATTGGTTCTGTTGTTGTCGTTTCTTCCTGTGCAAATCCTGTGGTTCCAAGGCTGCCTGCCAGCATCGTTCCTGCCAGAAGCATACAAATTTTTTTCTTCATTTTTCTCTCCTCTCCTGATCGTCATCGTCATCAGATAAGCCAAGTATAAAGAAAAAAGTTTTACCCTACTATCATAGCGGGGTAAAACTTTTGTAAAGCTTCAGAAAAGCAAAGTAAAAAACATGTAAAAAATCGCCAGTCATTTTTCATGATCTGACGACTATACTTTTGGTCTACATATTATTTTAATTTATGATGCTTTTCTCTTTTCTTTTACTGCTTCTTCAAACTCCCGCATGCAGATCGGCCGATAATAGTAATATCCCTGCAGTTCATCGCAGCCTTCCTGAATCAGGAAATCTGCAGCTTCTTTCGTCTCTACTCCTTCGCAGACAATACTTTTTCCGGTTCGCTTCAACAGATGAAAGATTTCCTGCAATACGATACGACCTTTTTCCGTCAGGCTGCCGTCCAGAAAGCTCTTATCGATCTTCACTTCATCAAAGGCAATGTCTTTCAGTGTATTCAGAGATGAGTATCCTGAACCAAAGTCATCCATGGAGATACGGATATGATATTCATGCAAAATACTGATCATCTTGTTCACAGCATCCCGGTTGCGTATATAGGCGCTCTCTGTAATCTCGAAAATAAGGTATCTGGTATCTATCTCGTATTTGTTTATGATATCCAGCAGTTTTTTTGTAAATCCCTCAATATCCCGGAAGTGGAACGGAGAAATATTCAAAGACAATGTTACTGGCTGTGTCCGGCATTTACGCTGGCTGACCATCCACTGAAATGCTTTTTCATACACATAAAAATCCAGAGCTTCCACTTTTCCACATTCTTCCAAAACTGATATAAATTTGTTTGGTCCCCATATTTCCCCATCTGCGCGCCGCCAGCGTACCAGTACTTCTGCACTGGTGATCTCTGCATTT
Organism: uncultured Marvinbryantia sp.; assembly: GCA_934373455.1. Lineage (GTDB taxonomy): Bacteria > Bacillota > Clostridia > Lachnospirales > Lachnospiraceae > Marvinbryantia. The sequence continues at coordinate 37,698 of CAKRON010000010.1, forward strand.
TGCCCAGCAATCTTTGGCTGAAAATACAGAATAAATTCTTCTTTCTCCAGCGCACTCTGGAAGGAATGCAGCACATCGGCTCGCAACAATTCTTCATACGCCAGTTCTTGAGTATAGGCGCAGATACTACCCACTTGTTTTCGTGCTTTTCTCCTGGCAGTATTGGTATGAGAAATAATCTTTTCTGTACTCTCCTCACGATTCAAATCATAATACAAACCGGTATTCATAGAGAAATATTCAATCGGAAACTTTTCCAGCACATCATTTGCCAGAATCTGGTTATTCTTCACAACCATTTTCAGGCAGGAATCCAGAGTTTCTCCTGTCACATCCACTACTGCCACAAATACATCTGAATGAAATCGACTGGTAAAAACTACTTTTGGAAATAACTCCAGTCTTTTCCATATAAACTGTAAAATCTCATTTCCCATCTGGTAGCCCCAGAATTCATTGATCAGATGAAAATCCTTCACATCCATCAACACTAACATATAGGTCTTGTGTTCTTCTCCATTATTCTTTAATGTGAATAACTTCCCTGCCAGTTCCCTGATAGAAATGATCTGTCCTACATCACTGACTCTCCTGCACTGAATCTGCGCCTGACTGCTTCCGTTCTTTTTAAATGCTTTGTCCCGATACATTTTTTCATCAGCAAGCTTCATTAAATCCTGCACCAGATAATAATGATTCTTATAACTGACCTCATAACCAACTGCATAGCTGATCTCATGTTCTGCCTGTGCATTGTATACATCTACAATTCTCTGAAGCTCTACGTTCATCTTTTCCAGTTCATCCAGAGGTGTGTGTTCCTGTATAATAACAAATTCATCTCCACCGTATCTTGCCAGGAAACTGTTTTCTGTCAGAATTCTGGTCAGAAAAGATGCAAAGTTTTTGATAAAACGGTCTCCCTCATCATGACCCAAGATGTCGTTGATATATTTCAGACCATTCATATCAAACATCATAATGCCCACATCCAGTGTGTCATCCAGTTCCTGGATCTGGTTCAGTTTTTTCTCCAATGCCTTTTTATTGTGAATTCCCACTGCATCTGTGGCTTCACTCTGTACCATATTTTGTACATAATCCTTCAGTGCCAGTGTCAGGGCACATCCCAACAATGCAATGGTTACTAAAATAAGCCTTACCAGTAATGCTGCTATGGTATCATAATGAATGAGATTATCCAGATGAAATGCCACAATAAGCAAAAACATAAGAAATAATACCAACTGTGCATTGCAAAAATTAATAATTTTTTTATTAAATTTCACGTTCTTTCTCCCTCTTCTTATTCTGCAACCAGAATCACGTTCTGCGCCAGACGCTTCTCGATTCCGATCTTGCTCTCCCTGATCAGCACAATAAAATATCCGTGAAACGCAGATAATACTTCCACCCTACTCCCGGCTGTAAATCCCAACGTCTCCAAATAATGCCTCTGTTTTTCCAGACCGCAGATCTTGGCTATAGTATACACTTTATGAAACTCTGCCAGATTCAATGGCATGATAACACCTCTCTGTTCATTTACGACTCACGAAAGTTAGTTTTTGCTAACGATAAATGTACCATGTTTTTCCCCATCTGTAAATAGTTTTTCAGTACAGCATGACATAAAAAAGGAATTTGCACCGAAACATTTCGTTTTGGTCAAATTCCTTTTTCTTATAATTCATACTTCTTGCGTCTTTTTACAGCCTCCTCATAAACCTGTTCATCTGTTCGTGCAGATATTACTATGATCTTCATTCTATTTTCCACACGCTCTATCTTATACACTACTCTGATTCCAAGATCTCTGAATTTTATTTTCAGAAGATTCGTAAGGTTCTTTCCATTCTTGTTTCCCAGAGGCTTTCCATATCCACCTTCATTCACTGGTAATGGATTTTCTCCAACTTTGCTTATTCCCTTTAAAACCTGCACCCTAGCTGAGTGATCGAGTTTTTTCATATCTTTTGTAGCTTCTTCTAAAAACTCAATACTCCATATCATTCGATATCCACATCCTCCATTTCTGTTAATTCTTCCTCAGTAACTCCCAGATCTGACATAACTTTATCGAAAGATATTGTGTCTTTGGTTCCGTTTTTTTCGATTCTTTTTGTTGCTTCCAATAAAAGATAATAGTCTTCTTCTATTTCTGTTAACCTGGCATACTCTTCCGGTGATAAAATTACTGCGGATGGCTGATTATTTTTCAACACAATCAGTTCTTTCTCAGAATGGAGTCTGTCAAATATCTTTGCCGCCTGTCCCTTATTAAATTGTGATATAGGTATTAAACTCTTTAAAAGACTTGCTGCTGCCGCCATGATCTGCACCTCCTTGTTATGTTTCTGTATCTATTATATGCAGATCATTAAATTTTATCAATATATTATAATGAAAATTTATTATTTTATTTACTGTCTTACATCTACCAGCTGTGCCATGTCTACATTTGGTCCGGTCAGACTTGCGCAAAATCCTGACACTTCCAGATACATGTTGTTCAGATCGCCTTCATTAACGATCCATGCCACATTTACCTTTGTACTCTCTCCTGCTGCCAGTCCGGAAATGTAATTCTTTCCGATTCCGTTCTGATTGTCATAGTAACCCATGCCACCGTCAAGAGACAGTCCACTGTTCCATTCTACATAATCATAATCTTCTCCTGACTGCTCCATATAATTATATTCCTGATATCCGTCATCTGTCTGATTCAGCAGAGACATCTTGATGTAATAAAGAATATCTTGTATTTCCTGGTCACTGTGGTTCGTGACTGTCAGCGTAGCATACACCAGTTTTGCCGGGAAACTCTCTGTCCTGACGACTTCATCCAGCGTGTTCACACCGTCACCTCGTTTCACATAAGATGCGTCGTTGTTTTTCAGTTTCCCATTTTCGTCCAGTCGGTCTTTCCATTCCTCTGGAATATAGGATTCATTTAAAAGTGAAAAATCATCTGATACCTGCAGGCTGTCTACTCGCAGGCTCACATTCTTCTCTTCCTCAGTAAATGCCTGTTCCTTATATATTTCTTCTCCCATAGAATAAATATGCAGCTGATCTGCCGACACTACTGAACCATACGGCATGAATCCTGATTCATCTTCTTCCACAACTTCACCTTTGGAGTTTTGTATAAAGGCATTCCAGTCCCACATATCTGCTGTGCTGATCATCTCCCCGGTCTCCGTCAGTGTGATTCCTTCTGCTACTTTATATGCCTCTTCTTTGGATACATCGCTTCCGATATAGACAATCAATACTCTTGATTCTTCCGGACAGAGCAAATAGATTCTCTGGTTAAAATGTGTATCTGTCCGTACACTATGGTACTTCAGATAAACACCCTCATGCTCCCCGAACGTAGTCTGTTCACTTTCTTCCACACTGGTATCTGTCAGTCCTTCCTCCAGATTGCCATCTCCGATCAATACGCTTTCAAAAGAAAATCCACCCTTGTTTTCTGAATTTGTATAGTCCAGATGTCGTTCATCTTTCCATTCCATACCTTCCGGAATATAAGATGTTTCTACTTTTACCTCTGCAATCTGATCTGGCAATGTCTGTGTTTTTGTTGTCTGTTCTTCTGTCTCTTCCGTCAATCCGGTCACCACACTATAATTTCCCTGCTGTTCCATTTTCATATGATAATTCCGATATACGTTCACTGCTGCGTACGCTCCTGTTCCGATCAGCACACAGGCAACTGCTGCCGCCGTGGCTGTACGTCCCAGTGTCCAGACCTGTTTTTTCTTTCTGCTGCGTCTGACTGTTTCTTGTGTATGGATCTGTTTTTCTACTTCCGTCTCAATCATTTCACTGATAAAATCCGGTGTCTTCGGATACTGATTTTTTAAGTCTTTTAATCTCATCTGCCTGCTGCCTCCTTATCTTCTAATTGATTCTTCAGTTTCCCTCTGGCTCTTGCCAGACGTTTCTGTACTGCTCCTTCTGAAATTCCCAGAATCTCTGCGATCTCTCTACAGCTAAAGTCCTCCACATAATACAATACTACCGGTATACGAAGTTCTTCACATAATTCACAGACTGCTTCGTAAAGGTCACCATAATCTGTCTCATTTCTTTGTGGCGTCTCAATGCAATCCATATACTGCTCTATGGGTAAAATCTTCTCATTTTTTCGACAGATGTTATAACATTCGTTCATCAAAATCCGCATTATCCAGGTCTTTGCATAACGATCTTTCTGCAGTGTATCCAGCTTTGCAAATGCTTTCACAATGGTTTCCTGAATGGCATCTGCACAGTCGTGGTCATCTTTTAAAATAGACTTTGCTGTGGCATACATCTGATGCTGAGATTCCAAAATCAGATCTCCAAGTTGCTCCTTTGTCACCTTATGTTCCTCCTTGTTTTCGTTTTCATCCATTAGACGCTTGAATATACAAAATATCCCCTGTTATATACTAAAAAAACAGTTATACAATCGCAGCTCCTGCTATTGTATAACTGTTTTCCTATCTTTTCTCCCGTACCATCATCGTACCTGCCAGAATCAGCAGCACGCTGCATACCCAGATGGCTTTCATACCAATATGTATGGAAAAAATACCTCCAATTCCTGCCCCAATTGCAAAGAAAAATATAATTCCATAATAGTGCGCTGTCTTGGTCAGTGCCTCATGCTTCTTATCCCGGAGATACACTGATAAACTTTCTGTTCCACTTCGCAGATTTCCAATACACATGGTGCTGGCATAACCATATCCATGAACTTTACGAAACGCCTGAACCTGCATGGCACAGGCAAAGGATACCAACATAGTGGCTAACATATTTCCCGCTGCCGGAATAAATCCAACTGCAAACAATATCACAAATTCGATCGCAACAATAATCTGCCTCCAATGCAATTTTTTTGCATTTTTATACCTGTGACCGATTTTCTCTGCTACCAGAACTCCAAGGGCAAATGCTATAACAGGAAACAGATAATGAATTGCACTTCCCCATTCTCCCATCATCATATGCTGACTCATCAGCACAACATTTCCTGTCTGGGCATTGGAAAAGACGTTGTCCCTGACATTATAAGTATAAGCATCCTGAAACCCTCCTGACAATGCCAGTATGGCACTGAGTAAAAAAGTCTCGGATGTCTGTATTTTCTCTTCTATTTCTTTTACTTCTTCCTGTACTTCCTGTTCTATCTTATGTAGTTCATTTGCCATGTCCTATGTGCCTTCCTTCTGCAAACAGTTTTCTGCTATTTCACATTCCACTTTTTCTCCTCTTACCATATCATTCCCTATATCTTTTGACAACCTGCAACATTCCGATTTTCTTAAGGAAAAACATATTTTCTTTCCATAATTTTCACAGAATGACCATACTTTTCCTATAACATAAACCCATCTAATTTCTACAGAAAGGATTGGGAACTATTATGAAAAACAAATACGCAGCATTGGCCCTTGGTATGGCACTGACAATGACGGCCTGCCCTGTTATGGCCTCTGTAAACACAGATACAACTACAACAGAAAGTTCTACAGAATCTTCCACTCCACCGGAGAAACCAGATGGAGAAAAACCAGACGGGGAAGCACCTGGCGAACCGCCGCAGGATGGTCGCGGACCTGAAGGTCAGGGTGCTCCTGGCGAAGGAGGTCCTGGTGAAGACGGTCCTGGTGAACAGACACAGGGCATTGACAGTTATGATGCGGTAAATGACTGTACCGAAGATACCACATTTGACAGTGAAAATATTGAATCTTCCGAGACTGATGAAAATGCTGTTCTGGTAGAAAATGGTGCTGATGTCACTATAAGGGATTCGGATATTTTACGCAGTTCTTCCGATAGCACTGGTGGCGACAATTCCAGTTTTTATGGTGTGGGAGCCGCAGTTCTTGCAACAAACGGTACTGCTTCTGTAAGTGGGGGTACCATTTCTACCGATGCCAAAGGTGGTACCGGCCTATTTGCTTATGGTGATGGTACTGTCTATGCCGCAGATTCTACCATCACTACAGAACAGGACACTTCCGGCGGCATTCATGCAGCAGGAGGAGGCACTTTGTATGCATGGGATCTGAATGTCACTACAAATGGAGAATCTTCTGCCGCTATCCGAAGCGACCGGGGAGGTGGAACCATAGTTGTAGACGGCGGTACTTATACTTCTAATGGGGTCGGTTCTCCGGCAGTTTACTGTACCGCTAATATTGCTGTTCACAATGCTGATCTGACTGCTAACGGTTCTGAGGCAGTCTGCATTGAAGGTCTGAATTCTCTGCATTTATTTGACTGCAATCTCTCAGGAAATATGTCCGATGATGACCAGAATGACTGCACCTGGGGTGTGATTGTTTACCAGAGTATGTCAGGTGACTCAGAAGTCGGAAACAGCACTTTCCAGATGACAGACGGCACGTTATCCTCCGGTAATGGTGGTCTTTTATATACAACAAATACGGAATGTACCATTACTTTGGATGGCGTGGATATTACTTATACACCGGACAGTGAATTTTTCCTGAGATGTACCGGCAATGACAATGCCAGAGGATGGGGAACCACCGGTTCTAATGGTTCCGACTGTCTCTTTACAGCAATTAACCAGGATATGGAAGGTGATGTTGTATGGGATTCCATCAGCGATCTTGATTTCTATATGACTGATAACAGTTCCCTGACTGGTGCTTTTACAGATGATGAAACATTTGCAGGCGAAGGCGGCGATGGATACTGTAATGTAACTATTGATGCCGGAAGTACATGGATCGTTACCGGCAACAGTACGATTTCTGCACTTTCCAGCGAAGGTACTATCATCGACGAAGATGGTAATTCTGTTACCATTCAGGGAAGTGACGGAACCGTCTATGAAGATGGTGAAAGTGAATACACGATTACTGTTGACTCCTATCAGACGACTGCTGATACCAGTGGCGCTTCGGTTTCTGCCAACTGGTCTGATTACGAAACAGAACGTCCAGCTACTTTATAAGAAAAAACACTACCCCTTTTGTCATAACGAGTGTATAATGAAGTCCAAGAATATTTTTACATTCTTGGACTTATTTAGATTTTAAGGAGAAATAACATGAGTACGATGAATCTAACTTTGTTAACAGATCTATATGAACTCACTATGATGCAGGGATATTTTAAAAATAATTGCAATGAAACCGTAGTATTTGATATGTTCTATCGCACCAATCCATGTGGAAACGGCTACGCTATTTCTGCCGGACTGGATCAGTTGATTGATTATATCAAATGTCTCCATTTTTCCGATGAAGATATTGCATACCTGGATTCCCTTCATCTGTTTGAAGATGATTTTCTTGAATACTTAAGAGACTTCCACTTCAGCGGTGATATTTATGCCATCCCGGAAGGTACGGTTGTCTTTCCTCGCGAACCATTAGTAAAGGTCGTAGCTCCGATTATGGAGGCTCAGCTTGTTGAGACTGCTTTGCTTACCATTATCAATCATCAGAGTTTGATCGCTACCAAAACAGCTCGTGTCGTTAACGCTGCTGACGGCGGCGGTGTCATGGAATTCGGTCTGCGCCGTGCCCAGGGTCCTGACGCAGGTGTTTATGGTGCCAGAGCTGCTATGATCGCCGGATGTATCGGTACTTCTAATGTGCTTGCAGGTCAGCTTTTTGATGTTCCTGTAAAAGGAACCCATGCACATAGCTGGATTATGAGTTTTCCGGATGAATACACTGCTTTCAAAAAATATTCTGAATTGTATCCGGATGCCTGCTGTCTTCTGGTAGATACTTATGACACCCTGAAATCCGGTGTACCGAATGCCATTCGTGTATTTACTGAAATGAGAGAATCTGGAATCAAACTGAAGAATTATGGAATTCGTCTGGACAGTGGCGACCTGGCTTATCTGACTAAACGTGCACGCCAGATGCTGGATGATGCCGGATTTACAGATGCATTTATTTCCGCTTCCAGTGACCTGGATGAATATCTGATCACCAGTCTGAAATCTCAGGGATGCAAAATTGATTCCTGGGGCGTTGGTACCAATATGATAACTTCAAAAGACTGCCCTGCTTTTGGCGGTGTTTACAAACTTGCAGCTGTTCAGGATGAAAACGGTAATTTTATTCCAAAGATCAAGCTTTCAGAAAACATTGAGAAAATTACAAATCCTGGAAACAAGACGGTATTCCGTATTTACGAAAAAGCAACACATAAGATTAAAGCAGATCTGATCTGCCTGGCTGATGAATTATTTGATGAATCCAAAGATCTGACTATTTTTGATCCTCTCGAGACCTGGAAACGCACCAAATTAAAAGCCGGAACTTATGAGATGCGCGAACTTCTGGTTCCTGTTTTCAAGAATGGTGATTGTATCTACACTTCTCCATCTGTTATGGAACTGCGTGATATTTGTGCAAAAGAATTAGATACCTTGTGGGAAGAACACAGACGTCTGGTAAATCCATCCGAAATGTATGTAGATCTTTCTGATAAACTCTATGATATTAAGAAAAATCTGCTTCATCAGATGAGCATGTAACAAACCAATGGGGACGGAGTTAATGGCTCTAAAGAGCCATTAACTCCGTCCCCATTGGTTTCCCCGTTGCCCTGTTGGTCAATTGCCCCCGGT